>NZ_CVTT01000026.1:0-47766 GCF_900006605.1 Pseudomonas sp. 58 R 3 | reverse complement strand
ATCTGGGTGAAGCCGCAGTAGAAGAAGATGCCTTCCAGGACGCAGTAGTAGGCGACCAGGTTGCGCAGCAGTTCTTTGTCGGTTTCGACGGTGCCGGTTTCGAACTTCGGATCGGAGATCGAACGGGTGTATTTGAGGCCCCAGGCGGCTTTTTTAGCCACCGATGGAATCTCGTGGTACATGTTGAAGATCTCGCCTTCATCCATGGCCAACGATTCGATGCAGTACTGGTAGGCGTGGGTGTGGATCGCTTCTTCGAAGGCCTGGCGCAGGATGTACTGGCGGCACTCCGGGTTGGTGATCAGGCGGTACACGGCCAGTACCAGGTTGTTGGCGACCAGGGAGTCGGCGGTGGAGAAGAAGCCCAGGTTACGCATGACGATGCGGCGTTCGTCGTCGGTGAGGCCTTCAGGGTTTTTCCACAGGGCGATGTCGGCGGTCATGTTGACCTCTTGCGGCATCCAGTGGTTGGCGCAGCCGTCGAGGTACTTCTGCCAGGCCCAGTCGTACTTGAAGGGCACGAGTTGGTTGAGGTCGGCGCGGCAGTTGATCATGCGCTTTTCGTCGACGGCGACGCGGGCGGCGGAGCCTTCGAGTTCGGCGAGGCCTTCGGCGACGTCGAGTTTGTCTAGGGCGGCCTTGGCGCGGATGATCGCAGCCGAGTCGTTGGCGGTGACGTTGCGCGCTTCCAGGGCGGCGGCAGCACCGGCACCGTCGAGGCGGTCCATGTTGGCTTCGCTGGCGTGGCCGGCGTTGGCGCCTTTGATCACCGCTGCACCGGTGTCTTCGTTGTCGACTTCATCCCAACTCAACATTGAAATTCTCCTTCCTGGTACTCGAAAAATAGGTTTTTGCAGGCTTCAAGGCATTGAAATACTGCGCAGAGTGTGGTCGGTAAATACCGGTACTGCACACTATGTAGTGGTGGTTTGTGTTTGTGGGCACACTATATGGTGTGTAACAAAACAGGTCAACGCACAAGATGTGCGGTCTTGGGTCGCGGCGCAGCGCCGGTTGAGCTATAAAACCTGGGTTCATTGGCTGCCGGTGGAATTTCAAGGGAATGAAAAAAGTACTGATTCGATCCGCCCTGCTGGAAGACGCGCAAAGTGTCTTCGAGGTGCATAAGAACTCTGTCGAAAACCTCTGCACGGGCGACTATGGCCCCGAGCAGATCGCCATGTGGCTCAACGGCCGCTCACCCGCGACCTACCGCGAGGCCATCGCCGCCGGCAACCTGTGGCTGGCGTACACCGACAGGCTGCAGGGGTTTATCGAGATCGATGGCAATGAAATCAGCAAGCTGTTCGTGCGCGGCGCTGCCGCCGGGCAGGGCATTGGCGCACGCTTATTGAATGAAGCCTTGCAGCGCATCAAGAACGCCGGCCATGCCAAGGCCTGCCTGGAAGCGACCCTCAACGCCGAAATGTTCTATGCCGCATTCGGCTTTGAAAAGGTCGGCGAGGGCACTTTCAGTCGGGGCAACAGCCCGGTGTCCATCGAGATCATCAAGATGGAGCTCGCCCTGTAGCGGTGGGTCTACCAACCACGCAGTCGCTCCCGGACCTGCACGTCACCGTTGTGCAACACCGCGTTGTCACTGTGCTCGGCACGCTCAGGGGACAGCGGCCAAATTGACGGCCTGTCCAGAACTGGATATGTTGTCTTGCATGAAAAAGACCGCTCCTGAAGAAACCACCCTCATCAGCCAGCTCGAACAGATTGCCGAAGGCTTGAGCAAAACCTTCAGCCCGTTCTGCGAAGTGGTGCTGCACGATTTGCGCGACCCGCAGCAGGCGATCCTGGCGATCCATAACAACCTCTCCGGGCGCTCGCCGGGCGACCCGACCACCGAGTTGGGCCTGGCGCGGATTGCCGACCCCGACTACCCGCAGATCATTGCCAATTACCGCAATCAGTTCGCCGATGGGCGCCAGGTCAAAAGCACCTCGATCGGCATCAAGGACACCAGCGGCAAGTACGTCGCGGCCTTGTGCATGAACGTCGATCTCTCATTGTTCCGTGGCCTGCAGGGCATGCTCGAGCAATTTGGCTCGGTCACCGGCGACACCCTGATTGAATCCCTGGAGCCGTCCGGCGCCGATGTGATTCGCACCCGTATCGACCAGTTCGCCGCACGCCTGGCCACCACGCCGCGCGCGCTCAAGGCGGCGGATCGACGGCTGTTGCTGCAAGAGCTCAAAGACTCGGGCTGCATGGACATTCGCCGGGCCATGGAAACCGTGGCTGCGCACCTGGGCGTGTCACGGGCGGCGGTCTACACCTACGCCAGGTAGCGCGCCACAGCTTCAATCTCCACCCGGTAACCGTGGTGCAACTCGGGCACCGGCACCACCGCGCGGGCAGGGCGGTGCTCGCCCAGCGCGGCGGCGTAAATACGGTCGAATTGCGCCCAATGCTGCACCCCGGCCACATACACCGTGACTTTCACCAGATCCTGCGGCGTGCCACCGGCGGCTTTCAGGATGGCCAGCAGATTAGCCAGCGCAAGCCGGGCCTGTTCGGCAAACGATGCTTCAAGGTTGTGGCGCCCGTCAGGGCTGACCGGCAATTGCCCGGAGATATACAGCGTGTCGCCGTGGCTGACGGCCTGGGAGTAGTGCCCGGCAGGCGCCGAGGCGGTCTCGGTGTGGATGATGTTCATGGCGCCTCGCTGAGCAGCGCGGCGTAGCGCGCGATGTCGACGTTGCCGCCGGTGACGATAATGCCCACGCGCCGGCCCTTGAACCGCTCGCCCAGCTGGCGCAACGCGGCCAGGCCCAGGCAGCCGGTGGGTTCGACCACCATTTTCATGCGTTGCATAAAGAACTTCATCGCGGCCACCAACTGCGCGTCGGAGACGGTGAGGATGTCGCTGACCTTGTCGCGGATGATCGGGAAGGTGTAGTCGCCCAGGTGTTGGGTTTGCGCACCGTCGGCGATGGTCGCCGGGGTGTCGATGTGCACGATGCTGCCGGTCTGGAATGAACGCTGGCCGTCATTGCCTGCTTGGGGCTCAACACCCAACAGCTGGCAATCGGGGGCCAGCGCACGGGTCGACAACGCGGTGCCCGAGAGCATGCCGCCACCCCCCAGACCGACGAACAGGGCGTCGAGGGGGCCGCTGAATTCCAACAGTTCCTTGGCGGCCGTGCCTTGGCCGGCGAGGATGTGTGGGTGGTCGTAAGGCGGGATCAACGTCATGCCATGCTCAACCGCCAAGGTGCGACCGATTTGCTCACGGTCCTCGTTGAAGCGGTCATACAGCACCACGCTGGCGCCATATTCCCGGGTGGCGGCGACCTTGGCGGCGGGCGCGTCGGTGGGCATCACGATGGTCGCCGGCATGCCCAGCAATTGGGCGGCCAACGCAATGCCCTGGGCATGGTTGCCGGAGGAGAACGCCACCACCCCGGCCTTGCGCTGCTGCGCGTCGAACTGCGAAAGGGCGTTAAACGCACCGCGAAACTTGAACGAGCCGGTGCGTTGCAGGTTTTCACATTTGATAAACACCTGGGCGCCGGTTTCGGCGTCAAGGGTGCGTGAGGTGAACACCGGTGTTTGATGGGCGAAGCCTTCAAGGCGTTGGGCGGCGGCGACGACATCGGAATAGTCGGGCAATTGCATGGGCAGACCTCATGGGCGTATCTGGATAAAATATCCACATAAAGACAAATAGTAAAGACTGGTTTGTCACCCAGGGCATAAACACGATGTTGAAAAGAGCATGGTGCACCCGCGCGATATTAAATAGAATGAATCTCATTTGAGACTCACTCGCGCCGCGCAGGTTGCTTGCCATGACTGATGCTGTTGCCCCGTCCCACACTGGCGAACTGACCTTGTCGAGTTTGTACCGTGATCATCGCAGCTGGCTCGAAAGCTGGTTGCGACGGCGCCTGGGCAACGCCTGGGATGCAGCGGACCTGACCCAGGACACCTTCGTGCGGGTGCTGGCCAGTGCCCAGCCGATTGCACACATGCAGGAGCCACGGGCGTATCTGGTGACGGTCGGCAAGCGCTTGCTGGCCAACTTTCATCAGCGCCGCAGCCTTGAGCAAGCCTATCTGACGGCGCTGGCGAGTTTGCCCGAGACCTGCGTGCCGTCACCCGAGCAACGCTGGCTGGTACTGGAAACCCTGCACGCCCTGGATGAGTTGCTTGACGGTTTGCCGCAAGTGGTGCGCCGCGCCTTTCTGTGGAGCCAGTTGGAGGGCCTGGGCTATCGCGAGATTGCCGAGCGGCTCGACGTTTCTGAGCGCACGGTCAAGCGCTATATGGCCCAGGCTTATGAACATTGCTTGCTGGTGGACATGTGAGCCGCGAGGTTGCGCGCGCCGCCGCCCACTGGTTGGCGCTGCTGGAATCCGGCGCGGCCACCGAGCGTGACCATGCCAATTTGCAGGCTTGGCGCGACAGCCATCCTCAGCACGAACAGACCTGGCAGAAGGCCCAATCACTGCGCCGGCGCTTTAGTGACTTGCCCCAGGCCGTGGCAATGGCCAGCCTCGACCGCCCGCAACCGGGGCGGCGTGCGCTGCTCAAACGGGCCCTGGGCGTGGCGGCGCTGGTGCCGACCGCTTGGTTGATCAGCCGCCAGTTGCCCATCGAGGCGTGGCGGGCTGATTTGCACACCGCCACCGGCGAGCGCAAGCGCCTGCCATTGGCCGATGGCAGCAGCCTGCAACTCAATACGGCGACGGCGGTGGATGTCGACCTGGCACAGCGGCGCATCACGCTGGTGGACGGCGAACTCGCGCTGACGGTTCCGGGCGCAGCGGCGATCAGTGTGCACACGCGCTATGGCCAGGTAGCAGTGCGCCAGGCCGACGTGTGCGTGCGGCAATTGGCGTCCGGCTGCCGGGTGTCGGTGTTCAAGGGCGCAGTGCAGGTGCGTGATCTGACCGGGCAATTGACGACGTTGAACAGCGGTGAGCAAGCCTGGTTAAGGCCTCGCGGGCTGAGTGCCGGGGCGGTGTTTGATGTGCAGCAACTGGGCTGGCGTGACGGCGTATTGACCGCGCAGAACCAACCCTTTGGGGATTTCCTGCGCGAGCTGGAACGTTACCGCCCTGGTGTGTTGCGCTGGGACCCGAGCCTGGAAACGCTGCGGGTCACCGGCAGCTTTCGCCTGGATGACACCGATCGCATCCTCACGCTGCTGGCCCAGACCCTGGGGTTCGAAGTGCGAGCGCGCACGCGGTATTGGGTGACACTCAGTCGAACCCTGGCCTAGATCACATGCGCGCGCTGCAACTCGGTCAATGCCTGTGCCTTGAGCTGCGCCAGCGCCGGGTCACGCCGGCCCCGTGGGTGTGGCAGGTCGACTGCCAGTTCCTGGCGGATACTGCTCGGCCGGTTGTCCATCACCCGCACCCGCTCACTCAAGTACAGCACTTCGTCGACATCATGGGTCACCAGCAGCAAGGCAATCGAGCAATAACACCTGCGGGCGTGAATACAGCCCGCGTGCAATGGTCACGCGTTGCGCCATGCCGCCGGGCAAGGCCTTGGGCAGCGCCTGGGCGTTGAACGGCCGTTGGCAGGCGATCACCTTTTATATATCTATATCGTATAAATAAAGACTTATATATTCCTTTTAATATCGATGCCGATAACGCATTTTGAGGGCCTGCGCATTCGTGCGGATTGACCCAACAGCCAAAAGGAAAGCCGACATGACCATCAAAGCGATCAACGTGCGCAACCAGTTCAAGGGCGTGATCAAGGAAATTCTGCTGGGCGAAGTGGTGTCTGAAATCGACGTGCAAACCGCGTCCGGCATCGTCACCTCAGTGATCACCACCCGCTCGGTGCGTGACCTGGAATTGAAAGTGGGCAGTGAAGTGATTGCCTTTGTGAAGTCGACTGAAGTGTCGATCGCCAAGCTGTAAATGTGTTCGCAAGTGTGGGCACTGGCAAGCCAGCTCCCACATTGTGCGATGTCTCTTCAGATAGTTCGTGGGCCACCGCCGCCCGACTGATGCGTCTGCGTTTTAGCGCTGACGCAGTGCACGTTCCATGCGTTGCAAACCCTCTTCGAGCATCACCCGTGGGCAGCCGAAGTTCAGGCGCACGAACTGCTGGCTGTCATCACCGAATTCGATGCCTGCGCTCAGTCCGACCTTGGCCTGTTCCAGAAAGAACTGCTGCGGGTCGGCGAGGCCCAGGGCGCTGCAATCCAGCCAGGCCAGGTAGGTGCCCTGGGGCGCGTGCATCACCACGCCAGGCAAGCGGTTTTGCACGGCGTGCAGCAGATAATCACGGTTGGCTTGCAGGTACGGCACCAGTGCGTCCAGCCATTCGCTGCATTGGCTATAGGCGGCGCGGGTGGCTTCCAGGCCCAGCGGGCTGACGCTGTCGACCATGCCGCAGCGGGCATTGTTGAAGCGCTCGCGCACCTCGGCATTTTGCACCACGGCAAAGCAGGTCTTCAGGCCGGCGACGTTATAGGCCTTGCTCGCCGACATCAGGGTAATGGTGCGTTGGGCGATCTCGGGGCCGAGGCTGGCGGTGGGAATATGGCGACGGCCGTCAAAGCACAGCTCGGCATGGATTTCGTCACTGATGATCAGTGCACCGTTGTCCATGCAGGCATTGGCCACGGCCAGCAATTCTTCACGCGCAAAGACCTTGCCCACTGGGTTGTGCGGGTTGCTCAGCAGCAGCGCACCGGCGCCGTTCAGCGCCTGGCGCATGGCGGGCATGGGGGTGATGTACTCGCCATTGATCAATTCAAGCGGCACTTCGATACGCGGCAGGTTCCAGTGGCCCGGTGCCAGGCGGATCGGCCGGTAGTTCGGGGTTTGCAGCACCACGGGCTGGCCCGGTTGTACGAACGCGTGCAGGGCCATATTGAAACCAGGCTCGACACCGGGCAGGAACAGCAACTCTTCAGGCTGTACGCGCCAGGCGTACTTGGCCCACAGGTCCGCGATGATGGCTTCGCGCACATCCGGGCCAGCCACGCTGTAGCCCAGGACCTGCTGGTCGAGGCGTGCGTGCAGGGCTTGCAGAACGGCCGGTGGCGCGGCGATATCCATGTCGGCGATCCACATCGGCAGAACGTCTTGCGGGTATCGGTTCCACTTGGTGCTGCCGGTGCCTTGGCGGGGGTGGATCGTGTCGAAATCAAAGCTCATGGGGCGCTCGTATCAGGGAGGCAGGTGCAGGAATGGCGCTGATTCTAGCCCCAGCCCCGGTGATAAGGAACAAGTGTTTTTGGGTATAAGCGAGGACGAAAACACCTTGAGACGGGGGGCTGAAAAGCAACGCTTCTAACAGAAAGTTCGCAGATAAATCTGATAGTTACACACGGTGTGTGTTTGTAGGTTAGCCCTCTACGGCATGCCTGTTACACGGGTAGCGCTTCACTTTATTTATACTTGGAAGTCTTCATGTCGCACGTCTCCTCGGCTACGACTCAACGGTTCTCTGGCTATGTTCAACCTGCGCTTACCGACACATCGCCGCCTGTACAACCCGCTGAGCACAGCCGAACCCGCAGGGATACCTCTACGGTCGAGGTTCGGGGCCGGGTAACACCGCCTGCCTCCCTACCGGATAACAAAGTGCTTGAGCATTTTGTCAGCAAGATGAGCGACGCCGCTGTGGGGCCAGGGCATGCCGATTTTAAACAAGGCTATGACACTCCCTCGGCCGTCACGCTGCCGGGGTATTCAGCAAAAATGAGCGACTTGGCGCTGATGCGGTTGGCACTGAATCAGCCATTGAGCCCGCAGCAACTGGGAGCACTGCGATACAGGGTTGAGCAACGCCTGATCAGTGGCCCGCATGACGATGCGAGAATATTTACCAAGGTGATCACGGACAACGGGGTGAAGGTCACGCCCCTGCCACAGGGTTATTACCTGTCTTTAATCAATAAGTTATCGGACGGGCAATGTTCGGGGTTTTGCCATCTTTTGTCGTTGGCCGTGGCAGAGGGCAAGCAGGATACGTTTTTGAGCAATGTTTACCAGGCGCTGGCGCATCCGGATGATCCCGAATCCCAAGTGTTTTTTCGCAAGCTGGCCGAGGTGCATGGCAAGGTTGATGATCGTAGCGTTGCGCATGACCCGGCGACCAGAAAGGTTCAAGCCTATACACAGATTGCGCCGCGACTTTACACCGCGACTGAGACCACAACCCTGTTGATCAGCGCTGACGAGCATCGCCTGACGGCAGGGGTTATCGTCGACGCTACAGGCGCTCGAACCTACTATTACAATGACCCGAATATCGGGTTTACGACGTTTTCTTCTAAGGAAGCGTTTGAAAAAGGCTTGAAAAGGATATTTACCAGCTCCGAATTGAAACATTTACATCAGCCGTATAACAAAGACAGCGCTAAACCCGAATATCTGATCAGTGTGTTCAAACCTGACCATGTGCCTGAGGTTTCCAGCGACAATAACGCTATACGTTTCATGTTCGACGCGCCCTTGAACGGCCTTGATAACGTTAAGGTGATCGACGCCACGCGTGTGCCAACCAAAGAGGCATTCGGTAAACAGGCGCCGGCCCCGGCCGCACAGGGGGCGGCGGACTATGAGAAAATTACGCAAGGCTTGGGCAAGCTGCATGATTGCCAGGGGATGTCACAATTTGATCATGCGAAAGAGACATTAAAGTCCGTTCAGGACTATATCGGGAAATACCCGGACTCCCCACTGTTGTCGCCCATGAGGGAGCTCGAGCACAGTTTGATCAACGCCATCAAGGCGGCCGCTGCGCCTGTTGGATATCCCTATGCCTTCGAGCGTATAGAGCAACAGCGATCCTCTCTGGCCAACAAACAAATCGGCACGCCATTCAATTCGCGTACCGAGGTTGTTCGAGGGACGACGTTTGATATCGTCAGCCCAGCCGGCAGTGACCCCGTCAGGTCTGAGCAGGTAGCCAAGGCGGTGGACGCAGCGCTGCAACGCATTCAGTCCAAAACCCCGAAAAAAGCCTTGGCGGTGGCCGGTGACATCGACGTGGTTATTGCCAAACCGGGCGATCATCCGCAAACGAAGCTGCTGTTCAGCAATCCGCCCACGTTGATTATCGGCGACGACTTTTTCGCGCCTGCCGCTTCGGCGGACACTACCGTCGCCGATCGCGTTGGCTATCGGGCTGGGGTCGAAGGCCTTGACTCCGTCACCAAGAAGCAAGCCGCGTTGATCGCCGGCAAGCTCGGTATGCTTGGCTATTACAAAGCCGATGCCAAAGGGTTCCTGGAAGTGATCGCCAGCAAGGAACCATTTCGCGAGGCCGGCCCTCAAGACAGTCAGCGTGCAGGTAAAAGCCCACGGGATTTCTTGGAAGAGACTTATACGTCGCGTCTCTATGAAGGCAAGCTCAACCCACAGACCAAGGCAGCGCACGACAAACTGTTTCCTACAGTAACCAGCCCCTCGGCTCCGATCGCTACGCCACCGGGCCAGGCAGTGACGCCGCCCAAAACACCCGCGCAAGCATCGCCGACGGTCACTGCAGTCACACCGCCAAAGACGGTACCCGCGATTGACCCAGCGGTAATGGAACGCCTGAAAAAGCTTGATGCCAGCCAGCCGCCCATTAAGTTCGGTGAAATCGAGGTCAGCCGCGTCGAGCTTTACAAAATGGGCGTAAACCTCAATGGCGCGCCGATCGAGACGCAGATGCCCGATGATCCAGACGGCAGAAAGATGGTCGGCGCGATGGACATTGACTATCTGCGTCTGGAAGCATTTATCAAATCCGGGTCGGATGCTGTCAGCGAGCGTGCAAGTAATGTGCTTGCTGAGATCGCCTCCCTGCGTGAATCCACTGTACCGCTGCTGAGCAGGCGGGACGGCGGCACTATCCCGGAGGCGCTGCAACAATCCGTTAATGACATGTCGCGGCATGCTGCCGCCATCCGCGATATGCGGCGCAGCAATAAACCGCTTCCCGCGGACTTTTTTTCTGCGGGCACACCCGGTAAAACAGGCGCGACTGACTCGGGAGGCCTGGGTTTTCGGGCCTTCAGTACCTTTCAAGGGTTGCGCAGTTCCATTGAGAGCATTCAACGTGGTGACACCACGGCGGGCGCCATAGGGCTGGGCGCTGTAGGGGCTGACTACGTCGGAATTGGCGTGGAGACGGGGCTCAATAAAGTGGCGCAGAAGGTAGTCAACCGGGCCGCACCGACGATACTCAGTTTTCAATCGTCCTCCGTGGGCAAGATGATCGGTAAAGTGGCAGGAGGGGCCGGTTTAGTTATCAGTATGCCGTTTGATATTTACACGGCTGTCGATTCGTTTAAAAAAGCGGGGCGTAGCACCGATAAAGAAGCTCAGGATCACTATGTCAATGGTGCATTCGCCGTTGCCAATGCCGCTACGTCGATCGCCCTGGGGGCAGCGTTTCTCGCCGGAGCCAGCAGCGCCGGGCCGGCTGGGCTGGTGGTAGCAGCGGGCTTGATGGTTGCACAGTCAATTTATTCAGCCGTGCGTACTGTGCAAGACATTGATAAATACACACCGTTGACAGGCAACCAGAAGTTTACGCTTGGCTTGAAGTCATTCCTGGGCTTTGCACCGGGGTTTGATGTGATGAAGCCCTACTTGCAAGCGAAATACTCCCATGAACACGATGACAACATCCGGGCTCTCTACAAGGCGTTTCTGGAAGGGCCAGGCAAGGATCTTTATGAACGTGTTGTGTATGGCGACACCAAGGTCGAGGTCACACAGGTCCCGGGGAAGGTTCCGCTGACTCCCGCACTCTGGTGGAACATTCCGAGTTTGCTGCTGAACCTGATTAAAGTGGATGGCAAAGTCCCGGCCGCGCACTTGCGCGGCGGTAATGATCGCATTACCGCACCTGAAGACTCCTGGGATGGCATGTCGATCAAGCCTGTCGAAGGTGTACCGGGCGGTGGAAGAGGCACGTTCTGGGTGTTGGGTGACGGAGATGACGTGGTGGCGGGCTCAAGGAAAAAACACAATTATTTTTCTTTCGAGGGCGGCAAAAAGCTGATCACCGGCGGAGACGCCGACGATACCTTTAACTTCAATGCCGATGCACGCCAGACACTCGAGCAAATGCGGCAGGTGCAGGACACCGAGAAAAACGGGTTCAGCCCAAAGGCCTCAGAACTCTGGGGCGGCGAGGGCACCAATACGCTGAGCTTTTCGGGTGAGCTGCGTACCACTTACAGCGTCGATGGCGAGTCGAAAACAGCGGCCTATTTAGGGCACGTCATCGACTTTAAAACCGGTGCGGTTTCGGTCAACGCCCAGGACTCCAAAACCAATGGTGTCACGCCAATTGCGTATTTCCATGCTTTCTCCAATGCCGTCACGGTTGAAAATGGAGAAAGTTATATCCAGGGGAATGATCAAGACAATCACCTGACGTTGAACGGCAAAAAGGACGTGGTGCTGACGGGCAAAGGCGCCAACGTGATTGTTATCAATGGTGGCGCCGACATTGTCGGCCAGGGTGGGTTTAATACCTACGAAATCAACAAGGGTTATCAGGCTGTGACCATCAATGATCCGGTCGAAAGTGTTATCAAACTGGACTACAGCGCCTCGCAGGTTTTCGATTGGGGCGTTACGCGTGAGGGTGACCTGGTGGCCACGCTCAAGGGCGACGAGCCTGGGGAATACCGGACGTTGTTTATCAAGAATGCCTACCCCATGGGCGGGACGGAGGATAAGGCCAAGCCCACTTTCCTCACCAATGATGGCGTAATGATAACGATCAATGCCCCACGCAAGGCGGGTTCGGATGACCGGGTCGTGCAGGTAAACCGTTTGAAAGTCGATACCCCCAAGGCATGACGAACGCTGACTGGCCCATGGAGGGGCCAGTCGAGCTGCGCACTCAAGCGTGCCCCGCATTCAGCTGGGGCGGATCGCTTCGTACAGCTGCCGGTGTGCCTGTTCCACGGCGCGGGCCACCGCTTCTTCGCCGCGCACCATGGCGCCCAGGTAAACGAAGTCCACCGAATGGATACCCACCGTAGACAGGATGGTGGTCATATAGGGCGTGAGAAAGTCCGGCTCATGACCCTTGCGCGCATTGCCGCTGCTGACCAGCACAAAGGTGCGTCGATCCTCAAGCAGGCCGACCTTTTCAAACTGCGCATTGATGGTAAAGCTGCGATGGATGCGCACCACATGGTCGATCCAGACCTTAAGCGCCGCCGGCACGGTGAAGTTGTGCACCGGCGTGCAGATGATCAACAGGTCGCAGGCTTCCAGTTCGACGATCAACTGTTCCGACAACGCCGTGGCGCTGCCACTCAAACCGCCCGGGGTGGTGAGTGCGTTCGCGTATTCCCGGCTCAGCGGCGCCAGCGCCTGGCTGCCGTAGTCGCGCTCGATGACGTCGGCGCCAGGCACCAGGTCGTTGAGCAGGGCACGGGCCAGCTTGAAGGTCTGCGCGGCCTTGCCGTGGGGGCTGAAACTGAGGAGCAGGGCGCGGGTCATTGGCTCAGGTCCTGGGAAAAGTGCATGCCTCGCGGCAGCAGGCCTTGGCGAAAGTAGAAACGCTGGGCCAGGGCCATATGCAGGCCGGTGTCCAGCACCAGGTAACGATAACCGCGGGCGCGGGTTTCTGCGCGGACCCGGTCGAGCAACTGCTCGCCCAGGCGACGGCGCTGCAAGGTGGCGTCCACCACCAGGTCATCGACGTAGATAAACTCACCGTACAGGGTGTTTTCCGTCAGGCGATAGCCGGCCAGGCCAATGACCTTGCCGTGTTCACGCGCGGCCAGCAGGTGATAGCCGTGCTGGCGCTGGCGCTGAACCTGGGCGGCGAAACGGGCGGCGTCGGTCAGGTGCGGGCGCAGTTGCTGCATCACGGCAAAGCTTGCAACGCAGTCGGCCTCGGTTTCCATGAGGGCGAACTCGACGTGCTCATTGGTCATTGAGGTTCACCAGGTGGGCCTTGATCGCCTCCGGTGCCTTACGAAAACTGATGGCCACGCGGTTCAAGGCGTTCATCAAGGAAATGGCCAGGGTCAGGTCGGCGACTTCCTTGTCGTTGAACACCGTGGCCACGGCGGCGTAATCGGCGTCCGGCACGTGGGTTTGCGCCACCTGGGTGACCACTTCGGCCCAGGCCAGGGCGGCTTGTTCACGCACCGTGAACAACGGCAAGGCTTCATGCCAGGCGGCCAGCAGCATGATCTTTTCCAGGCTTACGCCTTGCTTGAGCAGGTCGCGGGAATGGGAGTCCAGGCAATAGGCGCAGCCATTGAGCTGCGAAACCCGCAGGTACACCAGTTCAATCAGTTCTTTCTCCAGGCCACAGCCATGCACATAGCTGTGCACGGCGCCCAGGGCCTTGTAACCAACAGGGGCGGCGTGGCCGTAATCGAGACGGTGTTTCATGGGTGATCCTCGGGTTGCGTTAAGAGATGCGCCATTTTCGGTGGTGGCCGGGTCGCTCGACAGGGGCATGATTGGACAAGTGGGTTGGGACATGATCAGACTCCACCTTGTCGTCCTGCCGAGCCTCCTTGTGATGTCGTCATTGCCCAAATATCAGGAAATCTACCGGCGCTTCCGCCTGGCCATCGACCAGGGCCAACTCGGCCCCGGTGATCGGGTGCCGTCGGTGCGCAGCCTGGCGCTGGAACTCAAGATCGCCCGTGGGACCGTGGAGGCGGCTTACCAATTGCTGGTCAGCGAGGGTTTTTTCGAGGCGCGTGGGCAGGCGGGCACTGTGATTGCGCGGACATTGCCGCAGGTGGCGATGAAGCCCCAGCCTGCCGCACCGCCGCCGACATCGGCGCCGCCAGCCTTGCAAATGGGCCAGCCGGCGCTGGATGCCTTCCCGCGCAAGCTCTGGGCGCGGCTGGTCACCCAGCAGGTACGCCGCACCGACGCCGACAGCCTGGCCATGGGCGACGTGCGCGGCGCCCAGGCGTTGCGCGTCGCGATTGCCAGTTATCTCGCGCTGTACCGGGGCGTGGAATGCACCCCCCAACAGGTATTTATCTGTTCGGGGTATGCCGGCTCCCTGACCCTGATGTGCGACGCGCTGCAGATGGCCGGGCAGCGCTGCTGGTACGAAGACCCGGGGTATGTGCATGCGCGGCAGTTGTTGCTCCATCAAGGGGTTGAGCTGGTGCCGGTACCGGTCGACCGTGATGGCCTGGATGTGGCGCAGGGCATTCAGCGTGAGCCGCAGGCGCGATTGGCGATTGTCACGCCGGCCCACCAGAGCCCGCTGGGTGTGGCGTTGAGCCTGGCGCGGCGCCAGGCGTTGCTGGCCTGGGCGCAAGCGCAGGGCAGTTGGGTGCTGGAGGATGATTACGACAGTGAGTTTCGCTACCAGGGCCAGCCATTGGCGGCGCTCAAGAGCCAGGACGTGCACGACCGGGTGATCCATGCCGGGAGCTTCAGCAAGATGCTGTTTCCGGGCTTGCGCTTGGGCTATCTGGTGGTGCCGGCGGCCTTGGTGGAGGTGTTCGGGCGCAGCGCCGAGGCCTTGCAGCAGCGCGGTGCGCAGTTGTTGCAGTTGACGGCGGCGGATTTTCTCGAGCAGGGCCACTTCACCCGGCACTTGAAAAAGATGCGTCAGTTGTATGCGTTGCGAAGGGGCTTTTTGGTGGTGGCGTTGCAACTGCATTGCGCGGATTTTTTACGCGTGGATGAACAGGCCGGGGGGATTAACCTGTTGGCGCGGTTGCGGGTGCCCGTGCCGGATCGTGTGGTTGCCAAGGCCGCCAATGAGGCGGGGTTGGCGGTTAACGCCTTGTCGTCTTGGACCCTTGAGCCGGGAGGTGCACAGGGTGTGTTGATGGGCTTTACCAATGTGGCGACGGCGGAACAGGCCACTGAGCTGGCGGTGAAGCTTCGGCAGATACTGCAGGCATGTCACCCGTAAAAGGTGGGAGCGGGCTTGCTCGCGAATCGTCGCACCGCCGCTCCCACATTTAGATCATGTTCTGCTTCAAACCGTCAGGGTTTTACGGGTGTTGGCAGCGTCACCAGGTTGACATAGCCATCCCGGAATTTCTGCTTCTGCTACTGCTTCGTAGGCAGGATGATTCATCCGCAAAACATTGTTGTTATTAACGGTTCACCAGTTTCGCCGGCAAGGCGATGACCAGGAAGCTGCTGAGAATCAGGCAGCCGGCGAAAAACCACAAGGCACCCGCACTGCTGCCGGTGACGTCGATCGCAACCCCCATCAACGAGTTGCTGACCAGGCCTGCGATATTCGCCAGCGAACAGGCCAGGGCAAAGCCGGTGGCCGCTGCGGTGCCTTTGAGGAAGGTTGCCGGCAGGCTGAAAAACACCGGCACGGCGCCGATGATGGCGGCTGACGCGATGGCGAACAGCAACACGGTGGCAACCACACTGTGGGTAAAGAACGTACTGGTGGCCATCGCCGCTGCGCCGATGAAGAACGGCACGATGATGTGCCAGCGGCGTTCGCGGTGTTTGTCGGAGCTGGCGCCGATCAGCAGCATGCCCAGCAGCGCCGCAACGCTGGGCAATGCAGTCAGCACGCCGATGTGGAAGGTGTCGGTCACCCCGGCGTTGCGGATGAAGGTCGGCATCCAGAACCCCATGGCGTAGGCGCTGAGCAGGATCGAAAAGTCGATGCCGCCGAGCATCCACACCTTGAGGTTGAAGAAACCGTCACGGAAGCTGTGCTTGCTGCCGGTGGCGTCGGCGTCGTCCTTGCGCAGTTCGCTTTCCAGCAAGGCTTTTTCTTCGTCCGACAGCCATTTGGCCTGCTGAAAGGAATTGGGCAATGCCCAGAAGGTCAGCACGCCGAGCAGGACGCTGGGCACCGCCTCGATCAGGAACAGCCACTGCCAGCCACGCAGGCCGCCCAGGTTGTCGAAGTGGCCCATGATCCAGCCTGACAGCGGGCCGCCGATGACGCTGGACAACGGCAGGCCGATCATGAACAGCGCGATGATGCGCCCGCGTCGGTGCGTCGGGAACCAGGTGGTCAGGTAATACAAAACGCCCGGCAAAAAGCCCGCTTCGGCGGCGCCGAGCAGAAAGCGCAGGATGTAGAACTGGGTGGTGGAAGTAACCAGCATGGTGCAGGCCGAGAGCAGGCCCCAGGTGATCATGATGCGTGCGATCCAGATCTTCGCGCCGACCCGTTCAAGTACCAGGTTGCTGGGCACTTCAAAGATGATATAGCCGACGAAAAACAAGCCGGCTCCCAGGCCGAACGCGGTTTCGCTGAAGTGCAGCTGGTCGAGCATCTGCAACTTGGCGAAGCCGATGTTGATACGGTCCAGGTAGGCGGCCAGGTAGCAGAAACACAGGAACGGAATCAGCTTCCAGGTGATCTTGTGGTAGAGCGTGGTAACGGGTTCGGCGACCGTAGTCGCGGGTGCTGCATTCGCAATGGGCATTGTGGGTGTCTCCTGGCGGTGACTTATGGTTTTTATACAGCCGCTTTTTTCCAGCACTTTGGAGTGCTGTAGAAGCGACGTCCAAAGGCAGTGACAGAAGATTGAGGTGTCCCTGTTGGAGGTGATCAAGTGTGGGAGCGGGCTTGCTCGCGAAAGCGGTGTATCAGGTGTCATCTCTATGACTGACACATTGCCTTCGCGAGAAAGCCCGCTCCCACATTCAATTGCATTCCAAGGTGGGGCGCTCAGTTTTTCCGGACCACGCTCTTTGTCGTGGTTCCTGTTGAATCCTTATTACTCCTTGAACTTGCTCATCGCCTCCTGCTTGCTCACCACATCGCCATACTTACTGTCGATGTCGAACAGATTGGCTGCATGGGGCGCCGGGTGTCGGTCGCCGACGCATTCGCGTACGACGATGGTGCGAAACCCATGCTGTACCGCATCCACGGCGGTGGCGCGGATGCAGCCGCTGGTGGAACAGCCGGCCAGCACCACGGTGTCGATGCCTTGGGCGTGCAGCATCGGGGCCAGGCTGCTGCCGAAGAAGGCGCTGGCGTACTGCTTGGTGATCACCACTTCATTTGCCTGGGGCAACACCTCGATACAGAACGCGGCGAGCGGGTTGCCCTCGACCATGTCTTTCATCACCGGGGCTTTCTTGACCCAGATACCGCCATCGGCGAAATGGCCGGGATGGTAGCGGATATTGGTGTGCACCACCGTAATCCCGTGCTGGCGAGCAGTGGCCAGCAGCTCGACGCTTTCAGCCACGGCCACCACCACTTCAGGGGCATACAACGGCGCGCCTTCGGTGGTGTAGCCCTGCATAAAGTCGATCATCAGCAGCGCGGATTTTTTGCCGAAGCCGATGCGATTGCCCCAGACGCCCTGGTAGTTGGCGTCGGCGGATTGTTCGCTCATCGTAAAACTCCTCAGTAAGCGCCGGACAGCAAGGCGCCGGCGCCGGGCACGACAGGCTCCAGGTCCAAGGCCTTGAGCATCGCGTAAGTGGTGGCGATGGCGGCGGTGAGCACCGGTTTGCCGGTTTGCGCTTCAACCTTGGCCACCACCGGCAGCGACTGCATCTGCACGCAGGCCGAAAGCACGATCACGTCCACGCCTTCCAGGTTCATGCCGGCGACGATCGCCGGCAAGTTGGCCGGGTCGTGGCGCGCCACTTCGAGGTTGTCGGGGATCTCCAGGGCGCGCCAGTCCACCACGTCAAAGCCTTCTTCGCGGATGTAGTTCACCACCAGCTCGGTCAGCGGCTTCATGTACGGCGCGACGATGGCGATGCGCTTGGCGCCCATCACTTTCAAGCCTTCGATCAAGGCGCCGGCGCTGGTGATCACCGGCGCGTTGGCATCGTTGTCTGCGGTGGCTTTACGCAAGCGCTGTTCGGAATTGCGGTGATAACCCAGACCCATGGCCATGATTGCCACCAGGCACGCATAACCCAGCACGTCGACCTTGGCGTCGGACAGCTCGATGGCACAACGGTCGGACTCGCCGTCCATGGCCGCCAGTTCTTCCTTGCGCACCTGCTTCATGCGCATGCGGCTGGAGTGAAAGGTAAAGCGTTCGGGGCGGATTGCCTGGCGCGCATTAAGCATCGCCGGGATCTCGGTTTCCATGGTGGTGTTGGAGCTCGGCACGATCTGGCCGATGCGGTAAGGCTTAAGCATGGGTGGCGTCCTTATTGTTGTGTGAGGAAGCCGTCGAGGGCGGCAAAAAAGCCCTCAAGGTCATCCCACGGAATCATGTGCCCGGCGTTCGGCACGTGGGCGACCTGGAGCGCGGGCTGCAGGTTCTGGATTTCGGCGATGTCTTCGTCGAGGATCACGCCGCCGCGCCCGGCCACCATCAACAGGGCAGGGGCCTTGAGCTTGGGCAGGTGCTGGTGGAAGTCGACCGTGTGGAAGTCGTTGAAGGCACGCACGATGGCCGGCTCATAACAGGTGTGCAGCCACTCGGCGCGCAGCTGCAGTTGCTCGACGGTCCAGGTGGCGCAGAAGGCGCGCATCGCATCAGCGTCCATGCCGACCAGCGATTGGCGGATCGAGTCGACGTACCATGGCAGCTTGCTGGGGTATTCACGCCGGCCGGGGCCGGACACAGGCGGGTCGATCAGCACCACGCGGTTGACGCCCTGGGGGTGCATGACCGCGCTGTGCGCGGCAAACCGCGCGCCCATGGAGTGGCCGACCAGGTCGTAGCTATCGAGCCCAAGCGCATCGGCAAACGCGCCGATGTCCTCGGCGCAGGTGTCTGCGCTGTAGTCCAATTGCGGCCCGGTGGACGACAAACCGCGCCCGCGCACATCCAGCACGTAAGTGTCGAACCGGGCGCCAAGGCGCTCAGCCACAAAACCCCAGGTAATCGCCGGGCTGGTGATGCCTGGGATCAAAATCAGCGCCGGGCCTTTGCCGCCGTAGCGCAGGTAGTGCTGGCGAATGCCATTGGCTTGCACATGGGCGCCGAATAGAAAGGTACTCACGCGGCCACCCCCGATTTCAGCTCCTGGGCGTACAGGTCATAACCGTAGACCCAGGCCGGGTCTTCCTGGGTGCGCAGCCAGGTGTTGGCGTTGGACACCGCTTGTACGCGGGACGCGCGTTCCTTGCGGTTGGCTTCGTAGAGCTGGAACGCCGTGCGGTAGTCGCTGATGCCGGTTTCCTGCAGGCAGCGGGTGAGCATGGCCGCGTCTTCGATGGCCATGCCGGCGCCCTGGGCCATGTGCGGTTTCATCGGGTGGCAGGCGTCGCCCAGCAACACCAGGCGGCCACGGCTCCACAGCGGCAACGGGTTACGGTTGCGCAGCGGCCATTTGGTCACGCTTTCGGTGGACTCGATCAGCGCCTGCACGGTGGGGTGGTAGCCCTTGAACGCGTCGAACATCTCTTCGCGGCTGCTGTCCACGAACGCGCCCTGGAAGTCCCATTCGGCATGGGGCACGCCGGTCACGTAGTAGTACTCGTCGCGCTTGCCGGTGGTGTAGTAGACCATCATGTGGCGGTCCTCGGTCCACCACTTGATGCAGTCTTCGAACTTCAAGTCGTACTTGGCCAACTGGTCGCCACGGATCAGCGCACGGTGCGCGACCCAGCCGCTGTACAACGGTTTTTCCACGCCGAGCAGCTCTTCGCGGATCCTGGAGTTGATGCCGTCGGCGCCGATCACGATGTCGGCGTAGGTCACTTCGCCGTCGGCGAAGGTCAGGCGCACTTGGGTATCGGTTTCTTCGAGGCTTTCCAGACGCTTGTTGAAGTGCAGGGTGCCGGGTTTGAGGGTCGACATTTGCAATGCGTGCAAGTCGCCACGGTGCACGGTGATGTAGGAGGCGCCATAGCCGGTGAGTGGGATGCGCGAGAGGTAGTCACCGCTTTCGCCGCAACGGCTGAACCAGTGCTCGGGGTGCGAGCCCATCAGGTCCAGCTGTTTTTCGATGCCCATGCGGCGGAAGATTTTCATGATGTTGGGCCCCATGTGGATGCCTGCACCCAAGCGGGAAAACTCCGGCGCCTGTTCGTAGATATCGACGTCGAAACCGGCTTGCTGCAGCAGGGTGGCCGCCGCCGCGCCGCCCAGGCCGGCACCGACGATGGCGATTTTCTGTGTGCTTCCCATGGGGCGTAAACCTCTCTCTTTTTGATTTTGGCGGCATCTGTCCGCAAGGTTTTTAAAGTGTATACGCTCATTTTTTGAAATGGGAAGCCTGCATTTAAAATTTTATTGTTTGACCGTATTTATCCTCTGTAACGGTTTTTGGCCTTTATCTGTAGGGTTTGTGTGGATTGGTAACGTTTTGGTGCACCACTTGCAGTTCGTCTTAAATTCGGGTCTTATCGTTTTTAATTGGTGTACACACTATAAAAATGCACCGGAGTGAAGCGTGATGCTTGAACTTGGTGCAGCCCCACAGGAGACAGGAAAATGCCGGTAAGCGATTGCGAACTCACCCAGATGTTTGAGCACGTGTTGAAACTGTCGAAGGTTGACCCGACCCAGAGCGTCGCCGTGCTCAAGAGCCATTACTCCGACCCGCGCACCGTGCGTGCTGCGATGGACGCGGCGCAGCGCCTGGGGGCCAAGGTGTATGCGGTGGAATTGCCGTCGTTCAACCATCCCAAGGCCATGGGCAACGACATGACCGCCTATTGCGGCGACACCGCGCTCACCGGCAATATCGCCGCCCAGCGCGCGTTGGAGGCCGCCGACCTGATCGTCGACACCATGATGCTGCTGCACTCGCCGGAGCAGGAGCAGATCCTCAAGACCGGCACGCGCATCCTGCTGGCCGTGGAACCGCCGGAAGTGCTGGCGCGCATGTTGCCCACCGAAGCCGACAAGGTGCGTGTGCTGGCGGCCGAGCAGTTGCTGAAAAAGGCCCGCTCGATCCACGTCAAATCCCGCGCCGGCAGTGATTTTCGCGCCGCACTGGGCCAATACCCGTCGGTCACCGAGTACGGGTTTGCCGATGAGCCTGGGCGCTGGGACCATTGGCCGAGTGGTTTCCTGTTTTCGTGGCCCAACGAAGAAACCGCCGAGGGCGTGCTGGTGCTGGATATCGGCGACATCCTGCTGCCGTTCAAGACCTACACCCGCGAGAAGATCACCCTGGAGATCGAGAAGGGATTTATCACTGAAATCCACGGTGGTTTCGAGGCCGAGTACCTGCGCGATTACATGAAGTATTTCAATGACCCGGAGGTGTACGGCATCTCCCATATCGGCTGGGGCTTGCAGCCCAAGGCGCAGTGGACGGCCATGGGCCTGCACGACAAAAACGACGGCATGTGCATGGATGCACGGGCGTTCTACGGCAACTTCCTGTTCTCCACCGGGCCGAATACCGAAGTGGGCGGCACGCGCAAGACGCCGTGCCATATGGATATTCCACTGCGAAATTGTGATGTGTACCTGGATGATGAGGCGGTGGTGATCGGCGGCGATGTCGTTGCACCATCAGCCTCCCTGGCACACTAAAGAGCCAAATGTGGGAGCGGGCTTGCTCGCGAATGCGGTGTGTCAGTCACCGAAGATGTTGACTGAATAGACGCATTCGCGAGCAAGCCCGCTCCCACAATGTGAATGTGTTTCTTCAGCTAGATCCTTGAGTGATTCGCACATCCCCGCCATCATGCCCACCATCGCCAATCACCCACCGAGCCACGCCGTGCCTGATTCCTACGTTTTCTCTGAACAAGTTGGCCATCTGCTGCGCAAGGCCTACCAGCGCCACTTGGCGATCTTTCAGCAGAATGTCGGCGACTCGCAGCTCACCGCCGTGCAGTTCGTCACCCTGTGTGCGCTGCGCGATCAGGGTGCAAGTTCCCTCACCGAGCTGGTCAAGGCCACGGCCGTCGACCAGGCGACCATTCGCGGTATCGTCGAGCGGCTCAAGAGCAAGGCGCTGATTACCCTGGAGCCGGATCCCCAGGACAAACGCAAAGTGGTGGTCGACCTGTCGCCAGCCGGCGCCGAACTGGTCACGCAAACCGCGCCGCGCGCCGCGCAGATCAGCGAGCTGACCATGAGCAACCTCAACCCCGCAGAGCGGGTGGCGGTGCTGTTCCTGCTGCGCAAGATGATCGACGACCCGCAGGAATAAAACGGCGCTGGCATCGTTTTTGCTCTGAGTTCATGTAGTAGTCACTTCACGTGTCAAGTGTGTCGCGAGGCCCCACATCCGCGACGCTTTTTTTTGACTGTTTCGTGTAGTGGTTGCTTCATCAACTGATACAGGCGAAGCGAATGATCAGTCCACCCATCACCGTTGGTCTCAAGGTCAACGGCCACACCCGCGAAGTCAGTGCCATGGCGGATACGCCGCTGCTGCTGGTGCTGCGCAATGACCTGCAACTCAACGGCCCCAAGTACGGCTGCGGCCTGGGCGAGTGCGGTGCCTGCACCGTGATCATTGATGGCGTGGCGGCGCGGTCGTGCGTGTTTCCACTGGCGGGTGCAACCGGGCGCGAGATTGTCACCCTCGAAGGCCTCGGCACTCGCCAGGCGCCGCACCCGGTGCAGCAAGCCTTTATCGATGAGCAGGCGGCGCAGTGCGGCTATTGCCTCAACGGCATGATCATGACCGCCAAGGCGTTGCTCGACCGCAACCCCAACCCCAGCGAAGCCCAGGTGCGCAATGAGCTGTCGGGGAACCTGTGCCGTTGCGGCACCCATATCGAAATCCTGCGCGCCGTGCTGCGTGCCGCGCGCCTTATTAGCGTGGAGGGCCGACCATGACGGTTATGTCCCGTGAGCAATGGCTGGCCAAGGCTGGCGTGTTATTGATTGTCGATGATGTGCTGCCACCTTCAGGCCCGGTGGCCAAGGGCGGCACACCCACCGTTAAACCGAAGGAACTGGGATTGTTCATAGCGGTAAACGATGACGGCCTGGTGTATGCCTTCAACGGCCATGTGGACCTGGGCACCGGCATTCGCACCTCGCTGGCGCAGATTGTGGCCGAGGAGTTGGACCTGAACCTGCAGCAGGTCAAGATGGTGCTGGGCGATACCGAGCGCGCGCCCAACCAGGGCGCCACCATCGCCAGTGCGACCTTGCAGATTTCGGCGGTCCCGCTGCGTAACGCGGCTGCCGAAGCACGGCGCTTTTTGCTCGCGCGCGCAGCGGGGCGCTGGGGCGTGAGCACCGGCAGCCTCAAGGTTGAAGCCGGGGTTGTGCATGCCGCCGACGGGCGCACCACCACCTACGGCGAGTTGGTCAGCGGCCAGCATGACCAGTTGCGCATCAGTGGTGACGCGCCGTTAAAACCTGTCGAAGATTACCGCCTGGTCGGCAAGGACGCCGCGCGCGTGGATATCCCCGGCAAGGCCACCGGCGAGCTGACCTATGTGCACGACATGCGTGTGCCGGACATGCTCCATGGCCGCGTGGTCCGCCCACCGTATGCCGGGCTCGACTGCGGCGATTTTGTCGGCAACAGCCTGCTGAGTGTGGATGAGGCGTCCATCGCGCATATCCCCGGCATTGTCGCGGTGGTGGTGATTCGCGATTTTGTCGGTGTGGTGGCGTTGCGCGAAGAACAGGCGATCAAGGCCGCCCACGCACTCCAGGTGCACTGGAAGCCTTGGCGCAACGCTTTGCCGGACATGAGCGATGTCGAGCAAGCCATCCGCGACAACCCACGGGTACGCCGCACGGTGCTCGACCAGGGCAATGTCGACGAAGCCCTGGCGGGCGCCAGCCAGCGCATGCCGCGCAGCTATTTGTGGCCGTACCAGATGCATGGCTCGATCGGGCCTTCGTGTGGCGTGGCGGACTATCAAGCAACCGGCAGCCGCGTGTGGTCGGGCAGCCAGAACCCGCACCTGCTGCGCGCCGACCTTGCGTGGTTGCTGGAATGCGACGAAGCGCTGATCGACGTGATCCGCATGGAAGCCGCCGGCTGTTACGGGCGTAACTGCGCGGACGATGTGTGCGCCGATGCGTTGCTGTTGTCGCGCGCCGTGGGCAAGCCGGTGCGGGTGCAACTGACCCGCGAACAGGAACACCTGTGGGAACCCAAGGGCACCGCGCAGTTGATGGACGTGGACGGCGGGCTCAACGCCGACGGCAGCATTGCCGCCTATGATTTTGAAACCAGCTACCCGTCCAACGGCGCGCCGACCCTGGCGCTGTTGCTCACTGGCCGCGTGGAGCCGGTGGCGGCGATGTTCGAGATGGGCGACCGCACCTCGATCCCGCCCTACGCCATCGACAATATGCGCGTGACCATCAACGACATGGCGCCCATCGTGCGCGCCTCGTGGATGCGCGGCGTATCGGCGTTGCCCAACACCTTTGCGCACGAATCCTATATCGATGAGTTGGCCTTCGCTGCGGGCGTCGACCCGGTGGAATACCGCCTGCGCTACCTCAAGGACGAGCGCGCCATCGACCTGGTCAAATCCACCGCCGAACGGGCCAATTGGGCGCCGCGCACGGCGCCGATGCAAACCGCCAGCGATGACCACCTGTTGCGCGGTCGCGGCTTTGCCTATGCGCGCTATATCCACAGCAAGTTCCCCGGCTTCGGCGCGGCGTGGGCGGCATGGGTGGCGGACGTGGCGATCGACAAACACACCGGCGATGTGTCGGTGACGCGGGTGGTGATCGGCCATGACTCGGGGATGATGATCAACCCGGCGGGCGTGCAGCATCAGATCCACGGCAATGTGATCCAGTCCACCAGCCGTGTGCTCAAGGAGCGGGTGACCTTTGAAGAGTCGACGGTGGCGAGCAAGGAGTGGGGCGGCTACCCGATCCTGACCTTCCCCGAAGTGCCGCAGATCGACGTGCTGATGATGCCGCGCCAGGACCAGCCGCCCATGGGCGCCGGTGAGTCGGCCTCGGTGCCGAGTGCGGCGGCGATTGCCAATGCGATCTATGACGCCACCGGTATTCGTTTTCGCGAGTTGCCGATAACGCCCGAGCGGGTGTTGGCGGCGCTGAACGCCGGCACCCTTGGTGAGCCTGCCAAGTCGCCGGAAAAACGCAGGAAGTGGTGGTTCGGTGCGTTGTTTGCCACCTTGGGGGCGCTGATGGCGACGGCCTGGCCGTTTCACAACGAAATCGCACCGATCGCGCCGCCCGGCGCGGGCACCTGGTCCAAGGCTACCCTCGAACGCGGGCGCTTGCTGGCGGCGGTGGGCGATTGCGCGGTGTGCCATACCGCGCCGGGTGGCGCCGCGAATGCCGGCGGCCTGGCCATGCAAACGCCGTTCGGCACGCTGTACAGCAGCAATATCACCCCAGACGTGAAAACCGGCATCGGCGCCTGGTCGTACCCGGCATTCGAGCGGGCGATGCGTGACGGCATTGGCCGCGATGGGCGCAACCTGTACCCGGCGTTTCCCTATACCGCGTTTCGCAATATCAATGAGGCGGACATGCAGGCGCTGTATGCCTACCTGATGTCCCAGGCGCCGGTGAGCCAGGCGCCGACGCCGAATGCCATGCGCTTTCCGTTCAATATCCGGCCGTTAATGGCGGGCTGGAATGCACTGAACCTGCGGCGGGGTGAAATCACCCCACAGCCTGAGCGCAGCGCGCAGTGGAATCGCGGCAATTACCTTGTCAATGGCCTGGGGCACTGCGCCGCGTGCCACTCGCCGCGCAACCTGATGGGGGCGCAGAAGGGCGGCAAATCCTTCCTTGCCGGGGGCGTGGTCGATGGCTGGGAGGCACCGGCGTTGACGGGCCTGTCCAAGGCACCGACGCCGTGGACCGAAGATCAATTATTTACTTACCTGAGCACTGGCTACTCCGATGCCCACGGCGTGGCGGCAGGCCCGATGGGGCCGGTGGTGAGTGAGTTGTCAAAGCTGCCCAAGGCCGATATTCGTGCGATGGCGGTGTACCTGGCGTCGCTCAAGGGCGAGGCAACTGCCGAGGCGCAGGTCCAGGTTGCGACTGTTGCGAACCCCAATGGCCGACGTGTATTCGAAGGTTCGTGCAAGGCCTGTCACGCCGATGGCCTGGGGCCGAAGCTGTTTGGGGTGAGCCCGTCATTGGCGAGCAATACCAACGTGTTCAGCGATCAGCCGGATAATTTGATCCAGGTGATTTTGCAAGGCATCAGTAACCCGGCGACCCAGGACCTGGGGTATATGCCGGGGTTCAAGGACAGCCTGTCGAATAACCAGGTAGCGGATCTGGTGGCCTACCTGCGCACGCGCTTTGCACCCAATGCGCCGCAGTGGAAGGGCCTGGAACAAAAGGTCGCGCACCTGCGCGCCAACCCTGGCACTCACTGACAGGACGCGGTTAAAACTGTGGGAGCTGGCTTGCTCGCGAATGCGGTGGGTCAGTCAATTTATCTGTCACTGGCCCACCGCATTCGCGAGCAAGCCCGCTCCCACAGGATGAACCGGTTTCTACCGGGAAATCGGCGTTACACCCCGCAGCACCAAGTCACTGATAAACCCCAGCCAATCCTGCTGCTGTCCCTTGTCCGCCAAATCTTCACCGAGGAATGAACTGAGGGTGTGGCGGTTGGAGTTATAGAAGTAGCACAGCGAGGCAATCATCAAATACACGTGTTTGAGGTCGATGTCCTGGCGAAACACACCCTGGGTCTGGCCGGCTTCGATGATCGGGCGTAACACGCCAACCGCTTCGCCCGACAGCCTGCGCATCTCACCCGACTGCCGGGCATGTTTGCCCTGGTGCAGGTTCTCGATGCTCAGGATCGCCACGAACTCGGGGTGCTTGACGTAGTAGCTCCAGATAAAGGCCACCAGTTCACGCAAGGCTTGCACGGGGTCGCCCAGGTCCAGCTTGAGCGTGCTTTCGGCTTTATTGAACTGTTCGTAGACCTGTTCCAGCACACAGACGAACAAGTGTTCCTTGCTGCCGAAATAGTAATAAAGCATGCGGTCGTTGGAGTCCGCGGCCTTGGAAATGGTGTCGACGCGCCCACCGGAATAGCCGTCGCGGGTGAACACCTTGACCGCCGCCTGCAAGATGCGCGCACGTGTCTGGTCGGCCTGTTGCGCCCGAATCCCGGTCTTTTTGATCGCCATCACAAAGCGCCTTGCCGCCAGTCTGGGCGCGAAATATAGCATGGGCTTTTTCGAGCCCGTTCTATGACCGACAAGTTCTGTAATAAAAACGCCATTGCGCTGGGGATTGGATTCGAGTCGGGCTATTTTGGTGCACCTCAATAAATAGAGTAGCCATGGATGAAATACCAACCCTTCAGCCGTACCCTGATTGCCACTGCGCTGGTGCTGACGGTCAGCGGTGTGCAAGCCGCGTCACAGGCCCCGGTGGCCGGTGAAAATGGCATGGTGGTGACCGCCCAGCATTTGGCCACTCATGTCGGCGTGGAGGTGCTCAAGGCCGGCGGCAACGCGGTGGATGCGGCGGTTGCCGTGGGCTATGCGCTGGCCGTGGTGTACCCGGCAGCGGGCAACCTCGGCGGCGGCGGCTTTATGACCGTGCAACTGGCAGATGGGCGCAAGACCTTCCTCGACTTCCGTGAAAAAGCCCCGTTGGCAGCCACCGCCGACATGTACCTGGACAAAGACGGCAAGGTCATCGACGGCCTCAGCGCCAAGGGCCACTTGGCCGTCGGCGTACCCGGCACCGTGTCCGGCATGGAAACCGCGCTGAACAAATACGGCACCCTCAAGCGCGCCCAGGTGATTGCCCCGGCGATCAAACTGGCCGAAAACGGCTTTGAACTGGAGCAGGGCGATATCGACCTGCTGCACACCGCCACCGGCGAGTTTGAAAAAGACAAGGACCTGCGCGGGATCTTCCTGCACAACGGCCAGCCGATGCAGGTCGGCCAGAAGCTGGTGCAGAAAGACCTGGCCAAGACCCTCAAGGAAATCTCCGCCAAGGGCACCGACGGCTTCTATAAAGGCTGGGTCGCCAAGGCGCTGGTGGACTCCAGCCAGGCCGGCAAGGGCATCATCACCCAGGCCGACCTCGACAAGTACAAGACCCGCGAGCTGGCGCCCATCGAGTGCGACTACCGTGGCTACCACGTGGTCTCGGCGCCACCGCCAAGCTCCGGCGGCGTGGTGATCTGCCAGATCATGAACATCCTCGAAGGCTACCCGATGGCCGACCTGGGTTATCACTCGGCCCAGGGCCTGCACTACCAGATCGAAGCCATGCGTCACGCCTACGTGGACCGCAACAGCTACCTGGGCGACCCGGATTTCGTCAAGAACCCCATCGCGCACCTGTTGGACAAGGACTACGCCGCCAAGCTGCGCGCCGCCATCGAACCGCAGAAAGCCGGGGATTCCCAGGCGATCAAGCCAGGTGTGTCGCCCCATGAAGGCAACAACACCACCCACTATTCCATCGTCGACAAGTGGGGCAACGCGGTGTCCGTGACCTACACGCTCAACGACTGGTTCGGTGCCGGCGTGATGGCGAGCAAAACCGGGGTGATCCTCAACGATGAAATGGACGACTTCACCGTCAAGGTCGGCGTGCCGAACATGTACGGGCTGGTGCAGGGCGAAGCCAACGCTATCGCACCGGGCAAGGCGCCGTTGTCATCAATGAGCCCGACCATCGTCACCAAGGATGGCAAGGCAGTGATGGTGGTCGGTACACCGGGCGGCAGCCGGATTATCACCGCGACGTTGCTGACCATCCTTAATGTCATCGACTACAAAATGAACATCCAGGAAGCCGTGGACGCGCCGCGTTTCCACCAGCAGTGGATGCCTGAGACCACCAACCTGGAAACCTTCGCGGTGAGCCCGGACACCCAGAAGATTCTGGAAAGCTGGGGCCATAAGTTTGCCGGTCCCCAGGATGCCAACCACTTGGCGGCGATCCTGGTGGGCGCGCCTTCGCTGGGCGGCAAGCCGGTGGGCAACAACCGTTTCTACGGGGCGAACGACCCGCGTCGTAACACCGGTTTGTCCTTGGGCTACTGAGGCGTTAGACATTGCCCTTGACGCGGCTGGGCAAGCAGTTGCTCGACCGCCTCAAGGGCTGTGGCGCGGCGTGCTTCCCAGTCGCCACGTATCACCAGGGCGGGTTGTTGGTGCTGTTCGATCCAGTCCAGGCTGCCTTGGAAAAACACCCGGCGATCGGCCAGTTCAGGCTGGCAGCGCTGGCCGTCGGCGCTCCATTCCACGTCCTCGGGGGACAGCAGCAGGTGCAGGTCGTAATGGCGGGCCAGCAGCTCGTCATCCAGCCACGCCGGGTAGTCACCGAACAGGGTCTGGCTCCAGAGCTTGTTGGTCAGCAGGTTCGTGTCGAGGATCAGCAGGTGAGGCTGCGCGGCGCGGGCGGCGTCTTCCCAGGCCAGTTGGCCACGGGCGATGGCCGGGATGTCCGCCAGGGTGGTGTCGCGCTGGTGATGGTCGATGAAATAGCGCACGTATTCACCCACCATCAGCCCACCGAAGCGGGCGTGCAGTTGCGTGGCCAGCCAGCTTTTGCCGCTGGATTCGGGGCCGGCCAGTACCACCACTTTCATGCGTGCAACGCCGGGTCGGCGCGCCATTCACGCCAGCCCTGCACGGCGATCACGGTGAACAGTGCATACAGCGCGGCGGTGAGGTACAGGCCTTTGTAGAGAAACAGGCCGACAAAGATCACGTCCACGGCGATCCACAGCGCCCAGCATTGCACGCGTTTTTGCGCCATCCACATTTGCGCCACCAGGCTGAAACCGGTGAGGGCGGCATCCAGCCAGGGTTGCGCGGCATCGGTCCAGTGGGCCATGGCGGCGCCGAGCAGCGCGCTGAACACGGCGCCGACGGCGAGGCTGACCATGATCGCGGGCCAGCCCAGGCTTGTGACCTGGCGGCCCTGCTTGACCTCACCTGCGCGGGTCCATTGCCACCAGCCATAGAGTTGCAGGCCGGCGTAGACCACTTGCAGGAGCATGTCGGAGTAGAGTTTTACGTCGAAGAACACCCAGGTGTAGAGCAGCACCATCACCAGGCCGATGGGCCAGCACCAAGGGTTTTGTTTGACCGTCAGCCAGACAGCGATCACCCCCAGGGCGGCGGCGAACAGTTCAAGCCCGGACATGGTGGTTCCTTGGGAGAGTGGGTGAGGGCGGTGATTGTAACCAAGATGGTGGGTCGTAGGAATGCTCGTTCCCACGCTCTGCGTGGGAATGCATCCCCTGACGCTCCGCGTCAGGCCTGGACGCAGAGCGTCCGTGGCGGCGTTGCCACGCGGAGCGTGGGAACGATCATGAGTACTAGATCTTGAACTGGCGCAACAACCCCTCAAGCTGCTCACTCAACCCGCGCAAATGCGCACTCGCCACGCTGGATTGCTCTGCCGCCAGGGCCGTGCTGTGGGACAAGCCTGCCGCCTGGGTGACGTTCTGGTTGATGTCCTCCACCACATGCGCCTGTTGCAAGGTCGCGCTGGCAATCGAGGCATTCAGCCCGTTGAGGTTGCGCAATGCCTGGCCGATGGCGGTGAGGCTCGCCCCTGCCTGTCCCGCTTGCTCAATGGTTAGTTGCGAGGCGCTGTGGCTGTCGCTGATCACTTTAACCGCCGCTTCCGAATGACCTTGCAGGCGCTCGATCATCACCTGGATTTCGGCCGTGGATTTTTGCGTGCGCTGGGCCAGCAGCCGCACTTCATCGGCGACCACGGCAAACCCACGACCCTGCTCACCGGCACGCGCCGCCTCGATGGCGGCGTTGAGCGCGAGCAAGTTGGTCTGGTCGGCAATTGAACGGATCACTTCCAGCACGCCACCAATCTGGGTGCTTTCACTGGAGAGCGTGCGGATCACCTCCACGGCCTGGCTGATGGTGCTGGAGAGCTGGTCGATCTGTTGCAGGCTGCCGTCGATATTCACCTGGCCCTGCTGCGCCTGGGCCTGGGCGTCGCGCATTTCGCTGGCGGCATGCTCGGCGTTTTTTGCCACGTCCTGCACGCCATAGGTCACTTCATTGATCGCCGTGGCCACCAGCTCCATCTGCTGGGACTGTTGCTGGCTGCGGTCGTGGGCCTGGCTGGCATTGGTGCCCAGCTCCGTGGACGACTGGCCCAGCGCGTTGGCACACGCCTGCAATTGGCCGACCACCTGGCGCAGCTTGGCGGTGAAGCTATTGAAGTGCAGCGACAGTTGAGTGACCTCGTCGCGCCCGTGGGTGTCGAGGGTGCGGGTCAGGTCGCTTTCGCCGCTGGCAATATTGCCCATGGCGTTCACTGCCGCCTGCAATGGGTGCACGATGCTGCGCGCGATCAGGATCACCAGCAGCGCCATCACCAGCGCAATGCCCAGGCCGATCAGCGAGGCTTTCCAAACCTGGCCGTTGAATTCAGCCTGCACATCATCCACATACACGCCGGAACCGATAATCCAGCCCCACGGCTCGAACAGTTGGATGTACGAGGTTTTCTCCACCGGCGCGTCGGCGCCCGGTTTGGGCCAGCGATAGTTGACGATCCCCGCGCCCTTGGCCTTGGCCAGGAGCACAAATTCATTGAACACCGCAAAACCGTCCGGGTCGCGGATGGCCGAGAGGTTCTGGCCGTCGAGCTTGGGGTTGGCCGCGTGCATGATCATCACGGGCGTCAGGTCGTTGATCCAGAAGTAATCATCGTGGTCGTAGCGCAGGCCGCGGACTGCGCTGAGGGCTTGCTGTTGCGCGGCCTCGCGGGTCAGTACGCCGGTTTTTTCAAGGTTTTGATAGTAAGCCAGCACGCCGCTGGCGGTTTGCACCACGTGCTGGGTCTGCTGGCGTTTTGCCTGGTAGAGGTCGCCATGGATCTGCTTGAGCATCAGCAACCCGAGGGTCAGCAGCATCAACACGGCGACTATCAGGATCAGCCAAAGACGGCGGCTGATCGACATGCTGCGCAAACTGTTCATCGTCCTGTCACTCCGTGCTTTTTATAATTGTGTGCTGCATCGACAATTCCATCTTGTCTGATAGGCTTTCGGCCTGTAACCGAAAAACCTGAGTACTCCCTGATTTTTCACGAAATTTTTGCGCTCGGCTGGTGAAAATCCGCAGCGCATCACGATTGCACGTGGTCAGTGAACATTAAAAAGACAGACAAGGCGTGCCGCAGCGCATGACCTTTGGGGGATACATGGATTTTTGGACCGCCATACAGGCATTGATTCTTGGCGTGGTGGAGGGGCTGACCGAGTTCCTGCCGATCTCCAGCACCGGGCACCAGATCATCGTCGCCGACCTGATCGGCTTCGGCGGCGAACGCTTTGAAGCGTTCAACATCATTATCCAACTGGGCGCGATCCTCGCGGTGGTCTGGGCGTTTCGGCGCAAGATCCTCGACGTGGTGATGGGCTTGCCGACCCAGCCCAAGGCCCAGCGCTTTACCGTCAACCTGATCATTGCGGTGCTGCCGGCGGTGGTGCTGGGGGTGATTTTTGCCGACCTGATCAAGCATTACCTGTTTAACCCGATCACGGTGGCCACCGCGTTGGTAGTGGGCGGGGTGATCATGCTGTGGGCCGAGCGTCGCCAACATGCGGTGCACGCTGAAACGGTGGATGAGATCACCTGGAAAGACGCGCTCAAGGTCGGCGTGGCCCAGTGCCTGGCCATGATTCCGGGCACTTCGCGCTCGGGCGCGACCATTATCGGCGGCCTGTTGTTCGGCCTGTCGCGTAAAACCGCCACCGAGTTCTCGTTCTTCCTGGCCATGCCGACCATGGTCGGCGCGGCGGTGTATTCGGGCTACAAATACCGTCACCTGTTCCAGCCCGATGACTTGCCGGTGTTTGCCATCGGCTTTGTCACCTCGTTCATCTTCGCGATGATTGCGGTCAAGGCGTTGCTCAAGTTCATCGCCAGCCACAGTTACGCGGCGTTTGCCTGGTATCGGATCGCGTTCGGCCTGGTGATCCTGGCCACCTGGCAATTCGGCTGGATCGACTGGACGGCGGTCAAGCCATGAGCATTCAATACCCGCGCCTGAAGGCGCTGATTTTTGTGTTGCTGTGCGCCGCGCCACTGATCGGCTCGGCGCTGCTGTGGTATCGCGGCGAAACGCTGATTCCGCTGGCCGCCTATGGCGTGGTCAGCGTGGTGGCGTTTTTCCTGTACTGGGGCGACAAACGCAAGGCCCAAACCGAAGGCCCGCGCGTGCGCGAAAATATCCTGCATGCCGTGGAACTGGCCGGTGGTTGGCCCGGGGCGTTGATTGCCCAACAGGTGTTTCGCCACAAGACGCGCAAGGTGCCGTATCAGGTGCTGTTCTGGGTGATTGTGGTGCTGCACGAGGTGTTCTGGCTCGACCAGTTGTTCCTCGGCGGCACGCTGCTGTCAGTCCTCTAGCAACAAGCCAACCTGCGTGCGCTTGGGCAGTTTGCTCACCACCAATTGGTGCGAGCGCTGCAACAGGCCACGCAGTTCCTCGGCGCCGAGCGGGTAGGGCGTGTTCATGATCACCCACTGCGCCCGCGCCAGGTAGGGCGCCGGGTGAATGCCGGGGCGGTCCACGTGGCCGAGGAACAGTTCCTTGTCGACCTTGAACGCCAGCGAGTCTGCGCGCAGGTTCTGCACGGCGAACATCTTGTTGCCGGCAATCGAGAACACGCGCACGCCGCCCCATTTGTAGTCTTCACGTGCGCCGGGCAGGCCCAGGCAGAACGCCGCGACTTGTGCTTCGCTCATCTTCATAGCAAACGGTCTCCGCAACCCTTGAAGGCTTCTTCCAGATAGTCGATCCAGGCCCGAATCGCCGGTAAAACACCACGGCGATGCGGGTAGACCGCCTGCAGCCAGCCGCCCGGCGAGGACCATTGGGGCAGCAACTGCACCAATTGGCCGCTGGCCAATTCTTCTTCGCAATACATCATCGGCAGCAGGGTAAAGCCCAGGCCCTGCAAGGCGCAGGCTTTGCGCACGATAAAGTCATCGATGCCCAGGCGCGCTTCCATGGATAAGTTTTCGGTATTGCCCTGCGGGTCGATCAACCGCAAGTGCACCAGGCGGTCAGCCTCAAGCGCAGCGAGTACCGGCAATTGCTTGAGATCGTCCGGGGTCTTGATTTGCTTGCCTTGCAGGAACTGTGGGCTGGCCACCAACACGGTCTGGGCCTGGCGCAGGCGCTTGGTCACCAGCAACGGGTCTTCATCGCCCAGTTCGCGCACGCGCAGGGCCACGTCGATGCCTTCAGCCACCAGGTCGACGCGTCGGTTGACCAACATCATCTCAAGCTGCACCAGTGGGTGAGCGGCGAGAAAGCCGGCAACCATCCCCGGCAACATGTGTTGGGCCATGCCCACCGGGCAACTCACCCGCAGGCGCCCGCGCGGTTCGCTGGACATGCTGGCCACGGCCTCGTCGGCCATTTCCGCCTCCAGCAGCATCGCCTGGCAATGGCGCAGGTAGCGCTCGCCGACGGCGGTGAGGGTCAATTGCCGCGTGGTGCGCTGCAACAGGCGCGCGCCGAGGCGTTCTTCCAGTTCGGCAATGCGTCGTGACAGCCGTGACTTGGGAATCCCCAGCAGCCGGCCGGCCGCCGCAAAGCCGCTGGCTTCGACGACTTTGGCGAAATAGTAGAGGTCGTTGAGGTCTTGCATGGTCAACCTATTGTCCTGTCAGTGGGACGAACTATCCGCGCCTGGCCTGCACAAATCCAGCCTGAAAAACAACCAGCACCTTGCAGGCACTGGCTTTTGGAGGGCAGAGGGCTTAGAACTGCGCCCCCGCCATCAACACATACTTCACATGCACGTACTCCTCGATCCCGTAATAGCTGCCTTCACGCCCATAGCCGGACTGCTTGATGCCACCAAACGGAACCGACGCCGTGCCCACTGAACCCGAGTTGAGGATCACCATGCCAGCCTCCAACTGACGTGACAGGCGCAACGACCGGCCGAGTGCGCTGGTGTAGGCGTAGGCCACCAGGCCGAACTCGGTCTGGTTGGCGCGGGCGATGACCTCTTCTTCATCCTTGAACGAATAGAGGGCGAACACCGGGCCGAAGATCTCTTCGGTGGCCAGTGGTGAATCGTCCTGCAAGCCGGTCAAAACGGTCGGTTCATAGAACAGCCCACCCTTGGCGTGGGGTTTGCCGCCCATCAGCACCTTGGCGCCCGCCGCCCTGGCCTCGTCGACCAGGCGCACGACTTTGTCGAAACCCCGTTGATTGACCAGCGGCCCGACCACAAAGCCTTCGCGCAGGCCCTGGTCTACTTCGATGTTGGCGACCGCAGCCTTCACGCGTTCCATAAAAGCTTCGAAAATGCTGTGCTGCACAAAGATCCGGTTCGGCGAGATGCACACCTGGCCCGAGTTGCGCAGTTTGGCGCTGACCAACCCTTGTACCGCCGCATCCAGGTTGGCGTCCGCAAATACAATAAACGGCGCATTGCCGCCCAGTTCCAGGGTCATCTTCTTGATGGTTGCCGCGCATTGCGATGCGAGCAATTTGCCCACGCCGGTGGAGCCGGTAAACGAGATCTTGCGGATGCGTGGGTCACCGGTAAGGATCAGGCCGATTTCCTGCGGGTCACCGACCACCACTTCGAGCACGCCGGCTTCGATACCGGCCCTGCGTGCGTAGTCCAGCAGCTTGAGGGCGGTGAGCGGCGTGTCTTCAGCGGGTTTGATCACCATGGTGCAGCCGGCGGCCAGGGCTGTGGCGACTTTGCGGGTGATCATCATGAACGGGAAGTTCCACGGCGTGATGGCTGCGACCGGGCCGATGGCTTCCTTGGTCACCACTACATTGGCATTGCGGTCGTGGGTGGGGATGGTGTCGCCGTAGACGCGTTTGGCCTCTTCGGCGTACCACTCGATAAAGCCCAGGCCGTAGTCGATTTCACCTCGGGCTTCGCTCAGGCACTTGCCGTTTTCACGGCAGAGCAGTTCGGCGAAGGCTTCCTTGTCGGCCTTAACGCTGTCGTGCCAGCGGCGCAGGATGTCGCTGCGCTCTTTGGCGAGTTTGCCGGACCAATCGGGAAAGGCTGCGCAGGTGCGGTCAACGGCAGCCTTGACCTGGGCTGAGGTGTGTTTGGCCACACGGCCGATTTCTTCACCGGTGGCGGGGTTGTAGACGATAAGCATGGGCAAACTCCGAAGGCTGAAAGTACAGGTTCAGGCTACGGAACACGGCGGCTTGAGCGAATATCCATTCCAATGTGCTGATTGCCTATTCCTATGAGTGCATAGCCATGGCGGTATTTGCGCAGTACCGTGCTGTTTTCGCCAGGAACCACGTGCCATGGGCCGCACCCAACGAATCATCGCGCTGATGGGCCGCTTGGCGCCTGTCGAAGGCTATAACCTGAGCGCTCTGGAGGACGTGCGCTTTCTTCGCTCAAATCAGCCGCTGCACCGCGTGCCGGTGTTGTATGACCCAGGCATTGTGATTGTCTGCCAGGGGCGCAAGCGCGGTTATCTGGGCGAAGAGGTTTACCTGTACGACGCCCAGCATTACCTGGTGGTGTCGGTGCCGGTGCCGTTCACCATGGAAACCGAGGCCAGCGAAGCAGAGCCGATGCTGGCGGTGTACGTGCGCCTGGATTTCACCCTTGCCGCCGAATTGATGTTGGCTTTGGATGGGTTTCCCGAGTTGCGCGAAGCCAAGCCGCGCGGCATGTATTCCTCGCCCATGGACGACAAACTCAGTGAGTCGCTGCTGCGGTTTCTCGAAGCCATGAGTGCGCCGATGGAGGCACAGGTCCTCGGCCCCGCGCTGATGCGCGAGCTCTACTACCGCATCCTCACGGGCGAGCAGGGCGGGTCGATGCGTGCCGCGCTTAACCGCCAGGGCCAGTTCGGCAAGGTGGCGCGGGCGATTCGCAAGATTCATGGGTTTTACCACCAGCACCTGGACGTGGAAGTGCTGGCGCGGGAGGCGATGATGAGCGTGCCGAGTTTTCATGCGCACTTTCGCACCGTCACCGACACCTCGCCGATGCAATACCTCAAGTCCACGCGCCTGCACCAGGCGCGCTTGTTGATGCTGCGCAACGACATCAGCGCCGCCACGGCGAGCGCTCAGGTGGGCTATGAAAGCGCTTCGCAGTTCAGCCGAGAGTTCAAGCGCTTGTTCGGGCGCACGCCCCAGCAAGAGATTCAGTGGATGAAGCGCACTTACGCGCTGCCGGCGCCCTCGTCGGCGTCTATTTATGTGTCGTCGCATTGAGAATTTAGATCGATTGTCCTGCTGGCGGGACAAACAATCACATTTGTGCCGTCTAATCGACTATTGGGTTCATGTGTAGGATTAACCTCATTCGATCGCCCAGCCGCGATCCTCACTTGGAGAACCCGCATGAAACTGTTGCATATCGATTCCAGCATCCTCGGCGACAACTCGGCTTCCCGTCAGCTCAGCGCTGGTGTGGTCAAGGCCTGGCAAGCGGCTCAGCCGGGTGTGGAAGTGACCTATCGTGACCTGGCTGGCGAAGGCATCAGCCACTTTTCCGGCCTGACCCTGGGCGCCCTGGGCACCGCTGCCGAATTGCGCGACGCCGTCCAAAAACACGAGGCTGAACTGAGCGCCACGTCCCTGGCTGAATTCATCGCCGCTGACGCTGTAGTGATCGGTGCGCCGATGTACAACTTTTCGGTGCCGTCCCAGCTCAAGGCCTGGATCGACCGTATTGCGGTCGCCGGTCAAACCTTCCGTTACACCGAAGCCGGCCCTGAAGGCCTGTGCGGCGGCAAGAAGCTGATCATTGTTTCCACCGCTGGCGGTCTGCACGCGGGCCAGGCAAGCAATGTGGGCCACGAGGACTACTTGAAACTGGTATTTGGCTTCCTGGGCATCACGGATATCGAATTTGTCCGCGCCCAGGGCCTGGCCTACGGTGAAGAAGTTCGCAGCAAAGCCTTGAGCGATGCCAACGTCGTAATCAACGAACAACTGTTCGCCGCCGCGTAAGGCTTGTGTAAAGTTCGCCTCTGTTCGGTTCCAATCTGAACCGGGGCGCCTAAACTCTGTATTCTGATCGCCTGAACGCGACCGGAGTACGGAGTTTTTTCGTTTGCCCGCTGTCATTACTTTGGCCCAGGTTATGCACACATGGGTTTATCACCCGCAGCGAGTGCCTTGGCCCATGGACTTTTCAAACCGACATGCCGCGGGTGTTGAACGTGGTCGCGCAGCAAAGGTGGACATCCCCATGATGCGTCTTTGTGCTGTTTTGGTTCTTTCCCTGTTCGGCGGCCTGATTTCAGTGCACGCCGCCCCGGCGCCGCACCCGCATTGGAGTGTGGGCTTTCATCGCATGAGTTTTCTCGACCCGCTGGATCAGCAGCCGATGAACGCCATCGCGTTCTACCCGTCCACCGACGATGAACATTCCACGCAGTTGGGCCCTTACCACGTGGCCGCCACCCAGGATTCCAAAGTCGCTATCGGGCGTTTCCCGATGCTGATGCTGTCCCATGGCAACACCGGTACACCGCTGGCGCTGCACGACCTGGCCACTTCACTGGCACGCAAGGGTTTTGTAGTGGTGGCCGTTTTGCATCCTGGTGACAACTACAAGGATCACAGCCGCCTGGGCACGGTGAGCAACCTGTACGGGCGGCCGATCCAGATTTCCGCAGCGATTACCGCCACGCTCGGGGATACGATGCTGTCGCCGTTCGTCAATATCGACCAGGTGGGGGTTATCGGGTACTCAGCCGGCGGTGAAACCGCGCTGATCCTGGCCGGGGCCAAGCCGGATTTCGACCGCCTGCGCCGTTATTGCCAGGAACGCCCGGAAGACCGCGATGCCTGCACCACCAAAGGAGAGCTGGTGGTCGACCGTGAAGACCTGCAGCCGCAAGCCGACCCACGTATTCATGCCTTGATGCTGATGGCGCCGCTGAGCCTGATGTTCGGCCGCCACACCCTGGCCGATGTGCACGTGCCGGTGCTGCTCTACAGCGGCGACGGCGACAAGCTGGTGGCCGTGGACAAGAACGCCGCCGCCCTGGCGCGTAAACTGCCGCAACCGCCGGATTTCAAACTATTGGCCGGGGCCGGGCACTTTGTGTTCATGGCACCGTGTGACAGCGACCAACTGCTGGCCATGCCGGCGATTTGCACGGATGCCGACGGTGTCGACCGCGAAGGCATTCACCGCGACCTGATCTCGGAAGCGGGGCGCTTTTTCGTGCACACTTTGGGTCAGTCGACCCGCGCCGGTTTGCAGACTGCTGATCAGTAAGCGCGGCGCTTGAGCTGCACGGTCAGGCACAGCGCCGTGACCGACAGCAGCGCAGCGCAGAAGAAAATCCAGCCATAGCCGAGGTTCAGCGCCACGGCGCCCATCAATGGCCCGGCAATCGCCAGGGCCAGGTCAAAAAACACCGCATACGCACTCAGCCCCGCGCCACGGCTGCTGTTGGGCACCTGCTTGATGGCTTCCACGCCCAGCGCCGGGTACACCAGCGACAAGCCGAAGCCGGTGAGCCCGGCGCCGATCAGCGCCACACCGGTGGACGGCGCCAGCCACAACAGGGTCAGGCCGACGGTTTCGATGGTCATGCAGGCAATCGCCGCGCTGAACCCGCCGAAGCGGCTGATGGCCGAGATAAACACCAGGCGCGACAAGATAAAACACACGCCGAACACCGTCAGGCAGTACGCCGCACCGGCCCAGCCACGGTTGAGGTAATACAGGGTGATAAAGGTGGTCAGCGTGCCGTAGCCGATCGACGCCAGGCACAGGCTGGCGCCAAACGGCGCAATGCGCCCGAACACCGCCCAGAACGGCAAGCGTTCGCCACGCACTACCGGTACTGAGGGTTTATTGCGGATCAACACCAGGCCCAAAGCGGCCAGCACCGACAGCGCGATACCGAGACTGTTGTAGCCATAATCGGCCACCATCACCACGCCCAGCGGCGCGCCTATGGCAATGGCGCCGTAGGACGCGATACCGTTCCAGGAGATCGAGCGCCCCGTGTGTTCGGCACCGACCGCGCCCATGCACCAACTGATGGTGCCAACGCCGATCAGGCCTTGGGCCACGCCGAGCAGCAGCCTGCCGACGATCAACACCCCAAGGCTCACGGCGGGCATGCTTTCAAGCAAGGTGGCAAAAAACGTCAGCACGCCGCTGACCAGGATGCCCGCCAAGCCCAGCACAATCGCGCGTTTGGTGCCCACATTGTCCGACATCCTCCCCGCCATCGGCCGGCTGAGCAGGGTGGCCAGGTATTGCGCGCCGATGGTGACCCCGGCGACTACGGCGCTGAAGCCCAGTTGTTCATGCACATAGCCGGGTATCACCGCGATCGGCAGGCCGATGCAGATAAAGGCAATAAAGGTGTAGAAAACAATGGAGACGATCTGCAGGGTGATCGACAGGGAACTGGGGGCGACGGCAGGCATGGTCACTCATTCGCGGGCGGGCGGTGAGGGCATGATGGCAAGGGCGTGGGGGAAAAGGAAGCTGGCTAACGGGTTTTGCTGAATGGGCCGCATGAGGCGAGGGCTTCATTGTGGCGAGCAGGCTTGCCCTGCGTTGGGCTGCGCAGCAGCCCCAATAAAAAACACCGCGTTCTGCCAGGCAAAACGCGGTGTTTGGTTTTAGGGCCGCTTCGCAGCCCAGCGCAGGGCAAGCCTGCTCGCCACGGGAAGCGGGTCTGCAACAGTAAGCCGGCCTGCCACAGCGGGTGCTTAGAACACCACGCCCTGGCTGCGCAGGTAGTCGTCATAGGTGCCGCTGAAGTCGATCACGCCGGTGGCGCTCAACTCGATAATGCGGGTGGCCAGGGACGATACGAACTCACGGTCGTGGCTGACGAAGATCAGCGTGCCCGGGTAGTTTTCCAGCGCCAGGTTCAGCGCTTCGATGGATTCCATGTCCAGGTGGTTGGTCGGTTCGTCCATGATCAGCACGTTCGGCTTTTGCAGGATCAGCTTGCCGAACAGCATGCGGCCTTGCTCACCACCGGAAATCACCTTCACCGACTTCTGGATCTCGTCGTTGGAGAACAGCATGCGGCCCAGGGTGCCACGGATCATCTGCTCGCCTTGGGTCCACTGGCCCATCCAGTCGAACAGGGTCACGTCGTCTTCGAAGTCATGGGCGTGGTCCTGGGCGTAGTAGCCCAGCTCTGCGGCGTCGGTCCACTTGATGCTGCCGGCGTCCGGGGTCAGTTCGTTGACCAGAGTGCGCAGTAGGGTGGTCTTGCCGATACCGTTCGGGCCAATGATCGCCACGCGCTCGCCGGCTTCAACCTGGAAGCTGAAGTCCTTGAACAACGGCTTGCCGTCGAAACCCTTGGCCATTTTTTCGACCATCACCGCCTGGCGGTGCAGCTTCTTGTTCTGCTCGAAACGGATGAACGGGCTCACACGGCTCGAAGGCTTGACCTCGGCCAGCTGGATCTTGTCGATCGCCTTGGCACGGGACGTGGCTTGCTTGGCTTTCGAGGCGTTGGCCGAGAAGCGGCTGACGAAGGACTGCAGTTCGGAGATCTGCGCCTTCTTCTTGGCGTTGTCCGACAGCAGTTGCTCGCGGGACTGGGTCGCCACGGTCATGTACTCGTCGTAGTTGCCCGGGAACAGGCGCAGCTCGCCGTAGTCCAGGTCAGCCATGTGGGTGCACACGCTGTTCAGGAAGTGACGGTCGTGAGAGATGATGATCATCAGGCTGGAGCGCTGGGTCAGGATGTTTTCCAGCCAGCGGATGGTGTTGATGTCCAAGTGGTTGGTCGGTTCGTCGAGCAATAGCACTTCAGGGTCGGAGAACAGCGCCTGGGCCAGCAATACCCGCAGTTTCCAGCCTGGGGAGACTTCGCTCATCGGGCCAAAGTGCTGCTCCAGCGGAATACCCAGGCCCAGCAGCAGTTCACCGGCGCGGGATTCGGCGGTGTAGCCGTCCATTTCGGCAAATTCGGTTTCCAGCTCGGCAACGGCCATGCCGTCTTCTTCGCTCATTTCCGGCAGCGAGTAGATGCGGTCACGCTCAGCCTTGACCCGCCACAGCTCTTCGTGGCCCATGATCACGGTGTCGAGTACGGTGAATTCTTCGTAGGCGAACTGGTCCTGGCGCAGTTTACCCAGGCGCACGTTCGGCTCCAGCATGACCTGGCCGCCGGACGGCTCGAGGTCGCCGCCGAGGATTTTCATGAAGGTCGACTTGCCGCAACCGTTGGCACCGATCAAACCATAACGGTTGCCGGCGCCGAATTTGACCGAGACGTTCTCGAAGAGCGGCTTGGCGCCGAACTGCATGGTGATGTTAGCTGTGGAGATCAATTACTTTACCTATCAATGAGTTGCGAGCGTGGCGGCAGGAGCCTTCAGGCATGCGTCAACAGCGACATCAAGGCGCGAAACCCGGTCGCTGAGCAGAATATTTTGGCTGTGTGTTGGAATTTGGCGCGCATTGTCGCATATGTCAGGCGACAGTTGTATGGCAGGCGAACGATGGTTTTTCCAAGGTCTCCGGCATCGCCAGCCATAACAGCGCCAAGGCTGCCGCAGCCACGCCGGCCAGGGTCAGGAATGCCGCGTTGTAGCCGGCTTGTTGTACGACGAAACCGGCCAGGCTGCTACTCAACGCCGCACCCAGGCCAAACACCGTGGACAACGCGCCGAGGCTCACATTAAAACGCCCGGTGCCCTGGGTCAGGTCCTTGACGATCACCGGGAACAGCGCGCCAAAGATCCCCGCGCCGATGCCGTCGAGCATCTGCACCGCCACCAGCCAGTACGGATCACTGGACAAGGTGTAGAGCACGCCGCGCAGCGGCAGAATCAGGAAACCTGCGAGCAGCAACGGTTTGCGCCCCCACAGATCGGCCTTGAGCCCCACCAGCCAGGCCATCGGCACCATCACCAGCTGCGCGGCGACGATGCACGCCGAAGTCAGCGGCGTGGCCATCTGCAGGTTGATCTGCGCAAGCTTCTGGCTGACCAGTGGCAGCATCGCTGCATTGGCCAGGTGGAAGAGGGCGCAGCAGATGGCGAATATCAGCAGCGGCCGGTTGGCCAGCAGCACTTTCACGCCGGACGGTTGTTCGTGATCGCTGTGGTGGGCCGGGTCAAAGCCTCTGGCGACTTCATGGTCAATCGCCTTGGCCGATACGCAGCTCACGGCCACGATACTGGCCAGCGCCATAAAGGCCATCAGGTAAAACACCACCACCGGGCCATACAGGTACGCCAGGCCGCCGGCCAGCAGCGCGGCCACGGCATTGCCGGCGTGGTTGAAGGTTTCATTGCGCCCCGTACGCCGGGTGAAGGCGCGTGGTCCGGTAATCCCGAGGGAAATGGCGGATATGGCCGGGGCAAACACCGAGGCGGCCACGGCGCTGGCGGCCTGGGTCAGGGCCACCCAACTGAAGGTGCTGACAAACGGCAGCAGCAGGCAACTGGCGGTCACCAGGATCGCAGCCACGGCGATCACGGCGCGCTTGCTGCGTGTGCGGTCGATCAGCGCACCCGCCGGGCCTTGGGTGACCAGTGCGGCGATGCCCGCCAGGGTCATGACCACGCCGATGCTGGCCGGGTCCCATTGGTGCACGGCCAGCAGGTAAATCGCCAGGTATGGCCCTAGGCCGTCGCGCACATCCGCCAGGAAAAAGTTGAGGCTGTCCAGGGACAAGGTATTACGCAGGTCAGAGTGATTGGCCACGGCGCTGTCTTCGCAAAGGGTGTTCAGGGGCTGGACACTCGTTGGGTTAGTGACGCATGGGCCTGAACAGAAGTTTCGCGGCTGCTGAGGGTTTTATCTTGCAGGTATTTGGATTATTTTCCGTAGCCCGCTGAAATGACTCTCTGGAGACGCAATGGACATGCCCTCAGCTCAACAGGCTATCGCCAGTAACAAGGCCGCCTGGGACGCTTCTGCCGCGCTGCACAAAGACACCGCGACCTGGAATACACTGCTGCAATCGGTCGCTGAACCGACCTTTTCGCGCCTCGATCCGACCATTACCGCGCTGTTGCAAACGGTCGGCGTGGCCGGCAAGGCGGTGGTGCAAATCGGCTGTAATAACGGGCGTGAAAGCCTGTCGCTGTTTGGCCTTGGCGCGCGTGAGGTGGTGGGCGTCGATCAATCGGCAGCTTTTCTGGCGCAAGCGCGGGAACTGGCTGAATGTTCACCGCATAACCCGCAGTTCATCGAAGCCGATATTCATCACCTGCCTGAGCACCTGCTTGGCCGGTTTGATATCGCCTTGGTGACCATTGGCGTACTGGGCTGGATGCCGGATGTGGCGCTGTTCATGCAGCACGTGGCCAGTACCCTCAAGCCCGGCGGCACCCTGGTGATCTATGAGACTCACCCTTTCCTGGAAGTCTTCGACCCTCAGGCCAGCAATCCGCTATTGCCCGCCAGTTCGTACTTTCAACGCGATCCGTTCGTGCTGCAATCGTCGATTGTGTATGAAGGACTGACACAGATTCCTGGGCCGACGTCCTATTGGTACGTGCATACCCTGGGCAGCGTGGTCAGCGGGGCGATTGCGGCGCACCTGCAGATCGAGCATCTGCAGGAGTACCCGCACTCCAACCGGGAAGAGCTGTATGACCAGTACGAACACCAGCCGGCTCAATTGCCATTGTGTTTTACCCTGACGGCCATCAAACGCTCGGTTTAAAGCGGTTTTGGCGCACAAAAAAAGGCCCGCGACAGTAGCGGCGGGCCAAGTGAATCACTGGAGTAGGTGGCCTCACGCTAAAGGCCTGAAGGTGAAGGCTGTGTGAAAACCCTGTCGGCGTTTCGGATGCCAGCGGTTTTACCGGCGACGCACAAAGGTGCGCATGGTTTGCCCTGGCCCGGTGCTGAAGACGGTCGGGCGGGGCATGCCTTCATCCGCCGCGATAAACACAAAATCGTCGCCTTCGAGGCGATAGCTGGCGGGTAAGGCTTTGTCGGCGTCATCGCCCATGGAGTCCACCCAGGTAATGCGTTTGGGCGTGGTGCTGCTGTCCAGTGTGAACCGGCCAGCCAGCAATATGTCGCCATTCACGGTTTGGACTTCGAACTGATCGCCACGAATAGTGGTAATGGCACCCGGCGCGCTGTGTGCGTCGGGCGGGTTGTGTACGCCGCTGTCTTCCAGGCAGATCTGCTCCCAGGCGCCCTGGAGCGCGGTGAAGTCGGGGTCTGGTTGAGGTGTCATGCAAGTTCCTTTTGCGGGAGGTTGATCGGCGCGATTGTAACTGAAAGGGGCCTGGAACCTGGTTGGACGGCGAGTTTTTTCTGCGTTGGCAGCGCCACCGCCTGCACTGTAAGTAGCCCCACTCCGGGCTTGCGTCCAGACAGGTGGTTGCGCGTCCTACACGCTGCGTAGACAGCTTTTCACAATTCTTAGTTAACCTTTGGTTACAAACTGTGGCTAAATAAAGGCCAATGGCCTGGTTCCGGAAGAGACTTGTCCGGCCAGCCGCCAATGTGTAATTGTGATTTCAGGTGCTGCTTATTAATCCTCGGCCGTTGTGTGCACGCAGGAGCAGCCTGTTCTCTTCTGACTTGTGACGAATCCCTTGAAACTCATCATTGTTGTTCTCTACGTTGCCTCCATTGCGTATGTTCACCTGCGTGGCAGAGTGCGACACAAGTTGGGTCGCCAGCTTAGCGATCACTCGACGTTCCTGGCGCCGATCAACTGCTTCCTCTACTTGTTTTCCAAGCAGCCAAGCCGTCCGTTTCTGTCGCCCAGCGACTTTCCGGACCTGAGCCCGCTGCAGGAGCACTGGGAGGAAATCCGCCAGGAAGGCCAGAACCTGATGCGTGCGGGTGAGATCAAGCGCTCGGACCAATACAATGACGTGGGTTTCAACTCGTTCTTCAAGTCGGGCTGGAAGCGCTTTTATCTTAAATGGTACGGCGACAGTCATCCGTCGGCGATGAAGTTGTGCCCGCGCACCACTGAACTGGTGCAAGGTATTGGCTCGATCAAGGCGGCGATGTTTGCCGAGTTGCCGCCGGGTTCCAAGCTGGTGCGTCACCGTGATCCTTATGCAGGCTCCTATCGTTACCACTTGGGGCTGGATACGCCGAACGATCCGGGTTGCTATATCAATGTGGATGGCGAGAGTTACTACTGGCGTGACGGTGAGCCGGTGATGTTTGACGAGACTTACATTCATTACGCTGAGAACACGACGCAGCAGAACCGCATCATCTTGTTCTGTGACATTGAGCGCCCGATGAAGTACCGCTGGGCGGCGGCGTTTAACCGGTGGTTCAGTCGTAATGTGATGGCGGCGGCGGGTTCGCCTAATGATGAGGGTGACAAGACGGGCGGGTTGAACCGTGCGTTTACGCGGTTGTACAAGATCCGTTTGCGTGGCAAGGAGCTGAAAAAGCGTAATCGGGCGCGGTATTACCTGGAGAAGTGGGCGATTTTTGCTGGGTTGGCGGTGATTTTTATTTTGATCTGACTTGCCTGGTTTGTGTTTTATTGCGGTTTTTTTGGTGTACAGATCCGTTGCTGCGGTAACGGCTACCTATGGTTCCGCTCTTCTTACAGCGGGTCACTTTTGGCAAACGCCCGGAATGCCGTCCTTGCAAAAGTGACCCGCTGTAAGAGCCATGCCTTTCAAGGTCTGCGTTTAAGAACTCATTTAAAGCAGTGTTTAAGTCTGTTTATCCGACTTGGCAGCCTTGAGCACCCGAGCTGTTGAGACATGGACCCGTGCAGCCTTACCTTCCAGCCACTCCTTAGGTTTTGCGACCTTAGGACCGCGAGGACTTTTTGCGACGGCCTTGGGTTTGATCAACCTCGCCAGGGCCAACAACCGCTCTGCCAGCCCTTGCGAGGTCTTTTCAAGAGGGAAATTTTCCGTAGGCAATGCGATCTGCATTCCCTGATAATCACTGCGAACATGCACCGCCAAGTGGAAAATCGAAACTTCCCAACCCTGTGGCTGTGTATCTCGGTGCGCCTGCTCAACGCTACGCTTTAGAACCGACAAAACGTTGTAAGCCAGAACCGCCGAGGCGAAGCCCAGTAGCGCGGCTTTCGGGCTACCAAGGCTTGTAATTTCACTGTCCAGTACCGACTCAAGGCGCTGAAACATCCCCTCAATACTCCAGCGACGACGGTATAAATCGGCTATCTGCTGGGCACTAATGGTGTCAGGCAAATTGCTCCAGAACCACATCAGTGATTCACCTGAGTCATTTGCCGTTTGCAGGCTTAACTCAACGCGCCGCCAGCGGCGGCCACCTTTCACTTCGATGATTTGTTCGCGAACGGTGCCGCTATCGACGATTCCTGACTCTTGCCAGTCGCTTTCCTGGATCAAGCGTGGATGCTTGCTGGGTTGGCGAACAATGAACGAAGCCCCTGTGTCCTCGCAGGCTTGTAGGACGGGCAGCGTGCAGTAAAGTCGATCAGCCATCCACAGCTGGCCCGCGCAAGCGCGGGCCAGCAACGGAAGAACACTGACCCGTTCGCTGGCGTAGGCATCTTCCCAGGGCTGGAGATCAACGACTAAATCCAGATCAGGATCGTAGGCCACCACTGAAAACCCTGGGCGCGCTGCGCCGCGCTCAGTGCGCAAAGGGCCGAGGCGTTTTTGTGTGGCTGGCAGGTGATTGCCATCGACAATACGTAACTGCCAGCCGGGGAGAATCGATGAATGGCCGAGTGTTTTGACAGTGGGTTCCAAACGCTCCGCGCTGCCTGAAATCAGGGCCCGAAGCAGCTCGGGTTCGGTTCGATTGATCTTGTCATAGAGCGCTGTAAGGCTGACCGAAAGCCCCTCAGCCTTGCGCGCCGCTGCGTGCAAGGATGGCCTCAAGCCCAATGAAACCAGGGACATCAACTCAACAACAGATGAAAACAGAAGCTCACGGGAGTACTGCCGTTGACGGTGATCATCGAACACCTTATCAACCCATTCGGCAGGTACGGCCTGCTCCAATACCAGCTTGGTCATGACACTGGCTGGTGCTTGTTTTTCGAACCGCTCTAGAACCTTTTCCCACATCGTTTCGTCATCCTGACTGAAGTTTTGGGGGATTTTAAACCAAGACCTTGAAAGGCATGGCT
>NZ_CVTT01000037.1:0-12626 GCF_900006605.1 Pseudomonas sp. 58 R 3 | reverse complement strand
ACTCTAGTCAGTCAGTTTTGAATGCAGTTCCCAGGTTGAGCCCGGGGATTTCACATCCAACTTAACAAACCACCTACGCGCGCTTTACGCCCAGTAATTCCGATTAACGCTTGCACCCTCTGTATTACCGCGGCTGCTGGCACAGAGTTAGCCGGTGCTTATTCTGTCGGTAACGTCAAAACACTAACGTATTAGGTTAATGCCCTTCCTCCCAACTTAAAGTGCTTTACAATCCGAAGACCTTCTTCACACACGCGGCATGGCTGGATCAGGCTTTCGCCCATTGTCCAATATTCCCCACTGCTGCCTCCCGTAGGAGTCTGGACCGTGTCTCAGTTCCAGTGTGACTGATCATCCTCTCAGACCAGTTACGGATCGTCGCCTTGGTGAGCCATTACCTCACCAACTAGCTAATCCGACCTAGGCTCATCTGATAGCGCAAGGCCCGAAGGTCCCCTGCTTTCTCCCGTAGGACGTATGCGGTATTAGCGTCCGTTTCCGAACGTTATCCCCCACTACCAGGCAGATTCCTAGGCTTTACTCACCCGTCCGCCGCTCTCAAGAGAAGCAAGCTTCTCTCTACCGCTCGACTTGCATGTGTTAGGCCTGCCGCCAGCGTTCAATCTGAGCCATGATCAAACTCTTCAGTTCAAACATCTTTGGGTTTTTAAGAAACCCTAAACTTGGCTCAGCAATCGTTGGTTACATCTTTGATTTCTCGCGGAGTAACTTGTGATGCTGATAATCTTGTTGACTATCAGTCTGACTCCACAAGCACCCACACGAATTGCTTGATTCAGTTGTTAAAGAGCGGTTGGTTAAGATCTTTCGTCTCAACCGAGGCGCGCATTCTACAGCAGCGTCATTTGCTGTCAAGTGATTATTTTCAGAAGCTTTCGAAGAATTCTTCAACAACTTCAACCACTTGCGCTTACGATCTCTCGTTAGCGGGAGGCGAATTCTACAGCGTTACACGCTGCTGTCAACACCTCTTTTTCAACTCCCTTCTGGCTTCGATGAACTGAAGCGACTTGCTGCCGAAAACTTCTTAACTCTTTGTTTATCAAGGAGTTTTCAGTTTCGACTGCGCCGGAAGTGGGGCGAATTATAGACAGATATAATTCGCCGTCAACACCTCATTTCAGTTTTATTCGGCTTTGAGCGTAATACGCGCAAAGGCCTTCTTCCCAGCCTGGCAAACGTGGGTAGCGCCCAGCTCGTATATAAAGGAGCGATCGACAACTTCACCATCTATACGCACGCCACCGGAACCCAACAGGTCGCGCGCGACTGCGGAGTTCTTAACCAGGCCCGCCTTATTAAGCACAGCAGCAATCGGCATCGCTTCAGCCGCAGTCAATTCGATCTCCGGCAGATCGTCCGGCAGCTCGCCATCCTTCATGCGGTTACCGGCCGCGCGGTGAGCGCTGGCCGCGGCCTCTTCACCATGGAAGCGCGCAACGATCTCTTCCGCCAACTTGATCTTCACGTCACGAGGATTCGCACCCGCCTCGACGTCTGCGCGCAGCGCGTTGATCTCATCCATCGAGCGGAAGCTCAACAGCTCGAAATAACGCCACATCAACGCATCCGGAATCGATACCAGCTTGCCGTACATCACACCCGGCGCTTCCTGGATACCAACGTAGTTACCCAGGGACTTGGACATCTTCTTGACGCCATCCAACCCTTCCAGCAACGGCATGGTCAGAATGCACTGAGCTTCCTGCCCATACGCACGCTGGAGTTCACGCCCCATCAGCAGGTTGAACTTCTGGTCAGTGCCGCCCAGCTCAACGTCCGCGCGCAATGCCACCGAGTCATAGCCCTGAACCAGCGGGTAGAGGAACTCATGAATCGCGATTGGCTGATTGGTGGAGTAGCGCTTGTCGAAGTCATCACGCTCAAGCATGCGCGCCACGGTGTACTGGGAAGTCAGGCGAATAAAGTCGGCCGGCCCCATCTGATCCATCCAGGTGGAGTTGAACGCCACCTCGGTCTTGGCCGGATCGAGAATCTTGAACACCTGGGTCTTGTAGGTCTCGGCATTATCGAGAACCTGCTCACGGGTAAGCGGCGGGCGCGTTGCGCTCTTGCCGCTCGGATCACCGATCATCCCGGTGAAGTCACCTATAAGGAAGATGACCTGATGCCCCAGCTCCTGGAACTGACGCAGCTTATTAATAAGCACGGTATGACCCAGGTGCAGATCCGGCGCGGTCGGATCGAAGCCAGCCTTAATACGCAGGGGTTGACCACGCTTGAGCTTTTCGACCAGCTCGGCCTCGACCAACAGTTCTTCCGCACCACGTTTTATCAGCGCTAGCTGCTCTTCAACCGACTTCATAACAGACCCGCAAGGCTCAGATTCAAAAGGGAACCAACCATACAAGATCAGGGACTAATTACAAGTTTTGTCCCGCGCACGGACACCGTTCAGCAAGCCCAGCGTTCGCGAGCTTGCGCCACAGATGATTTGGTTATATTTTATACAGTTATTTCATCTTCATCATGTCATTCATCTTTTCCATTTCATCTTCAAAGTCAAAATTACTTATGACCACAGAACCGTCTAAAGCGCCGCCGCTTTACCCGAAGACCCACCTGCTCGCCGCAAGTGGTATCGCCGCCCTTCTCAGCCTGGCACTCCTGGTATTCCCTTCCAGTGACGTAGAAGCCAAACGAACATCCCTGAGCCTTGACCTGGAAAGTCCAGTTGAACAACTGACACAAGATCAAGACGCTTCCGACGCGCAACAAGCCACAAACGCACCGACAGAATCCCCATTCGCACAGATAGAAAACACCCCGGAAGACACCCAACAGGCCACTCAAGAACCGCCGGCACCCGTTGCAACCAAGAATGCGCTGCACCGCGAAGTGATCGTCGCCAAGGGCGATACGCTTTCAACGCTGTTCGAAAAGGTCGGCCTGCCCGCTGCCACCGTTAATGAGGTGCTGGCCAGCGATAAACAAGCCAAGCAATTCACTCAGCTCAAGCACGGTCAGAAGCTTGAGTTCGAATTGGCTGCCGACGGCCAGCTGAAAAACCTGCACAGCAATGTCAACGACCTCGAAAGCATTAGCCTGAGCAAGGGCGCCAAAGGCTTTGCGTTCAACCGCATCACCACCAAACCGGTGACGCGCTCCGCTTACGTGCATGGCGTCATCAACAGCTCGCTGTCACAGTCGGCCGCCCGCGCCGGCTTGTCCCACAGCATGACCATGGACATGGCCAGCGTGTTTGGTTACGACATCGACTTCGCCCAGGACATCCGTCAGGGTGACGAATTCGACGTGATCTATGAGCAGAGAGTCGCCAACGGCAAAGTCGTCGGCACCGGCGCGATTCTATCGGCGCGGTTTACCAATCGCGGCAAAACCTACACCGCAGTGCGCTATACCAACAAACAAGGCAACACCAGCTACTACACCGCCGATGGCAACAGCATGCGCAAAGCCTTCATCCGTACGCCGGTGGACTTTGCCCGCATCAGTTCGCGCTTCTCCATGGGCCGAAAGCATCCGATCCTCAACAAGATCCGCGCCCACAAAGGCGTCGACTATGCTGCCCCACGCGGCACGCCCATCAAGGCTGCCGGTGACGGCAAGGTGTTGCTGGCCGGCCGCCGCGGCGGTTACGGCAATACCGTGATCATCCAGCACGGCAATACCTACCGCACCCTGTACGGCCACATGCAAGGGTTCGCCAAAGGCGTGTCGACCGGCAGCAACGTGAAGCAGGGCCAGGTCATCGGCTATATCGGCACCACAGGCCTGTCTACCGGCCCGCATTTGCACTATGAGTTCCAGGTGAACGGCGTCCACGTCGACCCTCTGGGCCAGAAGCTGCCAATGGCCGACCCGATTGCCAAGGCCGAGCGCGCGCGCTTCCTGCAGCAGAGCCAGCCACTGATGGCCCGCATGGACCAGGAGCGCTCCACCCTGCTGGCCTCGGCGAAGCGCTAAGGTATGGCGCTCTATATTGGTGTGATGTCCGGGACCAGCCTCGATGGCCTGGATATCGCCCTGATCGAACAAGACCCGGCGATCAAGTTGATCGCCACGCACTACATTCCCATGCCGGACGATCTGCGCACTGAGCTGCTGAGCCTGTGCGCCAGCGGCCCGGATGAGATCGCCCGTTCGGCTCTCGCCCAGCAACACTGGGTGACACTGGCGGCTAAAGGCATCCTTGCCTTGCTGGAACAACAAACCCTCAAGCCCCATGACATACGCGCGATCGGCAGCCACGGCCAGACGATCCGCCATGAACCTGCTCGAGGCTTTACCGTACAAACCGGCAACCCTGCCCTGCTCACCGAGCTGACGGGCATTACCGTCGTCAGTGATTTCCGCAGCCGCGATGTGGCCGCCGGCGGTCAAGGCGCGCCTTTGGTGCCTGCCTTTCACGAAGCCTTGTTCGGGGAACGTACCGGCAACCGCGCCGTGCTGAATGTCGGCGGCTTCAGCAACCTCAGCTTGATCGAGACCAACAAGCCCGTAGCCGGCTTCGACTGCGGCCCGGGCAACGTGTTGCTGGATGCATGGATCCACAATCAGCGCGGCGAGCACTTTGATCGCGATGGCCAATGGGCGGCGGCTGGCCAGGTCGAGCCTGCACTACTCAACGCTCTGCTCAGCGACCCGTTCTTCCTGACCAAAGGCCCGAAAAGCACTGGCCGCGAAGTCTTCAACCTGGGATGGCTGCAACACCACCTGGCCAGATTGCCAGCGTTCCAGCCAGAGGATGTGCAAGCGACTCTGCTTGAACTGACCGCACAGACCATCGTCGAGTCCCTGCAAGCGGCACAAACCGACACCGAAACCCTGCTGGTCTGTGGTGGCGGCGCGCATAACGCCACGCTGATGAAGCGCCTGGCAGCGTTGTTGCCGTCCACTCAGGTCAGCAGCACCGCCGCTTACGGCGTGGACCCCGATTGGGTTGAAGCCATGGCCTTCGCCTGGCTGGCTCATTGCTGCCTTGAGGGCATCGCCGCCAACCGCCCAAGTGTCACCGGCGCACGCGGGCTTCGAGTATTAGGCGCGATCTACCCAGCGTGAACCTGCAGACAGCAAAACGCCGCTTGGCCTATCAAAGCCAAGCGGCGTTTTTTATTTGCTGAAGATCAGGCTACCGATCAGATCGAGAACGAAGACCCGCAACCACAGGTCGTGGTGGCATTCGGGTTCTTGATCACGAAACGCGAGCCTTCCAGACCTTCCTGGTAATCCACCTCGGCACCTGCCAGGTATTGGAAGCTCATCGGGTCCACGACCAGGCTGACGCCCTCGCGCTCGACGATGGTGTCATCGTCGGCCACATCTTCATCGAAGGTAAAACCGTACTGAAACCCTGAACAACCGCCGCCCGTAACGAATACGCGCAGCTTCAAGCGATCATTACCCTCTTCATCGACCAGGCTCTTCACCTTGTGCGCAGCACCGTGGGTGAATTGCAAAGCCGTGGGGGTGAAGGATTCAACGCTCATGCTGATAATCTCCCGGCGTAGCGCCGCCATATGCGTAATGGCGGGCATTATCCGCTTCTCCTAGAAAAGCGGTCAACTATTGTTACGGTATATCAATCTGCGCTGGCGCCATTAAAAACACAAAAGGCCCGATCAACGGGCCTTTTGCTTAACCGCCAAACAGCCCTAAGGCAGCATGCCCGCGTGGGCCAGGCCCAGCTTCTCATCCAGACCAAACAGAATGTTCATATTCTGCACCGCCTGGCCCGACGCGCCCTTGACCAGGTTATCGATCACCGACAACACCACCACCAAATCACCATCCTGTGGACGGTGCACGGCAATGCGGCATACGTTGGCACCGCGCACGCTACGGGTTTCCGGGTGGCTGCCGGCCGGCATCACGTCGACAAACGGTTCATTGGCATAACGCTTTTCGAACAGCGCCTGCAGGTCTACCGAACGATCAACAACGGTTGCATAGAGCGTGGAGTGAATGCCACGAATCATCGGCGTCAGGTGCGGCACGAAGGTCAGGCCTACGTCTTTACCGGCGGCACGACGCAGCCCCTGGCGAATTTCCGGTAAGTGACGATGCCCTTTAACCGCGTAGGCCTTCATGCTTTCCGACGTCTCGGAGTACAGCGAACCTACCGCTGCACCACGGCCGGCGCCACTCACACCCGACTTGCAGTCGGCGATCAAGCGCGAAGCGTCGGCCAGACCCGCTTCCAGCAATGGCAGGAAACCCAGCTGCGTTGCGGTCGGATAGCAACCTGGCACAGCAATCAGGCGTGCCTGCTTGATTTGCTCACGATTGACTTCCGGCAGACCGTACACCGCCTCTTCCAGCAACTCAGGCGCGCCGTGTGGCTGGCCGTACCACTTGGCCCACTCATCGGCGTCCTGCAAGCGGAAGTCGGCGGACAGGTCGATGACCTTGGTACCCGCCGCCAGCAGTTCGCCGGCCAGTGCGTGCGCAACCCCGTGAGGCGTGGCGAAGAACACCACATCGCACGCTCCCAGGGTCTTGATGTCCGGCACGCTGAACGCCAGGCCGTCATAGTGGCCTCGCAGGTTCGGGTACATATCGGCCACGGCCAATCCGGCCTCGGATCGGGAAGTGATGACCACCACCTCAGCTTGCGGATGCTGAGCCAACAGACGCAGCAATTCGACACCGGTGTAACCCGTGCCGCCGACGATACCGACCTTGACCATAAACCTGCCCTCAACGAACCCACTGGAAAGCCGTCGATAATAGGGGCCGTATCGTCCTGCGACAACCGTCAACGTGACGTACAGGCGCATGAGCCACTACTATCTTCAGTTACCGTGAACCTGGGAATAACTAGAAATGCTCTATCTATGGATCAAAGCCTTCCATATCGTCAGTATCGTCTGCTGGTTTGCCGGGCTGTTTTACCTGCCACGCCTGTTCGTCTACCACGCGCAAAGTGAGGACACCGTCAGCAAAGAACGCTTCAGCGTCATGGAGCGCAAGCTGTACCGCGGCATCATGGGACCAGCAATGATCGCTACCCTGATATTCGGCGGCTGGCTGATCTACCTCAACCCGGCCATTTTTCAATCCGGTGCCTGGATCCACGCCAAACTCACCCTGGTGGTGCTGCTGATCGGCTACCACCATATGTGCGGCGCCCAGGTAAAACGCTTCGCCCGTGGCGAAAACACCCGCAGCCATGTCTTTTATCGCTGGTTCAATGAAGTGCCGGTTCTGATATTGCTGGCTATCGTAATTTTGGTCGTGGTCAAACCGTTCTAATTTCAATTACTCGGGGAACCTCCAATGTCACTGCCCGCTTCGCTTGAACAACGTCTGCGCCTGCCCGTGGTAGCTGCGCCGATGTTCCTGATTTCCAACCCGCAACTGGTCCTGGCGTGCTGTCGCAATGGCGTGGTCGGGAGTTTCCCGGCACTCAACCAGCGCGAAAGCAGCGGTTTCAAGGCCTGGCTGGAGGAAATCGAAGCGGGCCTGGCGCAGCTGGACAACCCCGCGCCTTATGCCGTCAACCTGATCGTGCATAACAGCAACCCGAGGCTTGAGGCCGACCTTGCGATCTGCGTCGAGCACAAGGTGCCGATCGTCATTACCAGCCTGGGCGCGGTCAAGGAGCTGGTGGATGCGGTCCATAGCTACGGTGGCCTGGTGTTTCACGACGTCACCACCCGCCGGCATGCAGAGAAAGCCGCAGAGGCCGGTGTTGACGGCCTGATCGCCGTGGCAGCGGGCGCCGGAGGCCACGCCGGCACCTGGAGCCCGTTCGCGCTGATCGCCGAGATTCGCCAGTTCTTTGATAAAACCCTGCTGTTGGCCGGCTGCCTCAACCACGGGCATGAGATACTCGCCGCCCAACTGCTGGGCGCAGACCTGGCGTATTTCGGCACGCGCTTTATCGGCACCACCGAAAGCCACGCCCCGGACGCGTATAAAGAGATGCTGCTCACATCGCGCGCCGCCGACATCGTGCACACTGCTGCGGTGTCCGGCGTACCTGCAAGTTTCATGCGCCAGAGCCTGGAAAACGCCGGTTTCGATCTCGCCGCCCTGCAGGGCAAAGGCGAAATCAACTTCGGTTCCAAGCTCAAGCCGTTGAGCGATGAGGCCAAGGCCTGGAAAACCGTATGGTCAGCCGGCCAAGGTGTAGGCCAGATTGGTGATTTACCCAGCGTCGATGAACTGATTGCCCGCCTGGATGCCGAATACCGCAAGGCACGCGAGCAGGCAGCGCAACTGCGCTGGCCCCGTTGAACTGAACAGCAGGCCTGCCCACGTGTACAGGCCTGCAACCCCTTCCCTGAACAAGTGACAAGGATGCCCGCATGAGCGACAGCCGTTTCAAGATTGTGTTTGACGGAGCCCTGCTTCCGGGTGTCGAAAGCACCACCGCCAAGCTGAACCTCGCCGAGCTGTTCAAAAGCGATGTGGCAGCCATCGAAAAGCTTTTCACCGGCCGCCCGGTCGCACTCAAGCGCGACCTTTCCCGCGCCGATGCCGAAACCTACCTTACTGCGCTGAAAAACGCCGGCGTCGATGCCCGTATCGAAGCCGAGCAGCCGGTAACCTTCAACCTGGCCGAAACCGACGAAACCGACGCCAGCGCGCCAGACTTCTCGCGCCCTGCGGCTTCGCCCTATGCACCACCGCGTGCTGCCGTGGGTGAGTACACCGAGGAATACTCAACCCTTAAAGTGTTCACCATCCACGGGCGCATCGGCCGCTTGCGTTATCTGGCCTGGACGCTGGTATTGACCCTGGCGCTGTTGGTGGCCGGTGGCATCATCAGTACCGCAAGCTTCGCCGTGGCAACCGCCTCGCCGACTGCCGGCACCATCCTCGGGGTGCTGCTGGGCTTGGCCTTGTTTGTTGCACTGGTGTGGGTGAGCGTACAAATCGGTGTGCAACGCCTGCACGATCTGGGCTGGTCCGGCTGGCTGTACCTCCTCAACCTTGTGCCATTGGTCAACAGCGTCTTCCCGATCCTGCTGCTGGTACTGCCGGGCAACGCAGGCGCCAACCAATATGGCCCGCCGCCGCCGCGCAATTCCACAGCAGTCAAGGTGTTGGCGACCCTGTGGCTGGCGTTTATCCCGGTAATGCTCGCCATTGTGGTGACGCTGGGCATGAACGGCTACCTGAACCAACTCGAAGCGAATATGGACAGCAGCTACGAAAGCAGCTCCATCACCGCCGATGACGCCACCGATCAAAGCGTCACCGTAGATGAAGAAGAAAGCGTGCAAAGTGCTGAGGACGCAGCCGAACCTGTAGACTCTCCAGAACAGTGAAGAAACGCCCCGCCGCCTGTGATGCCTCTGTCACAGGCTCGGCGGCGTTGCGATGGAGAAAGGCATGACCCGTTACGCTCTGATCACCGGCGCCTCCAGCGGCATCGGCCTGGCTTTGGCCGAAGCACTGGCCCGTCGCGGCCGCAGCTTGATTCTGGTGGCCCGCCAGCGTGATCAGTTGGAAAGCATTGCTATTGAATTGACTCAGCGTTTCGGCGTCGAGGTGCTGTTTCGTGCCTGCGACCTGGGCGAACCTCTGCGTTTGTCCGGGTTCCTGCTGGAACTTGAAGAAGGCGAGCGGCAGATCGACCTGTTGGTCAATTGCGCCGGCATGGGCACCAGTGGGCCGTTCCTCGCCCAGGACTGGATGACCGAGCAAGACCTGATCGAAGTCAACATCCTGGCCCTCACCCGCATGTGCCACGCCCTTGGCAACGCCATGGCGCTGCATGGCGGTGGGCAGATTCTCAACGTAGCCTCGGTCGCAGCCTTCCAACCCGGCCCCTGGATGAGCAGCTATTACGCCAGCAAGGCGTATGTGCTGCACTTCTCCGAAGGCCTGCGCGAAGAGTTGAAGACCTGCGGAATCAAGGTCTCGGTGCTGTGCCCCGGCCCCACGCGCACGGCATTCTTCGGCACCGCGCAAATGGACACCGCCAAGCTCGAGCGCAGCAATCAACTGATGAGCCCGGAAGAGGTGGCGCTCTACACCGTGCGCGCGCTGGAAAAGAACAAAGCCATCATTATTCCTGGGCGACGCAACCGCTGGCTGGCCTTCAGCCCGCGCTTGAGCCCACGCTGGCTGACCCGCAAGATTGCCGGCGCCATCAACAAGGCCTATTGCCCGCGCTGACGGCCTAGGTACACTCGTTCTGCACTTACATAATGGAGAAACAGCTGTGGATACTCTGTTCACCAAGATCATCAACAGAGAAATACCTGCGAAGATCATCTATGAAGATGACCAAGTCCTCGCCTTCCACGATATTGCCCCAATGGCACCCGTGCATTTTCTGGTCATTCCGAAAAAGCCGATCCGTACCCTCAACGACCTCACCGAAGAAGACAAAGCCCTCGCTGGCCATATTCTGTTCACCGCTCAGCGGCTGGCGGTAGAGCAAGGCTGCGAGAAGGGTTTTCGCGTGGTGATGAACTGCAACGAGGATGGCGGGCAGACTGTTTATCACATCCATATGCACGTGTTGGGTCAGCGCCAGATGAACTGGCCGCCGGGCTGATTGTTGCGGGGAGTTTGCGACGGCTACGCCGTCGGACGGGAGCAAGCTCCCTCGCCACAGGGGCAAATTGACACAGCACAAACGCATCGCCTTCTCTTGCGGTAAACTGGCCGCCGAGATTCTTCCCGGAGGTCAGCATGACTACCCAACGTCACTACTCGCCGATTGACCGTCTGTTGCTGCAAGCCGACATGGCCATGCGCACACTGCTGCCCTTCAGCGGCCAACCGTACCGGCCTTCGCCCGCCATCGTGCAACCCGATGCGCAGATGAGCGAGACCGACACCCGCCACGTCGCCGGCCTGATGCGCATCAACCACACCGGTGAAGTCTGTGCCCAGGCGCTGTACCAAGGCCAGGCGCTGACCGCCAAGCTGCCGCAGGTACGCGCAGCGATGGAACATGCGGCCGAAGAAGAAATCGACCACCTGGCCTGGTGCGAGCAGCGCATTCGCCAACTCGGCAGCCATCCCAGCGTGCTCAACCCGCTGTTTTACGGTTTGTCGTTCGGTATCGGCGCCGCTGCCGGCCTGATCAGCGACAAGGTCAGCCTCGGGTTTGTCGCCGCAACCGAACATCAGGTGTGCAAACACCTGGATGAACACCTGGAGCAACTGCCGGCCGAAGATGAAAAGTCGCGGGCGATTCTTGAGCAAATGCGCATTGATGAAGAACACCACGCAGAAAGCGCACTGGATGCAGGCGGCTTCCGCTTCCCGGCGCCGGTGAGGTTCGGCATGAGCGTATTGGCCAAGGTCATGACCAAAAGCACCTATCGAATCTAAAAAACAGCCTGTCCAGTCCTGACATAGGTTTACACCTATTTCAGCCTCAAAACGCCCGATGCACCGCATCGGGCGTTTTGTATTTCAGCGATAGATGTGGCCGCTCACTGTTATAGATATGCACGGATTGATCCACCATTCGCGCGGCTTCAGCCGCATCTTTGGGCCGATGCAAGAGAAACTCGGTTTTCAAAATCCCGTTCACTCGTTCGGCCAAAGCATTTTGGTAGCAGTCGTAACCATCGGTCATAGAACACCGGATACCGTGCTTTACATGCAGCCGCTGATAAAGCTCGGAGCAGTATTGGATGCCTCGATCTGAGTGATGAACAAGGTTTTGCTCTGTTTTTCTGCACTTGAGGGCTTTACTGAATGCCTGAATCACAGACTCCGTGTGCAAGCTTTCGTGAACATGATGCCCCACGATCTTCCGAGAGTAGGCGTCAGTCACCAAGCTCAGATAGGCCACGCCCGTTTGAGTGGGCAAGTAGGTGATATCGGCTACCCAAACTTGTTCTGGCGCCGTAGCAACTACCTGTGATGGCCCTTCTTTGAGCAGGTTGGGGTGCCTGTGAAAGCGATGATGACTGTTTGTCGTTTTGTGATAGGCCCGCTTTCGAGGAACCAACTCTCTGCGATCCCGCAAAATGTCGAAAAGGCAGTCTCGACCAACCTTTACCGGGGCTTCGGGCTCGCTATGCATGAGGTTATGAAGCTTTCGGGTTCCAAGCCTAGGTTGTCTGAGGCGCTTTTCGTGCACGAACCCCATAACCTTCTGAGCCTGGAGGGCTCGAGCATTACATGCTCGAATGCGTTTGTAATATGCCTGGCGGGATATCCCGATGAACTGGCAAGCCCGGCTGATACTCAGGTCTTGGACTTTCCTTTGGGAGAGGGCTTGCCGGATCGCTTTTTTACGACAGAGACACCAAAGTCATTCTTGAGTACATCAACAACGGCTTCGAAAAACTGAGCTTTCTGATTGGCTTGAGCGAGTTGCTCTTCAAGCTCTTTGATTCGCTGTTCGGGCGTCAGCGGCTTGTCGGGCTCATCCATGGAACGGGATCTCTTGGTACGAATGGACGCGCTTTGACTCCAGTTCTGTCGACCATGCCTGCGTAGCCAGTTCAACACCGTAGATTTGCCCTGGATGCCGTAGCGCTCTTGAGCCTCTTTATAACTCAACTCGCCTTTTTCGACCTGATCGACGACTGACAATTTAAAGGTCAGCGAGTAGTCACGCTGACTGCGCCTTTTTCCTGAATTCATTACGCCTTCCTGAGATTGGGTCAGAAGGTGTAAACCTTATTCAGGACGGGACA
>NZ_CVTT01000041.1:0-57457 GCF_900006605.1 Pseudomonas sp. 58 R 3 | reverse complement strand
CCGAGCCACAGCGAGGCACCGAGTGTTGGGGCGAGGACTTTTTGCTTACTTTTTGGTCCCTCAAAAAGTGAGCCGCTGTAAGAGCGGAACCATAAGCCGCCGTTACCTAAATAACGGATATTCACCCAACCCAACCCAGCCCAACCCACCACGCCACGCCACGCCACCACCAAGTGCCATCACTTTGCACCTATCCCCCCGCCCCCGACTAGCGTAAAAAAGTGCCCCTAACTCCGTGAAGTCAGAGGCCTGCTATGCCTGTCGCCGTCATTGATGGACAACCGCTGCACTATGTCGACCAGGGCACCGGCCCGGTCGTTCTGCTGGGCTCAAGCTACCTGTGGGACCGCCACATGTGGGCGCCGCAAATTGAAGCCCTGTCGCAACAGTACCGCGTGATCGTCCCCGAGTTGTGGGGCCATGGTGAATCCGGCCCGCTGCCGGCCAAAACCCAGTCCCTCGACGACCTGGCGCGCCAGACCCTGGCCCTGCTGGACCAGCTGGACATTGCACAGATCAACCTGGTGGGCTTGTCGGTAGGCGGCATGTGGGGCGCGCGCCTGGCGCTGCTGGCGCCGCAGCGCATCAACAGCCTGGTGCTGATGGACACCTACCTCGGCGCCGAGCCCGAGGCCACGCGCCAGTATTACTTTTCGCTGTTCAAGATGATTGAGGACGCCGGCGCCATTCCTGAGCCGCTACTGGATGTGGTCGCGCCGATCTTCTTCCGGCCAGGCATCGACCGCGAATCTGCGCTGTACCAGGATTTTCGCCAGTCGCTGCAGGCTTTCTCCAAGGAGCGCCTGCTGCACAGCATCGTGCCATTGGGTCGTCAGATCTTCAGCCGCGCCGATATCCTCGACCAACTGCACCGCCTGGACACCGACACCACCCTGATTATGTGCGGCGAGCAGGACAAGCCCCGCCCACCTGCCGAATCCAGGGCAATGGCCGAGCTGATCGGTTGCAGCCTGACCCTGATTCCAGACGCCGGGCATATCTCCAGCCGCGAAAACCCGGACTTCGTCAACGAAGCCCTGCTGACCTTCCTCGCCAACAACGCCTGATCGCACGGTTCCGCCTTTGCTCATGGATCAAAGGCGGAAGTGCCCCACCATACCCTTGAGCTGCGCCCCCAACTGCGCCAACTGAATGCTCGACGCGGCGTTGCCTTGCATGCTCAGCGCCGATTGGTCGGCACTCGCGCGGATACTGGTGACACTGCGATTAATTTCTTCGGCCACCGAGCTTTGCTCCTCGGCGGCGGCGGCAATCTGCTGGTTCATCTGCTGGATCAGGGACACGGCAGCGGCGATGCTGCCCAGCGCGCTCTCGGTTTCCAGCGCATCGCTGACGGCCAGCTTCACCAGCTCGCCGCTTTGCTGAATCTGCTGCACCGACGACTGCGCGGCACTGCGCAAGGTGCTCACCAACCGCTCGATCTCCTCGGTCGATTGCTGAGTACGCTTGGCCAGCGCCCTCACCTCATCGGCCACCACCGCAAACCCTCGGCCTTGCTCGCCGGCGCGGGCGGCTTCAATGGCGGCGTTAAGGGCCAGCAGGTTGGTCTGCTCGGCGACACTTTTGATCACCCCCAACACCGTGCCGATGTGCTGGATCTCGGCACTGAGGCTGTCGATGCTGGCGCTGGCGCTGGTGCTGGAGGCCGCCAGCAACTCAATGCGTTGCAGGCTCTGACGCACCACCTGCTGGCCGCTGTCGACCTTGGCATCGGCGGTCTGCGCCGCTTGCGCAGCTTCTTCGGCGTTACGCGCGACGTCATGCACCGTGGCGGTCATCTGGTTCATCGCCGTGGCAACCTGTTCGGTCTCCTCTTTCTGGCTGCTGACCTCTAGATTGGTTTGTTCGGTGACGCTGGAGAGTGATTGTGCAGAGCTGGCCAATTGCTCGATGCCGGCCTGCAAGCCGCTGACCATCTGGCTCAGGCCAGTGCCCATCTGTTGCATCGCTTGCATCAGCTGGCCGATTTCATCACGGCGACTGACCTCCATGCGCCCGCTCAGATCACCGGCAGCAATCTGCTGGGCCACGGCAATCACACTGCGCAGCGGCGCCACGATCAGGCGGGTAATCAGCCAGGCGGCAATCAGCCCCACCAACAACGCCAACGTCGAGGAACCGATGATCAGCCACGTGCTTTTCTTCAATTGCGCCTGCATCGACTGGTCTTCGGCGGCATACGCCTGGTTGACCCGGCTGACCACCTGGTCGGCGCGGTCATGCAATTGCTTGTAGACGATTTTTTCCTGAGCCAGCAAACCGGTGTACTCACCGAGTTTTTCGCTGAAGGCGGCAATATGCCCGGACACCTCGTTGAGCACGGTCTGGTAACCCGCGTCCTTGACCGCGGTTTTCAGTTGCTCGACCTGCGCCAGGGCCTGGTCGGCCTGTTCGATCTTGCCCTGCTCGGCGTTGTCGGCATCGGCCCTGCGGCTCTGGTCCAGGCGCACCCGCGCCTCGTTCATGGCTTGCAGCATCAACCGCGACACCTGGCTGACCTGCCCGGCCTGCTCGATAAACTCGGCGCCCTCTTTGCCCTGGCTTTCCTTGAGGCCGTAGGCGCCATCGTCGGCCAGGCCGGCTTGCAGCACATCGAGGTTATTGGCCACGCTGGAGACCGACCAACTGGCCATTTCCAGCGCCAGGTCCTTGGTCTGGGTCAACTCGACAAATTCGTCGAACGCCTGGCGATACGCGGCCAACGCCTGTTCAACGTCGCCCATCACCGGCACATTGGCGGCGGACTGGGCCTTGAGCGAGGCCGCCAGGGCAGCCAGGGCATCGACGCTTTCATGCAAGGCATCGACGGCTTTGGGGTCGGCATGCAACGCGTAGTCCTGCTCGATCAAGCGCACCTTGAGCAAGCCGCTGTTGAGCGAGGACATCGCATTGAGGCCTTCGAAACGCTGACCAACGGTTTGCAGCGACCACACGCCAATGGCCGCCACCAGCGCCGTCAGCAGCAGCACCAGGGAGAAGCCCAAGCCCAGTTTTTTTGCCATACCGAGGTTGGCGAAACGTCGTTGCACGGCCGAAATCATTGCACTTGAATCCTCTTGCACGGGCAGCTGCCAGCAAGCCTGGTTGCCATGCAGCGAGATTCGCAACGAGACGCCATTGGCACAAGACGTTGGCGCCACAATAATGGCAAAAAGCTACATGCTCGTCGTTTTCAGAATGGTCGAGGTCGATCTGGCAGGCCCCATGGCGCGGAACAACGCCAACGCCCGCTGATCAGCAGCATAGGCCACATTGATGCGCAGCCAGTCACTGTGTTCGCCGCGGGGAGCAAACAGCGCCCCGCATGACAGCAAGACGCCAAGCCTGCGCGCGCACGCCTGCAACCGGGAATGATCGCCCAGACCCGGCCGCGCCCACACGAACATACCGCCGGCAGGCACGGCAAACACCTGCCATTCCTCATCCTCCAGCACCTCCAGAGTGGCTGCCATTTGCGCATTCAAACGCTTGCGCAGGCGTTGCACCCATTTGCGGTAAGTACCATTGGCCAACAGCGCGGCCACCACTGTTTCGGCAAACCGTGACGTGCCGATACCGGTCAGGGTCTTGAGGCTGGCCATTCGCGCAACGATGGCCGCGCCGGCACTGACGTAACCCACGCGCAGGGCACTGCTCAGGGTCTTGGAAAAGCTTGATACGTAGATCACCCGGTCATCATGGGGCAAGGCCGACAACCGCGTGCAACTGGCGTGCTGCAGGTCGCCGAAAACGTCCTCTTCAATGATCAGGAAGCCATCACGGTGCGAAAGCTCCAGCAACCGCTCGGCCACGGCGCGGCACAAGCTGGTGCCCGTGGGGTTGTGGTACAGGCAGTTGATGAACAGGCACTTGGGGCGATGGCGCAGCAGCAGTTGCTCGAGCACCGGCATGTCCGGGCCGCCCACGGTGCGCGGAACTTCCAGCAACGTGACGCCATGACGCTCCAACTGTCGATAGAGGTTGGCGTAGCCCGGCGTCTCGACCACCACCGTATCGCCGGCCTTGAGCAGCGAGCGTATCAACAGGTCCTGTGCATGGCTGGCACCATGGGTGGTCAGGATGCGATCCAGGCAGGTGGCCACCTTTATCTGGGTCAGCCGCTTGAGTAACTGCTCGCGCAATGCCGGCAGGCCCAGTGGCGTGCTGTAGTTAAAGAGGCCGCCCGTGTCGGTGCGGCTGATTTCCCGTATCGCGTAGCACAGGTCATCGCTTTCACGCCAGGTGTCCGGCAGCCAGCCGCAACCGAGCTTCAACTCGCCCAACGGGCCATCGACATAGTCGCCCCAACCCAGCTCCGCCCCCTCATACCAGTGGCTTTCAAGGCAAACAGCCGGCTGGGCGACCACAAATCCCGAGCCTTGCCTGGACGCCAGTAAACCCTGGGCGACCATTCGCTCGAAAGCCTCTATCACGCTGGACTGGCTGAGCAGGTTGTCGAGGGCCAGTTGCCGGATGGACGGCAAGCGCGTACCGGGGCTCGCGCCGCTCTTGCGTATCCATTGCGCCACCGCGCTGACGATTTGCTGCACCACCGGTACAAGGGCTTGTCGATCGATCCCTAAATCCATGAGCCACTCACTTCAACTGTCTGTTATTCAACCCCAAACAGTTAAGCACAGAAGCTCGCTAAAACCGGCCGTAAACTCTTATTAAAGTATTGATTTTATTGACTTATTTACCTTCTGATACACATTCTGACGAGGCCTTGTGCCAGCCATGGAAACGCCCCACAGCGACCCTATCCTTTTCCAAGAGTGCATGGCATTGAGTCCTAGATAGCCGTCGCGCCACCATCCACCGCCAAGGCTTGCCCTGTGGTAAACGCTGCCCCATCGCTGCACAGGTACAGCACGGCACTGGCGATTTCCTCGACCTTGCCAATGCGCCCGACCGGGTGCATGGCGGCGGCGAACTCGGCTTTGCGCGGATCTGCTTCATAGGCACGGCGAAACATGTCGGTGTCGATCACCGCAGGGCACACTGCATTCACGCGGATTTTCTTCTTTGCATATTCGATGGCGGCCGATTTGGTCAGGCCGATCACGGCGTGCTTGGACGCCGCATAGATGCTCATCTTCGGCGCAGCGCCCAACCCGGCGACCGAGGCGGTGTTGACGATCGCACCACCGCCCTGGGCCAGCAACAGCGGCAGTTGATACTTCATGCACAACCATACGCCCTTGACGTTGACGCCCATGATTGCATCGAACTCATCCAGGCTGCCGTCGGCCAGCTTGCCCTTCTCGATCTCGATGCCGGCGTTGTTGAAGGCATAGTCCAGGCGCCCATAGGCGGCGATGGTCTGTGCCATCAATTGCTGCACATCGGCCTCCAGCGTGACATTGCAGCGCACGAACAGCGCTTCGCCGCCTGTTTGTTGAATCAACGCAACCGTGCCCTCGCCGCCCGCCACATCCAGGTCGGCTACCACTACTTTCAAGCCTTCTGCTGCAAATGCCAGCGCAGTGGCGCGGCCAATACCGGCGGCGGCGCCGGTCACCAGGGCGACCTGGCCGGAAAACGTCATGCTCATGGGGGATGTCCTATGCAAGAAATGGCCGTGAGCCGAGTCTAGCCAAGCGCATGGCGGGCGCGTCAGCACTATCATATGGCCGGTTGGGGTCGCATGAATGGCAGTGATAAGACGCAGGGGCCAACTATCAACCCGACCTATCGGCGGGCATTCGCACTCACCCTTTAACTTGCCCCCAAGCCGATGAAGGTCTATCACTCAAGGCTCACTTTTTGAAGAGTCCCTGCCATGACTGCCCAGACCAACCGCCAATTCCTGCTCGCCAAACGCCCGGTCGGTGCGGCCACGCGGGAGACCTTCACCTACCAGGAAGTGCCGGTGGGCACGCCAGCGGACGGGCAAGTGCTGGTGCGCAATGAATACCTGTCCCTGGACCCGGCCATGCGTGGCTGGATGAACGAGGGAAAATCCTACATTCCACCGGTCGGCATCGGCGAAGTCATGCGGGCGCTGGGCGTGGGCAAGGTGATTGCCTCGAACAACCCGAAATTCGCGGTGGGTGATTATGTGAACGGCGCCCTGGGCGTGCAGGATTATTTCCTGGGCGAGCCGCGCGGTTTTTATAAGGTGGACCCAACACTGGCACCGCTGCCGCGCTACCTGTCAGCGCTGGGCATGACCGGCATGACCGCCTACTTCGCCCTGCTCGACACCGGCGCGCCCAAGGCCGGTGAAACGGTGGTGATCTCCGGCGCCGCCGGTGCGGTGGGCAGCATTGCCGGGCAAATTGCCAAGCTCAAGGGCTGCCACGTGGTGGGCATTGCCGGGGGCGCCGACAAGTGCAAATTCCTCATTGATGAACTGGGCTTTGACGCAGCCATCGATTACAAAAGCGAAGACGTGCCAGCCGCCCTCAAGCGCGAGTGCCCCAAAGGCGTGGATGTGTATTTTGATAACGTTGGCGGCGACATTCTCGACGCCGTGCTCAGCCGCCTGGCCCTGAAGGCGCGGGTGGTGATCTGCGGCGCAATCAGTCAGTACAACAATAAAGAGGCGGTGAAAGGCCCGGCCAACTATTTGTCGTTGCTGGTCAATCGTGCGCGCATGGAAGGGTTTGTGGTGATGGACCACGCGGCGAACTTTGCCGCCGCCGGGCAGGAGATGGCCGGCTGGATGGCCCAGGGCAAGCTCAAGAGCAAGGAAGATATTGTCGAGGGGCTGGAGACGTTCCCGGAGACGTTGATGAAGCTGTTCAACGGCGAGAACTTTGGGAAGTTGGTGCTTAAAGTCAGCTGACCCGATCGTTCCCACGCTCTGCGTGGGAATGCAGCCCGGGACGCTCTGCGTCCCAAAGCGTGACGCAGAGCGTCACAAGAGGCGTTCCCACGCAGAGCGTGGGAACGATCATCAGGCGATTTCGGCGACAACTGCCGCCAGTGCCTTGGCCGGATCCGCCGCCTGGCTGATCGGGCGACCGATCACCAGGTAGTCCGAGCCGGCATCCAGGGCCTGACGCGGCGTCAGGATACGACGCTGGTCATCCTGGGCGCTGCCTGCCGGGCGTATCCCCGGGGTCACCAGTTGCAGCGACGGGTGCGCGGTCTTCAGCGCCTGGGCCTCCAGGGCCGAACAGACCAGGCCATCCAGGCCAGCCTTCTGCGCCAATGCCGCCAGGCGCAGGACCTGCTCCTGCGGCTCGATGTCCAGGCCGATGCCGGCCAGGTCTTCGCGCTCCATGCTGGTCAGCACGGTCACACCGATCAGCAAGGGTTTGGGGCCGCTGCGCTGCTCGAGCACTTCGCGGCACGCGTTCATCATGCGCAGGCCGCCGGAGCAGTGCACGTTGACCATCCACACGCCCATTTCGGCGGCGGCTTTAACCGCCATGGCCGTGGTGTTGGGGATGTCATGGAATTTCAGGTCGAGGAATACTTCGAAGCCTTTGTCACGCAGGGTGCCGACGATTTCGGCGGCGCAGCTGGTGAACAGTTCCTTGCCGACCTTGACCCGGCAAAGCGTGGGGTCCAACTGGTCAGCCAGCTTCAGTGCGGCGTCACGAGTGGGGTAATCCAGGGCGACGATGATAGGAGTCTGGCAGACGGGCATTGGAATGGGCTCTCAGGCAAGTCGAAATCGGCGCGGATTGTAGCGCAAGCGGCGCCGTTGCGGGATCCGATGATCGGTAAAATGCTGATCAAGCGCGCATAACCGGGGATTTCGAGTCATTGTGTCAAGACCGATACATTCCCGACATGCCCTCAACACGCCCCGCGACTAGCCTCGCGCACATGACCGCTCGCCCGGCACTTCCAGCCATGGAACCGGGCGCCTATGCTCAATGCAACAACCCAGGCAGATGATCGCACTATGCATACCCCTACCGTCTCTGTAAACGAAGAGCAAAAAGGCGCGGTGATCGCCGAAGACAAGCGGTGGAACACCCGCGCGCTGATCGTCGATGACGACCTGCCGATCCGCGAACTGCTGATCGACTACCTGGCCCGCTTCAATATTCTCGCCACCGGCGTCACCGACGGCACGGCCATGCGCACCGCCATGCAAGCCGAAACCTTTGATGTAGTAGTACTCGACCTGATGCTGCCGGGCGAAGATGGCCTGTCGCTGTGCCGTTGGTTGCGCACCGAGTCGGACATCCCGATTTTGATGCTCACCGCACGCTGCGAACCCACCGACCGCATCATCGGCCTGGAACTGGGCGCCGATGACTATATGTCCAAGCCGTTCGAGCCGCGCGAGCTGGTGGCGCGTATCCAGACCATCCTGCGCCGGGTGCGCGATGACCGCACCGAGCAGCGCGCCAACATCCGTTTCGACAACTGGCGCCTCAACAGCGTACTGCGCCAACTGGTGGCCGACGATGGCCTGGTGGTGCCGCTGTCCAATGCGGAATTTCGCCTGCTGTGGGTGTTCATCGAGCGCCCGCGCCGTGTGCTGAGCCGCGAACAATTGCTGGATGCTGCCCGTGGCCGATCCATCGAAGCCTTCGACCGCAGCATCGATCTGCTCGTATCGCGCCTGCGCCAGAAGCTTGGGGATGACCCGAAAGCCCCGCAACTGATCAAGACCGTGCGCGGCGAAGGCTACCTGTTCGACGCCCGGGATATCGGTTGATGCGCGCCACCTTCAATACGCTGTTTGGCAGGCTGTTCGGCGTATTGCTGGTGGCCATTGTGCTCGCTCATGTGCTGGCGATCTTCTGGTTCCGCCACTACGGCCCGCCGCCACCGCCGCCCCAGGAAACCTTTGTCGAGCAACCGGACGGTACGATGAAGCCATTGGCCCGCCATCACCGGCCGTGGTACGGCGGCCCCGTGGTGCCGCTGACCTTTCAGTTTATCTCGCTGATCATCGCCGCCTGGTACGGCGCCAAACTGCTGAGCCGGCCGATCCAGCGCCTGAGTGCAGCCGCCGAACGCTTGAGCCTTGACCTCGACAGCCCGCCGCTCAACGAGTCCGGGCCACGGGAAGCGCGCCAGGCTGCATCGACCTTCAACCTGATGCAAAAGCGCATCCGCGAGCAAGTCAGCCAGCGCGCGCGCATGCTCGGCGCCGTCTCCCATGATCTGCGTACGCCGCTGTCACGCCTCAAGCTGCGCCTGGAGCAAATCGAAGACCCCAAGCTGCAAGGCCAGATGCGCCAGGACCTGGACGACATGATCGGCATGCTCGACGCCACCTTGAGCTACCTGCACGAACAGCGCACCAGCGAGACCCGGCACTGGCTCGACGTGCAGGCGCTGGTCGAGTCCCTCAGCGAAAACGCCCAGGACCAAGGCGCGGACGTGCAGTTTTGCGGCACTTGCGCGCCGTTGCAGGTGCAACCGATGGCACTGCGTTCGTGCCTCAACAACCTGATCGACAACGCCCTGCGGTATGCCGGCACGGCGCGTATTGAGTTGGCAGACAGCCGGGGCGCCCTGGTGATCCGCGTGATCGACCACGGGCCTGGAATCGCGGCGGATAAACGTGAGGCGGTGTTCGAACCGTTCTTTCGCCTCGAAGGCTCACGCAACCGCAACTCCGGTGGCGTCGGCCTGGGCATGACCATTTCCAAGGAAGCCGTGGAGCGCCTCGGCGGCCACCTGAGCCTGGAGGAAACCCCAGGCGGTGGCCTGACGGCCGTGATGTACTTGCCTAGGGCCTAAAGCGCTTTATCTTCGCGACGTTCCTGGGACTGGGTCGCGCTCCAATCCGTCAGCAGGCTGTAGGCCACCGCCAACAAGGTCGGGCCGATAAACAGGCCGATGAAGCCAAAGGCAATCAAGCCGCCAAACACGCCCAACAGCACGATGACCAGCGGCAGGTTGCCGCCTCGGCTGATCAGGTACGGCTTGAGCACGTTGTCCACGCCACTGATGATGAACGTGCCCCAGACACCGAGGAACACCGCATAGGTGTAGTCGCCCTTCCATGCCAGCCAGGCCGTGGCGGGAATCCACACCAGCGGCGGGCCCATGGGGATCAGGCTGAGCAGGAAGGTGACGATGCCCAGCACCAGCGCGCCCGGCACGCCGGCAATCAGGAAGCCGATCAGCGCCAGCAGGGCCTGGGCCGCCGCCGTACCAATCACGCCGTTGACCACCCGCTGCACAGTGCCGGCCACCAGTTCGATGTAGTAACCGGCGCGCTCGCCGATCAGGCGCTCCAGCAACCGATGGGCAAACATCGCCAGCCGTGGCCCATCACGGTAAAAGAAGAACACGAACACCAGGCTCAGGGTCAGCTCAAGAATACCGCCACCAATTTGCGCACTGCGCGCCAACAGCCAGTTGCCCACCTGCCCCAGGTACGGCTTGATGCTGACCATCAGCGCTGCACCCTGTTGGTCGATGCTGTCCCAGGTCGCCACCAGCCGCTCGCCAACAAAGGGGATCGCGTTCAGCCAGGCCGGGGCGGCCGGCAAGCCGTCAACCTGGATATCCTTGATCAGGCCTACCGCATCACGCACATGGTCGGCCAGGTTGAACCCCAGCCACACCAGCGGCACCGCCACCAGCAACATCCAGCCCAACGTGAGGATGCCCGCCGCCAGGGATTCACGGCCACCCAGCCAGCGCGTGAGCAAGCGCATCAGCGGCCAGCTGGCAAACGCCAGCACCGCGCCCCAGAACAGCGCCGACCAGAATGGCGCCATCACCCAGAAGCTGGCACCAAACAACACCAGCAGCAGGATTTGCACCAGTAGGCGATCGTTATTGAGCATCGGGTTTCTCGAGAATAAGGCTGTAGGAAGAGAGCTTAGGCGAACGGCGCGGGTCCGTTCGCCTTGATAACGGTCAGCGTATCAGATGCAGGTGCAAACCCTTAGCGTCACCGCTGCCGGTTTCCAGGCGGGCGGCACGCACACCGCTGTCGATCAGGCCCTGGCGCCAGGCCTCGGCGGTCGGCCCGGTGAGGCTCACGCGCAAGGTGGCGTCGAGGTTCAAACCGCGGGAAATCAAGGTCAGCCAGGTGGTGTCAGGCGCGTTGCCGAGTGCCGGAAAGTCCAGCTCGCCGGTGCTTTTCAGCTCGCGCAGCAAGGTCGCCGAGGTGGGCAGCAAGTCGCCCAAGGGCGCGCCGGCGTCCAGTTGTTCTACATGCAGATAAGCACGGCGGTTGCCACGGGTAATGCCATACAGCGCCACCAACGAGTGGTCCTGCGGGGCTGCCAGGCGCAGCAGCAGGTATTCCTGCTGGCCGTCGGCGCCGACCAGCTTGGCATTGCCGAACACTTCATTGGCCCACAGGCTGCTTTCGCCGCAATCACGCGCCTGGCACCAGAACAACAGCTGCGCGCCCTTGGCCTGCAACGCTTCACGTGTCGCGGTAAAGGCGGCGCTGGAGGTGTGCTCGGCGGGCAGTTCATAGGTGATGGCAGTGGTTTGGCCGCGGGCCGTGGCCTGGCCTTCGTAGCGCAGCTGGCCGCTGATCTTGCGGATCGCGCCCATGGGGTAGATGCGTTCTTTTTCTTCAGCGGGGCGATAATCGACGATTTGCGCATCGACCTGACGGGCCACGGCCGGCAGATCCTGGCTGCCTGGCACATCGGCGGCGAACACCAGGGGGCTGAAACAGCACAGCCCAAGGGCACGGAGACATTCTTTACGCAGGCTCATCGGATGAGTGAGCCCTGGCCATCGAAGTGCACAGCAGTGTTGAGTTCGTACATGGTTGACTCCCTTTCAATCCGCCCAGCCTCGGCAGTTGACCCCGCCAAGTCAAGGCGTGGAGAAGAACCGATTGAAACAGTCTGCAACAAGGATCGCGCCGGGCTCATCATTAAGGTGTAAATGATGGCCGCCCGGCAGCGTGCTCACCGTAAAAGGTAGCTGAGAAAGCAATTCGGAATGTTTCGCCAACAGGCCGTCAGCCGCGACGACCAACTGTGTAGGGCAACCCACACGCCGCACGAAAGCCATCGCCTGCTCATCGGTCAGGCGCATCGGCGATGCCAGGGTCAAGCGCGCGTCGGTGCGCCAGGTGTAGCCGCCCGGCACGGGCATCAAACCGCGCTGGGCCAGCAGTTCGGCGGCTTCACGGCTGACCGCCACTACGCCTTTCATGCGCGCTTGCACCGCGAGGTCCAAGGTGCTGTAGACCGGTTTGCGCTTGTCTTGCAACCTCAATTGCGCCTGCAACGCCATGCCGAGGCGCTCGGCAGCGTTCTCGCCAGCAGCGGTCGGCGGGATCACGCCGTCGATCAACCCCAGGTGAGTGACACGTTCCGGCAACGCCCCGGCCAGCACCAGGGAAACGATGGCGCCCAGGGAATGGCCAAGTAATGCAAAACGTTTCCAGCCCAGTTGTTCAGCCACTTGCAGCACATCAAACACATAATCCCACAAGGCATAACCGGCCCCGCCAGGCCGATGGGCCGAATGCCCATGCCCGGCCATGTCCAGCGCAACGATGCGCAACCCCTCAAGCTTGGGCGCCAGCCGCGCAAAGCTGTTGGCGTTGTCCAGCCAGCCATGCAAAGCGATCACCGGCAGGCCGTCTTCAGGCCCGAACAGATGCGCGGCCAATTCGATATGCGGCAGGCTCAGGCGCACTTCTTCGACCGGGTTGCTCATGCGCAGCTGCGCTCGCGGGCTTGCCAGCGGGAAAACAGGTTCTTGATCAACGTCGCGGTGTCCTGGGGGCGTTCGAGGGGAAACATGTGGCCGCCGGGCATGGTGAGCATTTCGCCCATGGGCAGGCGGTCGACACCACTGGCATGGTGACGCATCACCACCCGGCTCTGGCGACCGCGCACCACCGCCAGCGGCACCTTCAATTGGCGAACCTGGCCTGGGCTGGTGTGGGGCACGCCTCGGTAGATACTGATCTCGGTGGCCGGGTCAAAGCGCAAGCGCAGGCGATCGCCCACCTGTTGCAGGCCGTGTTGCAGGTACGCGTCAAAGCACTCCGGGTCGAAACCGCGAAACAGCGTTTTGCCGGCGAAATAGCTGCGTGCAGCTGCCAGGTCACTGAATTCTTCCCGTCGCCCCAAGGTGCGCCCCGCCGGCGTCAGACGGTCGATAAAACCAAAGCGCTTGGCGGCGCGAATCACCCAGCGGTCAGCGCGGGTCAACACCGGCGAATCGAGCATCACCACGCCACGGTACAGCTGCGGGCAGCGCATGGCGGCGTGCAAGTGCAGTACGCCGCCCAAGGAATGGCCCACGCCCCACACCGGTTCCGGTTGCTGTTCCAGGTGGTGGATCAGCTCGTCCACCAGGTTCTGCCAGTTGTCATCCACCGGAAACCTGGGGTCGTGACCGTGCTGCGGCAAATGCGCCACCGCGTATTCCGGGGCCAGGGCGGCAAACAACTTGCCGTACGTGGCCGAAGGAAAGCCATTGGCATGGGCAAAAAACACGTGCTGCGACATACAGGATCCATCTACGAGAACAGAAGTGAATTGTCACCAGCCTTTAATCGTACAGCAATGACTGTAACCGCCAGGAATGATGACACTCACGCCACGCCTATCGTGCCAGCGGCTTCTCGCCCAACGGCACCACGGCCATGGTCAGGCGCGACACGCAGCTGGCCTTGCCATCGTCGCTGGTCAAGCGAATGTCCCAGACCTGCGTAGTACGGCCGATATGAATCGCCCGCGCCACCGCCGTCACCCGCCCGCTGCGCACACCACGCAGGTGGTTGGCGTTGACCTCAAGGCCCACGCAATAGAACTTGCTGGCATCAATGCACAGGTAAGCCGCCATGGAACCGACGCTTTCGGCCAGCACCACCGACGCGCCACCGTGCAGCAGGCCGTACGGTTGGTGGGTGCGCTGGTCGACCACCATGCTCGCGGTCAGGGACTCGTCGTCGAAGCTTTCGAAACGGATATCCAGCAATTCACCGATGGTGTTTTTCTGGCTGGCGTTGAGTTGCTCGATATTCGGTTGGGTGCGCCACAAGCTCATGAAATCGTCCTTATTGGTTTTATTACGACCCTAATCCTGCCACACAATCGGCTCGCTGCGTTCGCTCCAGGCCGAAAATTGTGCGCCGTAAGTCGACTCGATCACGTTGCGTTTTATCTTCAAAGTCGGCGTCAGAAAGCCGTTCTCTACTGCCCAACTGTCTTTGACCACCACCAGTTGGCGCAACCGCTCGTGCTTGTCCAGCGCGCCGTTGACCTGTTCCAGCCAGCATTCCAGGCTGCTGCGCAGTGCCTGTCGGTCCTGGCTGCCGGCCGACAACACGCACAGGCCCATCGGCGCCAGCAAACCATCGCCGACCACGCACACCTGTTCGATGCGCGCGTGTTCAGCCAGGCGGTTTTCGATCGGCGCCGGGGCCACGTACTTGCCCTTGCTGGTCTTGAAGATCTCCTTGAGACGCCCGGTCAGGCGCAGGCGGCCGTCAGCATCCTGCTCGCCCTTGTCGCCGGTGCGCAGGAAGCCATCGTCGGTGAGGGTTTCGGCGGTTTTCTGCGGGTCCTTGAAGTAACCGAGCATGGTCGCGCCGCTGCGCACCTGCACTTCGCCCATCGGGTCGATGCGCACCTCAACGCCAGGACACGGCAAGCCGATCCAGCCGAGCGTCTGATGGCCAGGGCGGCACACGTGGGAATAGCCGCAGCTTTCGGTCATGCCATACACCTCCAGCACGTCCAGGCCCAGGCGTTGATACCAGCGCAGCAAGGCTTCCGGCACCGGGGCGGCGCCGGACAGCGCGATGCGCAGCGCATCCAGGCCCAACCCGACCAACACTTTGTGGCCGACGCGCTTGCCGATAAAAGGCAGGCGCAACAGGGTATCGAGGCGTTTTTCCGGGATTTTGGCGTAGACGCCCATCTGGAACTTGGTCCAGATACGCGGGACGCCGAACAAGGCCGTGGGGCGCGCGCGGCGCAGGTCGGTCAGGAAGGTGTCGAGGCTTTCGGCGAAAAACACGGTTTGCCCGGTATAGATCGCCGCCAACTCGACAAACATGCGCTCTGCCACGTGGCACAACGGCAGGTAGGACAACAGCCGGTCGTCCTCGCCCAAGCCAAATATCTGCGTGCCGCGCGTGGCGGCAAACCCCAAGGCGCCGAAGGTTTGCATCACACCTTTGGGCAAGCCGGTGGTGCCGGAGGTGTAGACAATGGTGGCCAGGCTCGCGGCCTCAGGCAAAGGGTTGTCCTGAATCGGTGAACTGGCTTGCAGGTCTGCCCAGCTGAAATCAAAGTCGCCGGCCGGGCACAACGGCAGGCTGATGGTCGGCAAACCGGCCGGGATGCCGGGCGCCATGGCGGGCCAGTCATCCAGCTTGCCGATCAACACCAGCGCCGCCTCCGAATGCGTGAGCACATGGTTGACGGAGTCCGCCGTGAGGTTGGGGTACAACGGCACCGACACATGCCCGGCCATCCAGATCGCCAGGTCGGCAATGATCCAGTGCGCGCAGTTTTTCGAGATCAGGGCAATGTGCGAGCCCTGGGGCAATGCCCGGGCGCGCAGCCAATGCGCGGCACATCGGGCCTGATGGCCGACATCGCCCCAGGTGAGCGTCTGCACCTCGCCGCCGCCGATGGGTTGCACCAGGAAAGGTTTGCGCGGGTGTCGCGCTTCACGTTCGAAGAAGACCTGCAACGGCAAACGAAAAGCGACAGGCATGGGACGCGCTCCTTTGTGATCCGATGATAGCCAACCAAGCACTTGCTTGGTTGACTATATAGCACACAAAAAGAAGCGATCCAGCTTATGGGTTTTTTACGTTGACCAGGCTCATCAGCCCTGCCAGCGGAAAATCGCCTTCCAGCTCCGCCAGGCTGGCGGTGTGCATCGGCTCTGGCTGGCGCGGGTGACCATGCTGCAAAAAGCTGATCAGGCTGCCCACCAAGGGTTGGTGGCTGACCAGCAGCACGTTGTCATCGGTGTCGAGCTTTTCCAGCACTTGCAGCGGGTTGCCCTCAGGCGTCAACCACGGCACCGTGCGGACCTGCGGCTCGAAACCCAGCGCCTCACGCACCAACTGCGCGGTCTGCTGCGCCCGCACATAGGGGCTGGCGATAATGGCACTGATGGGCTGGCCAATCAGGTGCGCGGCACTGCGCAACACTTCGCCACGACCATGCTCGGTGAGGTTGCGCTCGGCGTCGGTGCGCGCATGCCCTTCGGCTTCACCGTGACGCAAAATCCATAGCTTCACAGCTTCGGCTCCTCATCACGCACCGGGTGCGGCGCCGGCGGCACGCTGTGGGCGGCTTCGCCTTCGGGTGCACGTGGGGTTGGCCAATCGGCGAACGGCCAGGGTTTCTGTTCAGTATGAAAGCTGCCGAAACGGCCGATCTGCGCCAGGAACTGGCTGAGGCTGTCGCCAACGTTCATTAGGCCCAGGTTCGGCGCGCCGTAGATCAGGCGATAGATCAACTGCACCACCACCAGCGCACCGAGCAGGAACTGCGCCACTTGCCACACCAGCGCAAACACCAGCATCCACAGGATACGCAGGAGGATGGACTCGTATTTTGGGCTGTCTTTCGGATCGTTCATGTGCGCGTTCCTCAGTTGAAACCACTGGTGGAAATAAAGTCGACGTCGGTTTTGGGCTCGGCGCGCATCAGCAGCTCGATCACCTGGTTCAAGGTGCGCCCTTCAAACAGGATCGCGTGCAGCCCGGCGACCAGCGGCATGTACACACCGACTTCCTGGGCCTTGGCCTTCAGCACCTTGAGGGTGTTGACGCCTTCGGCGACTTCGCCCAGGCGCGTAACCGCGTCTTCCAGGCTCAGGCCCTGGCCGAGGGCGAAACCGACCTGATAGTTACGGCTTTTGGGCGACGAGCAGGTGACGATCAAGTCGCCTACGCCGGCCAACCCGAGGAAGGTCATCGGGTTGGCGCCCTGGTTCACCGCAAAACGGGTCATTTCCGCCAGCGCGCGGGTGATCAGCATGCTCTTGGTGTTCTCGCCCATGCCCAGGGCCACGGCCATGCCGGCGATGATCGCGTAGACGTTTTTCAGCGCCCCGCCCAGCTCGACGCCGAAGCGGTCGCCACTGGCGTAGACGCGAAAGGTACGGCCATGCAGCACAGCCTGGACACGTTCGCACAGCGCCTCGTCTTCGCTGGCCACCACCGTGGCGGTCAGCGCGTGCTCGGCGACTTCCCGCGCCAGGTTCGGCCCGGACAGCACGCCGATGCGCGCCTGCGGGGCGATCTCGGCGAGGATTTCGCTCATCAGCTTGAAGGTCTGCGCCTCAATGCCTTTGGTCAGGCTGACCAGCAGCTTGCCGGCCAGACGCTCAGCGTGGGGTGCCAACACCGAGCGCAAGGCGCTGGAAGGCAGCGCGACAAAACACAGGTCACAGTCGGTCAGCGTCGCCAACAGGTCGGTGACCGGTTCCACCGCCGGATGAATCTTGATGCCTTTAAGGTAACGGGGGTTTTCCCGATGCACGCGGATGGCCTCGGCCTGCTCGGGATCGCGCATCCACTGGCGCACCGCGTGGCCATTCTCAGCCAGCAGGTTAGCCACGGCGGTACCAAAACTTCCGCCTCCCAGGACCGCAATAGGGCGCTGTTCAGTCATATGCAATCCGTTAATCCTTACATGGCGATGGCGGCATTATACGGGGCGACCCGCTTGCGGCCAGCCCCCGCGTCAATTCGTGCGCTTGTCGGAAAATGCCACACTTGTGTGAAGTAATTGCAAGTCCCACGACTGGCAAATGGCCCCACCTCAGTTAACATGGGCGGCTATCCGTAATTATCAAGGCCGTGCCGTGTATCTGGGCCCTCCTCCTCGCTCATCGCTGTTGCTGATGTTGCTGTGCAGCACACCTGCGCTGGCTGATGACCTGTTTCTCGACAGCCAGCCGCTGCCGCAAGTGTTGACCGCCACACGCCTCAAGCAATCGGCCGCGGCCGTGCCCGGCAGCATGACGGTGATCGACAGCGAGCTGATCAAGGCCAGCGGCGCACGCGACATCGCCGAGCTGCTGCGGCTGGTGCCGGGGATGATGGTCGGCTACACCAGCGGCAACCAGGCCGCGGTGAACTACCACGGCACCAGCGCCAGCGACGCGCGGCGCATGCAGGTGTTGATCGACGGGCGCTCGGTGTACCGCGCGGGCCTTGCCACCGTGGACTGGAGCGACATCCCGGTGGCCATGGAAGATATCGAGCGCATCGAGGTATTCCGTGGCCCCAACACTGTCAGCTACGGCGCCAACGCGCTGATGGCGGTGGTCAATATCCTCACGCGCTCACCGGCCAACAGCCACGGTTCGCGGATTAAAGTCATCCGTGGCCAGCGCGGCATCAACGACTACTACGCCAGCCAGGGCGTGGGTTGGGAAACCGGTGACTTGCGCCTGTCCTTGTCCGGTCAGCAGGACGATGGCTTTGACAGCGATGCCGTCGGCGCCGACCGCCGTGACAGCCGCCGCCTCAACCGCTTCAGCCTGGCGGTGAGCCAGACCCTGAATGCGCAACAGAGCCTCGACTGGCAATTTGACGCTAAGGAAGGCACCAACCAGCGTCCTTATACCTACACGCCGGTATTTGCCGGGATTACCGAAGGCGGCACCAATTCCGATGCCGTCGCCAAGGACTATGCCGGGTCGTTGCGCTGGAACGTCGACTTCAACCCCGAGCACAGCCTGTACATTCAGGGCTCGGCCCAGCAATGGGACCGACAGCAGGTCTGGAAAGCCTGTGATGCCAAGGTCTCGTTCAGCCCGGAGCTGACGCGGTTGTGGCAACTGAACCCCAACTATGCCGAACAGCTGGCCCGGCACATGAACAGTTACAAACCAGACAGTTTACCGCCTGGCAGCAGCACTGAGCAGGGCCTGGCCAAGCAAGTCCTGGAACAGTGGCGCGACGGCGCCAACCAGAGCGTCTGCGGTGATATCGACCAGAGCACCCGCGAAAGCCGCTACGACTTGGAGATCCAGGACACCCTGAGCCTGTCCGACAGCCTGCGCCTGGTCAGCGGCATGAACTACCGTTACGACCGCGCCGACTCCGACACCTACTTCAACGGCACCCTTGACGACACCACCTGGCGCTTGTTCGGCCACCTGGAATGGCGCGCCAGCGAACACTGGCTGCTGCAAGGCGGCGCCATGTACGAAGACACCCACTTGAGCGGCAACTCGCTGACGCCGCGGGTGGCGGTCAACTACCTGATCAACCCGCGCCACGGCCTGCGGGCGGTGTACTCCGAGGCGATTCGCTCGCCCGACATGTTCGAGAACAACGTCAACTGGAGCTACCGCGTCACCAACTTGAGCTCCCCGACCTACGGGCAGAACTCCGGGCAATATTTTGTGGTGACGCGGGGCCCCGGCAACCTCGATAAAGAGTTGATGCGCTCACGAGAGCTGGGCTACAACGGCTTCTTTGCCGACTTCGGGTTGAATGTCGACGTGAAACTGTTCTACGACGAAATCACCGAGATGATCAGCTCACCGCTGCGCAACAACCAATACATTGCCAGCAACGCTAACAGCGCACGGTTCACCGGCGCCGAATCGCAGTTCGACTGGCGCATGAGCAATACCGACCGCCTGCGCCTGACCTATGCTTACGTCGACGCCGCATCCAGCAACCCGCTGGACAAGGCGCAAACCGCGCGCAACAGCGGCTCGGCCGGTTGGCTGCGCGAGTGGGGCCACGGCTGGTCCAGTGCGCTGTTCTACTATGGCGACGATGCGCTCAACCAATATCGCTTCGAACGGGTCGACCTGCGGGTGGCCAAGCGCATTGCCCTGGGCAAAGCCAATGTGGAGCTGGCCGGCATGTTGCAACAACGCCTCGATAACCAGCCCACCACCTGGGCCGATAACAACTACGACAGTCGCCATGTCCTCTATTTCAGCGCGGAGCTGGAATTCTGACATGAGCGCTCAGTCACGGATGACCCCCTTCTTTATCTTTCGGCTCTGGCGCCGTGCCTTGCTGCTGGTGTGCCTGCTGCTGACCGCGCCGGCGTGGAGCGCCGATATCCTGTTGACCGCCGCCGAAGACGGTGCCGGCGTTCAGGCATTTACCCAAGCCCTGGCCCGGCAGCGCCCCGAAGACCAGGTGAGCTTTGTCCCGCTCAAAGACTTGCCCGCGCCGAGCCGGTTGCCGCCCGCCACCCGCCTGATCCTGCTGGACCTGCCCGGCCTCGACTGGCGCCTGCAGGATGACCAGGGCCCGCCGACCCTGGTGTTGCGTATCAGCCGCCTGCAGGCACGCCAGCGCCTGGGCACCACCCATCCGGCAAAAATCAGCCTGTTGTGGAGCGACCCGCCGCTGGCGCGCCAACTCAAGCTGATCGCCAACATCCTGCCGCAGGCCCGACGCATCGGTGTGCTCTATGGCAGCGACAGTGAGTTCCTGCTGCCGGAGCTGCGCGAGTACGCAGCGCCCATGGGCCTGCAAATCGTGCCGCAGCGCTGGGACAACATCAGCGACAGCCGCCCGCTGCAAAACCTGCTCAAGAACAGTGACGTGCTGCTCGGCCTCGACGACCCGCAGTTGTACAACCCGAAAACCGTGAAGAACCTGTTGCTCAGCAGCTATGCCCAGCAACTGCCGCTGGTGGGCCCCAACGCCGGGTTCGTCAAGGCCGGCAGCCTGGCCAGCACCTACAGCGACCAGGCCGACTGGCTGGATGTACTCGACCGGCTGCTGGATCATCCGCCCGCCAACTGGCCACGCAGCCTGTACCCGCAACACTTCAAAGTCGTGGGCAACCCGCAAGTCGCGCGCTCACTGGGGATCGAACAGGTGGACGAAGCCGCCGTCGCCGCCCGCCTGGCCGAAGGAGAAAAACGCCCATGACCTTGCGTCGTCGCTGGGACATCAACACCCGCACCCAGCTCATCACCCTGGGCCCGGCGCTGTTGCTGACCCTGCTGTTGATCAGCTTCTTTACCTTCGTGCGTATCCAGGACTTGCGCCAGGAGCTCGACCACACCGGCCAGTTGATCGCCAACCAACTGGCCCCGGCCACCGAGTACGGGGTGATTTCCGGCAACAACGATGTGCTCGAAAGCCTGCTGCGTGCCACGCTGGCCACCCCGCATGTGCGCTTTCTGGAGATTCAGGACAGCACCGAGAACATCCTGGTGTATGTCGAGCAACCCTCGGAGAAACACGACCGTTCGCTGTCGGTGAAAGTGTTCCAGGCCCCCATCCGCTTGCAGCATATCCAGCTGGGCAATGACTTTTTCCAGGACAACCTCAACGAACCCAAGGCGCCGCGTGCCGATTACCTGGGCCGGGTGATCGTCGGCATGTCCAACGACGCCTTCAGCCAGCGCCAGCAGGAGATTCTGTTCAAGGCCGGCATCCTCGCACTGTTCGCCCTGCTGTTTACCTTCCTGCTCGCCCGGCGCCTGGCCGCCAGCCTGTCGCAGCCGATCAGCGCCATGGGCCACGCGGTAAAAGCCATCCAGCAAGGCGACTACAAGACACCGCTGCCGATTGTCGATGACTCGGAGCTGGGCGACTTGTCGCGGCACATCAACAACCTCGCCGAAGGCCTTAACCAGGCCAGCCGCGAACAGCAGCAGGCCATGGCCCAGTTGATCCAGACCCGCGAGGAGGCCGAACGGGCCAACAACGCCAAGTCGGACTTCCTGGCGATGATGAGCCACGAGCTGCGAACGCCCATGAACGGCGTGCTGGGCATGCTGCAACTGCTGGAAACCACCGAGATGACCGAGGAGCAGACCGAATACGCGGCGCTGGCGTCGGAGTCCACCGAGCACCTGCTTAAAGTCATCAACGACATCCTCGATTTCTCACGCATCGAACGCGCCGCGCTGGAGCTGGAACATATCCCCTTCAACCTCGCCGACCTGATCAACAGCTGTGCCCAGGCCTTCCAGCACAGCGCACAGCAGCGCGGGTTGAGCCTGGAGTTGCCGATTCCGCCGGGCATGGACGCCTTGCGCGTGCAGGGTGACCCGACCCGTATCCGCCAAATCCTGGTGAACCTGATCGGTAACGCGCTCAAATTCACCGAGCACGGCAGCGTCACCGTCGAGCCCCATTGGCAAACCCTCGACCATGAACTGGTGTGGTTCACCTGCACGGTGCGCGACAGTGGCATCGGGATTTCCGCCGAACGCCTGGAACTGATGTTCGATGCGTTCCAGCAGGCTGACAGTTCCATTTCCAGACGTTACGGCGGCACCGGCCTGGGCTTGCCCATTGCGCGCACGCTGGCCGAACGTATGGGCGGCACGCTGCGCGCGCAAAGCCAGGAAGGCCGTGGCTCGGTGTTTACTCTGGAAATCCCGCTGGCCATCGACCAGCACAGCCTGCCGGCGATCGCCCTGGACGCCGAGGGCAAGGCCAGCGCGGGTGATGGCCGCCATGTGTTGCTGGTGGAGGACAACCCGGTCAATCGCACCGTGGTCGAAGCCATGTTGCGCAGCCTGGGGTTTGAAGTGAGCCTGGCCATCGATGGCGCCGAGGCGATCCGCAGTGCCGAGAGCCTGATTTTTACCGCGATCCTGATGGATTGCCGCCTGCCCTTGATCGACGGCTACGAAGCCACCCGCCGGATTCGCCAACTGCCCGGCTGCGCCGACCTGCCGATTATCGCGCTGACGGCCAACGCCTTGCAGGGTGATCGCGAAGCCTGTCTGGCAGCCGGAATGAACGATTACCTGGCCAAGCCGTTCAAACGCACGGATTTGCAGCAAATACTGCAGCGCTGGGTGCAATAGCGCGGCGCCATCAGCCAACTCCGACTGGCGTGAAAGACGAAAGTGCGGCAGTCTTAGGCACCCAAACGGGCCGATAAACAGGCTCGGTTTAAAATTTCAGTGAACAAGTGTACATTGAGTACCTTGACGCTGTGACTTTCACTACAACGCAATAGTCTATGTGTAGGCTGCCGATATGAGGCATGAACGCTTCATTCGGTCCGGGAAGATTTACCCTGCCCTGCCGCATGGGATTATTGAGGAGCTCGCATGACCAAACAAAACGCCTTTACTCGGGAAGACCTGCTGCGCTGCAGTCGCGGTGAGCTGTTCGGCCCAGGTAACGCGCAACTGCCCGCCCCGAACATGCTGATGGTGGATCGCATCACCCATATCAGCGAAGAGGGTGGCAAGTACGGCAAAGGTGAATTGGTCGCCGAGCTGGATATCACCCCTGATCTGTGGTTCTTCGCCTGCCATTTCGAAGGCGACCCTGTGATGCCGGGCTGCCTGGGCCTTGATGCCATGTGGCAACTGGTCGGTTTCTACCTGGGCTGGCAAGGCCTGCCAGGTCGCGGTCGTGCCCTGGGTTCGGGCGAAGTGAAGTTCTTTGGCCAGGTCCTGCCGACCGCCAAGAAAGTCACCTACAACATTCAAATCAAGCGCGTCCTCAAGGGCAAGCTGAACCTCGCTATCGCCGACGGTTCGGTGACTGTCGACGGTCGCGAGATCTATACTGCCGAAGGCCTTCGGGTCGGCGTATTCACTTCCACTGACAACTTTTAAGGGTTATCCGCATGCGCCGCGTCGTTATCACTGGTCTGGGTATTGTTTCTTGCCTGGGCAATGACAAAGAGACCGTCACCGCTAACCTGCGTGCAAGTCGCCCTGGCATCCGCTTCAACCCGGAATATGCCGAAATGGGTCTGCGTAGCCAGGTTTCCGGCTCCATCGACCTGCCCCTCGAAGAACTGATTGATCGCAAGATCTATCGCTTCGTCGGCCACGCTGCCGCCTACGCCTACCTGGCCATGAAAGACGCCATCGCCGACTCGGGCCTGAGCGAAGACCAGGTTTCGAACGTACGCACCGGCCTGATCGCCGGCTCCGGCGGCGCATCAACCCTCAACCAGATGGAAGCGCTGGACATCCTGCGCGAAAAAGGCGTGAAGCGCGTTGGCCCGTACCGTGTCACACGGACCATGGGCAGCACCGTTTCGGCCTGCCTGGCCACGCCGTTCGCCATCAAGGGCGTGAACTACTCGATCTCCTCCGCGTGCGCCACCAGTGCTCATTGCATCGGTACTGCGGTCGAGCAGATCCAGTTGGGCAAGCAGGACATCGTCTTCGCCGGCGGCGGCGAAGAAGAACATTGGAGCCAGTCGTTCCTGTTCGACGCCATGGGCGCGCTGTCCACCCAGTACAACGAAACCCCGGAAAAGGCCTCCCGCGCCTACGACGCCAAGCGTGACGGTTTCGTCATCGCCGGCGGTGGCGGCATGGTAGTGGTCGAGGAGCTGGAACACGCTCTGGCCCGTGGCGCAAAAATCTACGCGGAAATCGTCGGCTACGGCGCTACGTCCGACGGCTACGACATGGTTGCGCCAAGCGGCGAAGGCGCCATCCGTTGCATGCAGATGGCCATGTCCACCGTGGACACCCCAATCGACTACCTGAACACCCACGGCACTTCGACGCCGGTCGGCGATGCCAAGGAAATGGAAGGTGTGCGTGCGGTATTCGGCGACAAGGCACCGGCCATCAGCTCCACCAAGAGCCTGTCGGGTCACTCCCTGGGCGCCGCCGGCGTTCACGAAGCGATCTACTGCCTGCTGATGATGGAAGGCAACTTCATGGCCGGCTCGGCCAACATCGACGAGATCGACCCGGTCGTCGCCGACATGCCGATCCTGACCAAGACCGTTGAAAACGCCAAGATCGACACCGTGATGAGCAACAGCTTCGGCTTCGGTGGCACCAACGCCACCCTGGTACTGAAACGCTGGCAGGGCAAGTAAGCCCCGCAGGTTGATCACCTGAAAAAGCCCCGACTGGTTCGGGGCTTTTTTGTGGGCAACGGAATGAGTCCGAGTCGCCTTCATCGCAGGCAAGCCAGCTCCCACATTTGACGGTGTTCGCCATTCAACATGTGGGAGCTGGCTTGCCTGCGATAGCGTCACCCAGGTCTCAAGCCCTACACCGAAAACCGCGCCACCATGGTATTCAGGTCCACCGCCAACCGCGACAGCTCCTGGCTCGCCGCACTGGTCTGGTTAGCCCCGGTCGACGTCTGATGCGCCAGATCGCGAATGTTCGTCAAATTGCGATCCACCTCCCGCGCCACCGCCGCCTGCTGCTCCGACGCGCTGGCAATCACCAGGTTGCGCTCGTTGATCAAGGTAAAGGCCGACGCAATCTCCTCCAACGCCGTGCCCGCCGACTTGGCGATATCCAGGGTAGAGCGCGCCCGGGTGTTGCTCTGCTGCATCGAACTGACGGCCTGATCAGTGCCTTGCTGGATCCCGCTGATCATCAACTCGATTTCCTGGGTCGACTGCTGCGTGCGATGGGCCAAAGCCCGCACCTCATCGGCCACCACCGCAAAGCCACGCCCGGCATCGCCTGCGCGCGCCGCCTCAATCGCGGCATTCAACGCCAGCAAGTTGGTCTGCTCGGCAATCGAGCGAATCACATCCAGCACCTTGCTGATGCCATAGACCTTCTGCGCCAGGTCCTCGACCTGAGTGGCGTTGGAGGTGACGTCATCGGCCAGCGCTTCAATCGACACCACGGTCTGATGCACCTGCTCGCGCCCACGCTGGGCAATGCGGTCAGACTCGCGGGACGCCTGGGACGTGGCCACCGCATTGCTCGCCACCTCCTCCACCGCGGCGGTCATCTGGTTGACCGCCGTGGCCGCCTGTTCGATTTCCTGGTTCTGCTGGTGCAAGCCACGGGTCGCATCTTCAGTCACACAGCTGAGCTCTTCAGAAGCCGAAGCCAATTGGTTCGAAGACTCGGCAATCCGTCGGATGGTGTCGCGCAGGTTCGCCTGCATGCCCTTGAGCGCCTGCTGCAAGCGCGCGGGCTCATCGTTGCCGGTTACGTTGATCTCACCGGTGAGGTCGCCGCCCGCCACGCCCTGGGCGACCTTCAGCGACTGCGCCAACGGCAGCACGATGCTGCGGGTCAGCCAGACCGCCAGGCCGATGGTGATCAATGCGGTAAGCACTATCATGCCGACCACCCACGTGCGCGATTGCGTGAATACGCTCTGCGCCAGGTTCGCGGCCTGGTTGGCACTGGCCTTGTTCAAGGTCACCAGGTGGTGCAAGGTCGCGGCTAACTCATCGGCCAGTTGATTCATCTCACCGTTGACGATCCTGATCGCATCTTCCAGCTGATTGGCCTTGGAAAACCCCATCACCTGCTCCTGGCGCTGCAGGTATTGCTGCTCCTGGGCCTTGAAGCGATCAAACAGCGCACGCTCTTCGGGCAGTACGATCAGCCCTTCGTAGAGCGTCTGCGCCCGGTGCAGGCCGTTTTTCAGGTCAGTGAGTTTCTGCTCGTTCTGCGCCAGCGCCTGCGGGTCACGGTTGACCAGCAAACGCAGGGTGAGCGCACGCACCCGCAGCAGGTCCTGGGCCATCTCCCCCACCGCCATCACGCTGGGCAACCAATTGTTCTCTACCTGATCGGACTGTTGGCGCATATTGGCCATTTGCAGCAGGGCGAAACCGCCCAGGGCAAACACCATCAATGCCAGCACGCCAAAGCCCAAACCGGCGCGCGGGGCGATATTCAAACTACGGATACTCATGCCTGGATTCCTTCCGAATGCGCTGCATCCACCTGCAGCAGGTCTCCTGAAAGGTATCGGCCCGTTGTCCCGTTTGCGTAAGACGAAAACGCGATATCAACGCCCATTGCAATCGCGCGAGCTGCCATTGCAAAAAACGCGGAACACTGAAGTGCCAGCATGCTCTATAACTGCATGACCTTTTCCTGCCCTCGTGAGGTTTGCCATGCCTGTTACCGTCAATACCCTGAACCACGATAACTTTCGCCACAGCGTGAACATCGACAACCACGAGCTGTTCACCGACCTGCCCAAAAGCCTGGGCGGTAGCGACTCGGCGCCCTCGCCCCACGACTATTTCGACGCCGCCCTGGCCTCGTGCAAGGCGCTGACCGTGAAGCTCTACGCCCAGAAAAAAGACATCCCGCTTACCGGCGTCACCGTGGAAGTCACCCACGACAGCGCCGAGGAACAAAAAGGCAAGTACAAGCTCAACGTCAAGCTGACGCTCAAAGGTGTGCTCACCGACGAGCAGCGCGACATCCTGCATCACGTGGCCGATCGCTGCCCGGTACACAAGCTGATGACCACTGCCGAAGTCATCATCGAGACCAAACTGTCCGAAGGCGCCTTCAGCCAGTAGCGCCAACCTCCCGTCGAGCGGGTTATGCTCAGTAGCACCTAACCCGCTCAGACAGGGACGCCCCATGACCACCCTCACCGTGATCCGCCCGCGCGCCGAAGACGTCGAAGGCCAGCCGATCCTGCGCCCGCTGCCGTCACGCGAATGCCGCAGCGTCGGGCCTTTTGTGTTTTTCGACCACATGTTGCCGACCCGCTATGCGCCCGGCACCGGCATGAATATTCGCCAGCACCCACATATCGGGCTGTCCACCCTCACCTATCTGTTCGAAGGCGCCTTGCAGCACAAGGACAGCCTGGGCTCGGACCAGGTAGTGCAAGCCGGTGACGTCAGCTGGATGACCGCCGGCAGCGCAATTGCCCACGTCGAACGCACGCCCGATGCCATCAAGGCCAGCGGCTTCAGCCTGCATGGCCTGCAAGTGTGGCTGGCCTCGCCCAAAGACCACGAAACCGGTCCGGGCCACTACAGCCATCATCCTGCGGCGAGCCTGCCGGTGAGCGACAACCTGGGCGTGCAGATCCGCCTGATCGCAGGCTCGGGCTTCTGCCTTAAATCGCCGGTGCCGGTGCTGTCACCCACGCTGTACGCCGAAGTGCAGATGCACACGGCCACCACCTTGCTGATCCCGGATGAGCATGAAGAACGGGCGGTGTATGTGCTGGACGGCGAGGCGCAACTGGACGGTGAGGCCGTCGAGGCGCATAGCCTGGTGGTGTTGCCGAGCGGGCAGGCAATGACCTTGTTTGCTCAAAGCGATTGCCACGTGGTGGTGTTCGGCGGCGCGCCGCTGGATGGGCCACGGCGGATCAACTGGAATTTTGTCGCGAGCGATCCGGCGGTGATTGAACAGGCCAGACAGCGTTGGGCGGCCGGGGATTGGCCGACGGTGCCGGGTGAGTCTGAAAGGATTGAGTTGCCGGTGAGATGATCGTTCCCACGCTCTGCGTGGGAATGCAGCCCGTGACGCTCCGCGTCACCAAGAGCGGACGCTGAGCGTCCAGCGAGGCGTTCCCACGCAGAGCGTGGGAACGATCAATGGGGCTATTTGAACACTTCGTCCAGCAAGTTATGCATCGACTGGAACGCCCGTTTGGCCGTCTTTGCGTCGTACATCATCTTGCCCGGCACATTGGCGTGCGGGTCGGTGAAGGAATGCACCGCGCCGCCGTAGCTCAGCAACTGCCAATCCACACCGGCGGCGTTCATTTCCGCCTCAAACGCCGGCAGTTGCTCTTTTGGCACCAATGGATCGCTAGCGCCGTGCAGCACCAGCACCGAGCCTTTGACGTGCTTCGCACCTGCAGGATTGTGCGTGTCGATCGTACCGTGGAACGACACGGCTGCCTTCAACGGCGCACCGGTACGTGCCAGCTCCAGGGAGCAGAAACCGCCAAAGCAGAAACCGAAAGTGGCCAGCTTCGAGGTATCAACGGCCGCTTCGGTCTGGCTTTGCAGCTGCTCAAAGGCCGCCTGCATGCGCTTGAGCAGCGCCGGATTATCGTTCTTCAACGGCATCATCGCAGCGCCGGCTTCATCGCCATTCGTCGGGCGCACGGTTTGCCCGTACAGGTCGGCGATCAGCACCACGTAGCCTCGGCTGGCCACGCTTTTGGCGATTTCTTCGGCACCCGCACTCACACCCATCCAGTTCGGCGCCATCAGCAGGCCCGGCAACGGGCCGTTGTGGCTGGCGTCGAACGCCAGGCGGCTTTCATAAGACTGGCCATCAATCTGATAGACCACGGAACGTACAGTGACTTGGCTCATCATTTACTCCAGTTGAGGTGCGTTAGAACGAAAAAACCCGCCGAAGCGGGTTTTTCTACAACGGTGTTAAACCGACAGTTCAACCAACAGCTTGTTCAGGCGGCGCACATACGCGGCCGGATCCTTAAGGCTGTCACCGGCGGCCAGGGCTGCCTGGTCGAAGAGGATGTGGGACAGGTCGCCAAAACGCTCTTCGCTCTGCTCGCCATCGAGTTTCTCGATCAGCGGGTGAGCCGGGTTGAATTCGAAGATCGGCTTGGAATCCGGCACCTTCTGACCGCTGGCTTCGAGGATCTGACGCATCTGCATGCCCAGGTCCTGCTCGCCGATGGCCAGAATCGCCGGAGAATCGGTCAGACGGTGGGAAACCCGCACTTCGCTGACGGCATCGCCCAAGGCAGTCTTGATCCGCTCAACCAGGCCTTCTTTAGCCTTGGCGACTTCTTCGGCTTCCTTCTTCTCTTCTTCAGAGTCCAGGTTACCCAGGTCCAGGTCACCACGGGCCACGTCGACGAAGGTCTTGCCATCGAACTCGCTGAGGTAGCTCATCAGCCACTCGTCGATACGGTCGGTCAACAGCAGCACTTCGATGCCTTTCTTGCGGAAGACTTCCAGGTGCGGGCTGTTCTTGACCTGAGCGTAGGTCTCGCCGGTCAGGTAGTAGATCTTGTCCTGACCTTCCTTGGCGCGTGCCAGGTACTCGGCCAGCGACACAACCTGCTCGCCGTCGTCACCCTGAGTCGAGGCAAAACGCAGCAGGCCGGCAATTTTTTCCTTATTGGCGAAGTCTTCCGCCGGGCCTTCTTTCATGACCTGGCCGAAGTTTTTCCAGAAGCCCTTGTATTGCTCAGGCTCGTTCTTCGCCAGTTTTTCCAGCATGTCGAGCACGCGCTTGGTCAGCGCCGACTTCATGGAGTCGATGATCGGGTCTTTCTGCAGGATTTCCCGCGACACGTTCAGCGACAGGTCGTTGGAGTCGACCACACCCTTGATGAAGCGCAGGTACAGCGGCAGGAAGGATTCTGCCTGGTCCATCACGAACACGCGCTGCACGTACAGCTTCAGGCCTTTCGGCGCTTCACGCTGGTACAGGTCGAACGGAGCGCGGGCCGGCACGTAGAGCAGCGAGCTGTATTCCAGCTTGCCTTCGACCTTGTTGTGGCTCCAGCTCAGCGGGTTTTCGTAGTCGTGAGCGATGTGCTTGTAGAACTCCTGGTATTCCTCGTCTTTGACTTCGGTACGAGGGCGGGTCCACAAGGCGCTGGCACGGTTGACCACTTCCCATTCCTGGGCAGGTTTTTCTTCACCCTCGACAGCCGCTTGTTCTTTCGGCAGCTCGATCGGCAAAGCGATGTGGTCGGAATATTTCTTGATGATATTGCGCAGGCGGTAGCCGTCGGCGAACTCATCTTCAGCCGCTTTGAGGTGCAGCACGATACGCGTACCGCGGTCAGCCTTGTCGACAGTGGCGATTTCAAACTCGCCCTCACCTTTGGAGGCCCAGTGCACGCCTTCGCTGGCGTCAAGGCCGGCGCGGCGGCTGAATACTTCAACCTTGTCGGCGACGATGAAGGCCGAGTAGAAGCCCACGCCGAACTGGCCGATCAGGTGCGAATCTTTCTTCTGGTCGCCCGACAGGTTCTTCATGAAGTCTGCGGTGCCGGATTTGGCGATGGTACCCAGATGAGTAATCGCGTCTTCGCGGCTCATGCCGATGCCGTTGTCTTCGAGGGTGACGGTCTTGGCGTCCTTGTCGAAGCTCACACGGATTTTCAGTTCGGCGCCACCTTCCAGCAACTCAGGCTTGGAAAGGGCTTCGAAACGTAATTTGTCGACAGCGTCAGAGGCGTTCGAGATCAATTCGCGAAGGAAGATTTCCTTGTTGGAATACAGCGAATGGATCATGAGGTGCAGCAGTTGCTTCACCTCGGTCTGGAAGCCCAGGGTTTCCTTTTGAGTTTCCACACTCATGGTCATCAAACTCCAATTGGATGGCAATGGCCGCGCCCGAAAGGGTTGGCGGCGGGTTGTCATCAAAGTTGGGGGCTAAGACCAGGATTTCAAGGGCGCACCCATTCCTCAATTTTGAAATGTGCGCGGGCGGTGGCAATCGGCTCCGCTGCGGTGCTTTGCCAGGCAGTGATCGCCACATTCGCCACCCGCCGGCCTTGGCGCCACACCTGGCATTTGGCGTAGGTGTCGCGAAACTGCCCGGCGCGCAGGTAATCCAGGGAAAAATCGATGATTTTCGGCAAGCCCGGCGCGCCGGTAAATACCAGCAAATGCAACGCCGCCGACAGCTCCATAAAACCTGCGATCACGCCACCGTGCAGCGCCGGTAATATCGGGTTACCAATATTGTCCTTGTTGGCCGGCAGGCGGAACAGCAGCTCATCCCCGAGCCTTGAGCATTCAATGCCGATCAACTTGGCGTAAGGCACCAGGTTGAGCAGCGCCTCATAGTCACCGCGCTGATGGGCCTGTTCGAGGCGGGTCTTGAATCGATGCGTCATGCCTGGTCTCCCTTGATCGAGTTGCCGAGCCCTTGCGTGCCCTTGAGGCGCTTGCCCATGCGCATGAAGGTGCCCACCACGTGGGCGATGGGCTGTTGCGGGTCATCCTGGTAAGCGAACCCACGGGTGAAGATCACGTCGGTGGTCACCCGGTAGCACTGTGCAAAGCCATATACCGGCTTATGCGGCTCGGCGGGATGCATATAGTCGACGCGCAAATCCAGGGTCGGGCACACCTCGAACTCCGGCAGCACGCACAGCGTGGCCATGCCGCAGGCAGTGTCCATCAATGAGGTCAGCGCGCCGCCGTGAATTACTCCGGTTTGAGGGTCGCCGACGATATGCGGGCCGTAAGGCAGGGCCAGCGTCATGCCCTCCTGGCTGGCGGCATGGACAATGATGCCCAGCACCTGGCAATGGCGCAGGGCCGAAACAAAGCGTGTGGCACGCTCTAACAAGGCATTTTCGGTCATGTGTTCAGACTCTTATTAGTGCGGGTTTACGCAGTATGGGGTTAGGGCTAAAAGTTCCTTGGCGGTGGTGTTTTATATATCTTTGAAACAAAAGGAACTAATGCTGGCCGTCTAAGCTCGAAAGGCCAGTAGATATATCCATAAGGAGAAACACCCCATGCGCAAGACTTTAGCTATTTCCATGATGTTGGCCGCTGCCCTCGGTCTCGCTGCCTGCGATAAGAAATCCGAAGACAAAGCCCAAGATGCTCAATCGCATGCTGAGCAAGCTCAGAAAGACATGGCCAAAGCACAGGATAAAGTGAACGACGCGGCAAAAGAAAACGCCGATGCTGCCAAAGCTCAGGCTGATGCGAACGCTGAAAAAGCGAAAGAAGACGGCACCGCTACTCCAACAGCACCTGCCAAGCCTTAATAGCCTGGTCTTTGCTGCAAAAAGAAAGCCCGCTTATAGAGCGGGCTTTTCTTTGTCTGCGGTTTAATAAAGCCGGACTAACACCGGTGCTTCCAGTTAAGACACGGCGTCTTTAGCCGGCTCAGCCACTGGCATATCGGTCGGCGTGTAGACCATCACCTGCAATACGTCGGAATGAAACTCGCGGCGATACAGCACCAGCACCACCCCGCTGCTCATCAGCATGAACAACCAGGGGCTGACAAACCAGGCCAGCATGGTCATGCCGAAGTAATACGAACGCAGACCAAAGTTGAACTGGTTGGCCGCCATCGAAATCACCCGCGCCGCCCGCAGGGCAAATGCTTTGCGTTCCTGCTCCGACACATGCCGCTCACCGATCATCGGCGCCGACCCCACCAGCACGGCGGCAAAATTGTATTGGCGCATGCACCAACTGAACGTGAAGAACGCATAGACGAACACCAGCGCCAGGCACAGCAGCTTGATTTCCGACATGCCCTGGGACGCCTGCTGCACCATGGGAATGTCCGCCAGTAACGATACTGCGCGCTCGGACGCGCCCAGTACAGTGAGAATACCCGCGAGGATAATCAACGTACTGGACGCGAAGAACGAGGCGTTGCGCTCCAGGTTGCCGATCACGCTGGCGTCGGCAATCCGGTTATCACGCAGCAGCATGCGGCGCATCCAGTCTTCGCGATACAGGTGCAGCACGCTGGCCAGGCAGGCGGTGTCACGGGCTTTCCAGCTGGCATAACGGGTGTAACCACCCCAGCACAGGGCGAACCAGAAGGCGGCCAGCAGATGGATTTGGTTGGTTTCGATGAACGACATGCGCGGGCCTTATGCTCGGTATATGGATATTAATGCGATCTAAATGTGGGAGCGGGCTTGCTCGCGAATACGGTGTGTCAGTCGCCTGATGCATTACTGATCCACCGCATTCGCGCGCAAGCCCGCTCCCACACTGACCGTATTCCACACTTTAGAGGGTGTGGTCTTGCAGGCATAAAAAATGCCCCGTATCGATTGATACGGGGCATTTCCGTGAAGCGTGCGGCGCAGGTCAGGCGATCGCTTCGCTGCGCTTGCCGAGCATGCGGTCAACCACTACCGCCACGCCCAACGTCATCACCGACGGCACCAGCCACGCCAGGCCTTGCTCACTCAGCGGCAGGTGCGCCAACTGCGCAGGCATCCAATCGGCAAGGCCAGCGCCCTTGAGCGCATCGATGCAACCAAAGATGAACGACACCAGCATCACCGGGCCAACAATACGGCCCTGCTCCTGCCAGAAGTCTTTGCAGAAGCTCAGGGCCACCAGCACGATGCACGGCGGGTAGATCGCGGTAAGTACCGGGATCGAGAAGGCAATCAGCTTGGTCAGGCCCAGGTTGGACACGAACAGCGAGAACAGCGCCAGAATCACCACCAGCGTCTTGTAAGACAGTGGCAGGACCTTGCTGAAGTACTCGGCGCAGGCGCAGGTCAGGCCCACGGCGGTGACCAGGCACGCCAGGGAGATCAGCACGGCGAGGAAGCCGCTGCCCAGGGAGCCGAAGGTGTGTTGCACGTAAGCGTGCAGCACGGCTGCGCCATTGCTGGCACCGGCCGCCACTGCGTGGCTGCCCGAACCCAGGCGGAACAGGCTGATGTACACCAGCGCCAGGCCCACGCCGGCAATCAGGCCAGCAATGATCGCATAGCGAGTGATCAGCTTTGGAGACTCAACACCACGGGAGCGAATCGCGTTGACGATGACGATGCCGAATACCAGCGCGCCGAGGGTATCCATGGTCAGGTAACCATTGATAAACCCCTGGGAGAACGGTGCAGCCACGTATTCCGGGGTAGCAACACCGACATCACCGGCCGGCAAGGCAAACGCAGCGATGCCCAGCACGGCCAGGGCGATGATCTTCAACGGTGCAAGGAAACGCCCTACGGTGTCCAGCAGACGCCCCGGGTACAGGGAAATGAAGAACACCAGCAGGAAGTACACCGAGCTGTAGAGGAACAACGCCAGCGGGCTCTCGCCGGTCAGCGGCGCCAGGCCGACTTCAAACGAAACGGTCGCGGTGCGCGGGGTGGCGAACAGCGGGCCTACCGCCAGGTACGCCGCCGCCGCCAGCAAGCCACCGGCGATCTTGCCGATCGGGCTGCTCAACGCGTCCATGCCGCCGCCGACTTTGGCCAGGGCAATCACGGTAACCACCGGCAAACCGACCGCGGTGATCAGAAAGCCCAGCGCTGCCATCCAGACGTGCGGCCCGGACTGCAAACCAACGATAGGCGGGAAGATGATGTTGCCGGCGCCCACGAACAGGGCAAACGTCATAAAGCCTAACGCCAGGATGTCCTGGCTTTTCAACACTTTCATTTCAGGAAATACCACACTACTGAATCGGAATTTAGAGAGGGATTCCCTGTGGATGAGGGAACTGCTGCCGACCCTGATGGGGGCCGACCGGTCTAGCGCGCGGCTTCCTTTTGGGAGGCGGACGCATAAAGAGGCGGCTAGAGTACAGAATTAAGCCGACAAACGCACTGTTGCGGGGCGGACTGTCCGATAAGCGACATCCAAATGTCGCGTTTTCGTACTTAAATTTGGCAATACCGGCCCATTTTGATCTTCACCAACCTCCAGAATGCACAAAGGCCACCCGAAGGTGGCCTTTGTGTGGTGAAGCGTCAGCTAAGCGCGAGGCTTACTTGACAGCCCAACCGGTCAGCTCGGACAAAGCCTTGCCGATGTCTGCCAGCGAACGCACGGTTTTAACGCCTGCGTCTTCCAGGGCAGCAAACTTCTCGTCTGCAGTGCCCTTGCCGCCGGAGATGATTGCGCCAGCATGGCCCATGCGCTTGCCCGCAGGGGCAGTCACACCAGCGATGTAGGAAACAACCGGCTTGGTCACATTGGCCTTGATGTAGGCAGCCGCTTCTTCTTCAGCCGAACCGCCGATCTCACCGATCATGACGATCGCTTCGGTCTTCGGGTCTTCCTGGAACAGCTTCAGGATGTCGATGAAGTTGGAGCCTGGGATCGGGTCACCGCCGATGCCGACGCAAGTCGACTGACCGAAACCGGCGTCAGTCGTCTGCTTCACAGCTTCGTAGGTCAGGGTGCCGGAACGCGAAACGATACCGACTTTGCCTGGCAAGTGAATGTGACCTGGCATGATGCCGATCTTGCATTCGCCTGGGGTGATCACGCCTGGGCAGTTAGGGCCGATCAGGACTACACCCAGCTCGTCGCACCGAACTTTAGCTTCCAGCATGTCCAGGGTAGCAATGCCTTCGGTGATGCATACGATCAGCTTGATACCGCCCAATGCCGCTTCCAGGATCGAATCCTTGCAGAAAGGCGCGGGAACGTAGATAACGCTGGCGGTGGCGCCAGTGGCAGCTACAGCCTCTTTCACGGTGTTGAACACTGGCAGGCCCAGGTGCTCGGTGCCGCCTTTGCCCGGAGTTACGCCGCCAACCATCTTGGTGCCGTATTCGATGGCTTGCTGGGTGTGGAAACTACCTTGCGAACCGGTAATACCCTGGCAGATAACTTTGGTGTCTTTATTGATCAGGACGCTCATTATTTGCCCTCCGCAGCTTTGACAACTTGTTGAGCAGCGTCGGTCAGGCTGGTAGCCGCGATGATGTTCAAACCGCTTTCTGCCAGTACTTTAGCGCCCAGTTCAGCGTTGTTACCTTCAAGGCGAACAACAACCGGGATTTTAACGCCGACTTCTTTCACTGCACCGATGATGCCTTCGGCAATCATGTCGCAACGAACGATCCCGCCGAAGATGTTGACCAATACTGCTGCGACGTTGGAGTCGGACAGGATGATCTTGAACGCTTCGGTCACACGTTCTTTGGTAGCACCACCGCCTACGTCGAGGAAGTTGGCTGGTTTGCCGCCATGCAGGTTGACGATGTCCATGGTACCCATGGCCAGGCCAGCACCGTTGACCATGCAACCGATGTTACCTTCCAGGGCTACGTAGTTCAGTTCGAACTTGGCAGCGTGCGCTTCGCGCGGATCGTCTTGCGACGGATCGTGGAAAGTCTTCAGCTTAGGCTGACGGTACATGGCGTTGGCGTCGATGTTGATCTTGGCGTCGAGGCAGTGCAGATCGCCGTCAGCCTTGATCACCAGCGGGTTCACTTCCAGCAGGGCCAGATCGTGATCCTGGAACAGTTTGGCCAGACCTACGAAGATCTTGGCGAACTGGGCAACTTGCTTGCCTTCCAGACCCAGCTGGAAAGCCAGCTCGCGACCCTGGAATGGCTGAGCGCCAACCAGTGGATCGATAGTGGCTTTCAGAATTTTTTCTGGGGTTTCTTCGGCGATCTTCTCAATGTCCACGCCACCTTCGGTGGAGGCCATGAACACGATGCGACGGCTCGAACGGTCAACGACAGCGCCCAGGTACAGCTCTTTAGCGATATCAGTGCACGATTCAACCAGGATCTTGGTGACTGGCTGGCCATTGGCATCAGTCTGGTAAGTCACCAGACGCTTGCCCAGCCACTGCTGTGCGAAGGCCTTGGCGTCTTCTTTGCTGCGAACCAGCTTAACGCCGCCCGCTTTACCGCGACCACCAGCGTGGACCTGGGCTTTGACAACCCATTCGGTACCACCGATTTTGTCGCAAGCTTCTGCTGCTGCTTCCGGGGTGTCTACTGCGTAACCCTTGGATACTGGCAGGCCGTATTCAGCGAACAGCTGCTTACCCTGATACTCGTGAAGATTCATGCTTTTTACCGTCTTCGTTAGGTACTGCGCATTCGGCGCTGCGCTCATTATGAGTGCCGCGCCACCTGTGACTGCTGCTTGCACAACTTGCTGGGCTTAACACCCGTAAAGCTGTGCAAGGCTGCGTCCAGCGGATATTCCGCGGTGAGTCTTGCGCGCAAGGCTCACGACGGGCAACTCCGCCGTGGTTTCTTATTATCTCGCTTAGCGCTTCTTGCGGTTGGCGATGTGGATGGCGCCGCCATTCACAGCCAACGCTGCTTCGTGCAACGCTTCGGACAGGGTCGGATGGGAGAAGACCATCATGCCCAGGTCTTCGGCACTGGTGCCGAATTCCATGCCGATCGCGCCTTGCTGAACCAGTTCTGCAGCGCTCGGGCCAATCACGTGGACGCCCAATACGCGGTCAGTCTTGGCATCAGCGATGACTTTGACAAAACCACCGGTGTCGTTAGCTGCCATGGCACGGCCAGAAGCGGCAAACGGGAAGGTGCCGACGTTAACTTCAACGCCTTCAGCTTTCAACTGCTGTTCGTTTTTACCGACCCATGCAATTTCCGGGTGGGTGTAGATAACCGATGGGATCAGGTCGTAGTTCATCTGGGTTTTGTGACCCTTGATGCGCTCGACAACCATGATGCCTTCTTCGGAAGCCTTGTGCGCCAGCATCATGCCGCGCACCACGTCGCCAATGGCGTACACGCCTGGCACGGTGGTAGCGCAGTGATCGTCAACGTGAATGAAGCCACGCTCGTCGATGTTCACGCCGCTGTCGGAAGCCAGCAGGTCAGCAGTCACCGGACGGCGGCCCACAGCTACGATCAGCTTGTCGAAAGTGATGGTCTGCTCGCCTTCTTTATCGGTGTAGGTCACAACGACTTCTTCGCCGTTGACCTTGGAACCGGTAACACGGGCGCCCAGCTTGATGTCCAGACCTTGTTTGGTCAGGGTTTTCAGCGCTTCTTTGGACACGGCGGTGTCAGCAGCCAGCAGGAACGTGTCCAGGGCTTCCAGCACAGTCACTTCAGAACCCAGGCGCGACCATACCGAACCCAGTTCCAGGCCGATTACGCCAGCGCCAATCACGCCCAGACGCTTGGGAACCGATTGGAATTCCAGGGCGCCGGTCGAATCAACGATCACGTTCTGGTCAACTGGAGCAGGCGGAATGTCGATTGGACGCGAACCCGGTGCCAGGATCACGTTTTCGGCTTCGATGACTTCAACCGAGCCGTCCGGCTTGGTGATTTCAACTTTCTTGCCGGCCAGCAGTTTGCCGTGGCCTTGCAGGGAAGTGACGCCGTTGGCCTTGAACAGGGTGGCAACGCCGGAAGTCAGGCCTTTAACGATGTTGGCTTTACGGCCGACCATTGCTGGCACGTCCATGGTCACGCCAGCATGGTTGATGCCGTGGATCGCGAAACCGTCCTGGGCTTCGTGGAATTTCCAGGAGCTGTCCAGCAGCGCCTTGGAAGGAATGCAACCGACGTTCAGGCAAGTACCGCCCAGCGCCAGTTTGCCTTCCTTGTCGGTGTATTTTTCGATGCAAGCAGTCGAGAGGCCCAGTTGTGCGGCCTTGATCGCGGCAACGTAGCCGCCAGGACCGGCACCAATCACTACAACGTCAAATTTCTGTGTCATGAAAATAGATCCTCTATTTGCGACAAGCTTCTAGCCACACGTTGCAAGCCAAGCTGCTTGTTCCTACAGCTTGTAGCTCGCAACGTGAAGCTGCTTCTATCAGATATCCAGCAGCAGACGAGCCGGGTCTTCCAGCAGGTTCTTGATGGTTACCAGGAAAGTCACGGCTTCTTTACCATCGATCAGGCGGTGATCGTACGACAGCGCCAGGTACATCATCGGGCGGATCACGACTTGGCCGTTGATGGCCATCGGACGCTGGATGATGTTGTGCATGCCCAGGATCGCAGCTTGCGGCGGGTTGACGATCGGGGTCGACATCATCGAACCGAAGGTACCACCGTTGGTGATGGTGAAGGTACCGCCGGTCATCTCGTCGATGGTCAGCTTGCCGTCACGGGCTTTCTTGCCGAAGCCGGCGATGCCGCCTTCGATTTCAGCCAGGCTCATCAGCTCGGCGTTACGCAGAACCGGTACTACCAGGCCACGGTCGCTGGACACGGCAACGCCGACGTCTGCATAGCCGTGGTAAACGATGTCGCTGCCGTCGATGGAAGCGTTGACTGCCGGGAAGCGTTTCAGCGCTTCGGTGGCCGCTTTGACGAAGAACGACATGAAGCCCAGGCGCACGCCATTGTGGGACTTCTCGAACAGATCCTTGTACTTCGAACGCAGGGCCATGACTTCGGTCATGTCGACTTCGTTGAAGGTGGTCAGCATCGCCATGTTCGACTGTGCTTCAACCAGACGCTTGGCCACGGTGGCACGCACGCGGGTCATCGGCACGCGCTTCTCGGTGCGGTCGCCAGCAGCGAACACAGGCGCAGCGGCAGCAGGTGCTGCAGCCTTGGCCGGTACGGCAGCCGGAGCGTTTTTCTTGGCTTCAACAGCCGCAACCACGTCTTCCTTGGTGACGCGGCCGTCTTTGCCGGTGCCCTTGAGGGACGCCAGGTTGATGCCGTTTTCTTCAGCCAGCTGACGCGCAGCCGGTGCAGCGATCGGGTCTTCACCACCCGCAGCCGGAGCGGCAGCAGCAGGTGCGGCAGCTGGAGCAGCAGCGGCGGCCGGAGCAGGTGCAGCAGCGCCGCCCGCTTCGATCGAGCCCAGGATCTGGTTCGACAGGACGGTAGCGCCCTCTTCAGCCACGATCGCGCCCAGCACGCCGTCAGCTTCGGCCAACACTTCCAGAACGACTTTGTCGGTCTCGATGTCGACGATCAGGTCGTCACGCTTTACAGCGTCGCCTGGTTTCTTGTGCCAGGTGGCAACGGTGCCATCGGCAACCGATTCCGGGAATGACGGGGCTTTGATTTCGATAGCCATTATCTGTGGGTCCTTAAAATTCGGTTTCAGTCAGCGCGAAGGCGTTAAACAGTGAAAGCATCTTGCAGCAGTTTTTCCTGCTGCTCGGCGTGCATCGACGCATAACCACACGCAGGTGCAGCAGAAGCATCACGACCGGCGTACTCCAGGCCCAGGCCTGTTTTGTGGTTACCGATGCTGCGACGCAAATGATGCTGGCTGCTGTACCACGCGCCCTGGTTCATCGGTTCTTCCTGGCACCACACCGCATGGGTGAGGTTGGTGTAAGGCGCGATGGCCTCCATCAGGTCGTCTTCCGGGAACGGGTAAAGCTGCTCGATACGCACGATGGCGATGTCTTCGCGGCCTTCGGCACGGCGTTTTTCCAGCAAGTCGTAGTAAACCTTGCCGCTGCACAGGATCAGGCGAGTGACCTTGGCTGCGTCCAGGGTGTCGATTTCTGGAATCACGGTCTGGAACGAACCGTCGGCCAGATCTTCCAGGGTCGAGATGGCCAATTTGTGACGCAACAGCGATTTCGGGGTCAGCACTACCAGCGGCTTGCGCAGCGGGCGGATCACCTGGCGACGCAGCAAGTGGTAGATCTGGGCCGGCGTAGTCGGCACGCACACCTGGATGTTGTGCTCGGCGCACAGCTGCAGGTAACGCTCCAGACGGGCCGAGGAGTGCTCCGGACCCTGACCTTCATAACCGTGTGGCAGCAGCATGGTCAGACCGCACAGACGGCCCCACTTGTGCTCGCCGCTGGTGATGAACTGGTCGATAACCACCTGGGCACCGTTGGCGAAGTCGCCGAACTGGGCTTCCCAGATCACCAGCGCCTGTGGCGTGGTGGTCGAGTAACCGTATTCGAACGCCAGTACGGCTTCTTCGGACAGGAACGAATCGTACAGGTCGAAACGTGGCTGGCCTTCGTACAGGTTCTGCAACGGGATGTAGGTGCCCGCATCTTTCTGGTTGTGCAACACAGCATGACGGTGCGAGAACGTACCGCGGCCGATGTCCTGGCCGGTCATGCGGATCGGGTGACCTTCGAACGCCAGGGTCGCGTACGCCATGGTTTCGGCGTAACCCCAGTTGATCGGCAGGCCGCCGGCTTGCATCTTCTGACGGTCTTCGTAGATCTTCGCAACCTGGCGCTGCACCACGAAGCCATCTGGAATTTCCAGCAGCTTGGCGGACAGTTCCTGCAGGGTCTTGAGGTCGAACGAAGTGTCGTGACGCGCCGTCCAGGCGTGGCCCAGGTAGGGGCGCCAGTCCACGAACAGCTCTTTGTTCGGCTCTTTAACCAGGCTTTTCACTACATGCAGGCCGTTGTCCAGCGCGTTGCGGTATTCATCGATTTTCGCCTGAACACGCGCATCGTCAACCACGCCGGCCGTAATCAGGCTGTCGGCGTACAGTTCACGGGTGGTGCGCTGCTTGGTGATCTGCTGGTACATCAACGGCTGGGTGCCGCTCGGCTCATCCGCTTCGTTGTGACCGCGACGGCGGTAGCAAACCAGGTCGATGACCACGTCACGCTTGAACTGCATGCGGTAGTCGATGGCGAGCTGGGTCACGAACAACACGGCTTCCGGATCATCACCATTCACATGGAGGATCGGCGCCTGGATCATCTTGGCAACGTCGGTCGCGTACTCGGTCGAGCGCGCGTCGAGCGGGTTGCTGATGGTGAAACCGACCTGGTTGTTGATGACGATGTGAACCGTACCGCCGGTCTTGAAGCCGCGGGTCTGCGACATCTGGAACGTTTCCAGGACCACGCCTTGACCGGCGAATGCCGCGTCACCGTGGATGGAAATCGGCAGGACTTTCTCACCGGTGGAATCGTTACGACGATCCTGACGGGCACGCACCGAACCCTCGACCACTGGCGAAACGATTTCCAGGTGGGACGGGTTGAAGGCCATGGCCAGGTGAACTTCACCGCCGGTGGTCATTACGTTGGACGAGAAGCCCTGGTGGTATTTAACGTCACCGGAACCCAGCTCGACCTTCTTCTTGCCTTCGAACTCGTCGAACAGTTCACGCGGGTTCTTGCCGAAGGTGTTGACCAACACGTTCAGGCGACCACGGTGAGCCATGCCGATCACGACTTCCTTGGTGCCATAGGAACCGGAACGCTGGATCAGCTCGTCGAGCATTGGAATCAGGCTTTCGCCGCCTTCCAGGCCGAAACGCTTGGTGCCCGGGTATTTGGTGCCCAGGTATTTCTCGAGGCCTTCGGCCGCGGTCACGCGCTCCAGCAAGTGGCTGCGCACGTCGGCGGACAAAACCGGACGGCCACGCACACCTTCCAGACGATGCTGGAACCAGTGGCGCTGCTCGGAATCGGTGATGTGCGTAAATTCAGCGCCGATGGTGCGGCAATATGTCTGCTGCAACGCTTCGTGAATTTCGCGTAGGCTCGCTTCCTCTTTGCCGATGAACAGGTCGCCGGCACGGAAGGTCGTATCAAGATCGGCATTGGTCAAGCCGTAATGATTGATCGACAGGTCAGCAGGTGCAGGACGCTTCCAGAGCCCCAGCGGGTCAAGCTGGGCCGCCTGGTGGCCACGCATCCGGTAAGCCTGGATCAGTCGCAATACTTCAACTTGCTTCTTCTCATGCTCGCTGCTCACGCTACCGGCGGAAACCGGTTGGGCGCGGCGCTGGTTCTTTGCCAGCAGCACAAATTGATCGCGAATTGTTGCGTGCGATACATCGGTGGCAGCGTTGCCGTCTGAAGACAACGTCTGAAATTTGGTGCGCCATTCTTCTGGCACAGCGTTAGGGTCGTGCAGGTAGAGCTCATAAAGCTCTTCCACATAGGCAGCGTTACCACCTGAAAGATAGCCGCTGTTCCACATGCGCTGCATCACGCTTTCTTGCATGCTTGGTCACCCTCGATTTGGGGACACCACCGGCGAAAACACCGAGTTTGCTTGCAAAAGGCCAAGTGCAGCGACCAAAACAAGCCACTTAGGATCACGCTGATAGTTCGGGTACCAACCCGAATGCCCCTGCTTGTCTCATTTCTTCAAAATAAGAGCTGCGGCTTTGTAAGTCGCTGCTCAAGTTAAAACTACGGCGCCGGTTGAAGCCTGCGCCGTAGCATTTACGGGCACAACGGTCCTGCTTTGCTACAACGTCGCTTACACGCCGCTTTGCAGCAGCATGTTACGGATGTGACCAATGGCCTTAGTCGGGTTCAGGCCTTTGGGACATACGTTGACGCAGTTCATGATCCCGCGGCAGCGGAATACGCTGAACGGGTCATCCAGTGAAGCCAGACGCTCGGACGTCTTGGTGTCACGGCTGTCTGCCAGGAAGCGGTACGCTTGCAGCAGGGCAGCTGGACCCAGGAACTTGTCCGGGTTCCACCAGAAGGACGGGCACGAGGTCGAGCAGCAAGCGCACAGGATGCACTCGTACAGACCGTCGAGCTTTTCACGCTCTTCAGGGGACTGCAGACGCTCGATGGCCGGAGCCGGCGTGTCGTTCTGCAGGAACGGCTTAACTTTCTCGTATTGCTTGTAGAAGATGCTCATATCGACCACCAGGTCACGGATAACCGGCAAACCTGGCAGTGGACGAACGATCAGCTTGTTACCCTTAACAACAGCAGACAGCGGCGTGATGCACGCCAGGCCGTTCTTGCCGTTGATGTTCATGCCGTCGGAGCCACAAACGCCCTCACGGCAAGAGCGACGGTAGGAAAAACCTTCGTCCTGCTCTTTGATCAGTGCCAGTACATCCAGCACCATCAGGTCTTTACCACCGGTATCGACCTGAAATTCCTGCATGAACGGCGCGGCGTCCTGATCAGGGTTGTAGCGGTAAACACTGACTTTCAACATGGCAGCCACCCTTAGTAAGTCCGAATCTTCGGTTCAAACGTCGGCACCGTCTTCGGCGAGAAGTTCACGGCACGTTTGGTTACGCGCTTGTCACCCGGGAAGTACAGGGTGTGGCACAACCAGTTTTCGTCGTCGCGATCTTCAAAGTCTTCACGGGCGTGGGCACCACGGGATTCTTTACGAACCTCGGCGGCGATCGCAGTGGCTTCAGCCACTTCCAGCAGGTTTTGCAGCTCAAGGGCTTCGATACGAGCGGTGTTGAACGCCTGGCTCTTATCGTTGATCTTGACGTTGGCGATGCGCGTGCGCAGGTCGGCCAGCTGGGCAATACCCTTCTGCATGTATTCGCCGGTACGGAATACACCGAAGTAGTTCTGCATGCAGCTTTGCAGTTCGCGACGCAGGGTAGCCACGTCTTCGCCATCGGTACGCTCGTTCAGAGCGTTCAGGCGCGCCAGGGCGGCCTCGATGTTGGCGTCGGTGGCGTCATCGTATTCGATGCCGTCGGTCAGGGCTTTTTCCAGGTGCAGGCCGGCAGCGCGACCGAATACCACCAGGTCGAGCAGCGAGTTGCCGCCCAGGCGGTTGGCACCGTGTACCGATACGCAGGCCACTTCGCCTACGGCGAACAGACCGTGGATGATCTCGTCCACGCCGTCGGCGTTCTGGGTGATCGCCTGGCCATGAATGTTGGTCGGCACGCCGCCCATCATGTAGTGGCAGGTTGGAACAACCGGCACCGGAGCAAGCACCGGGTCAACGTGCGCAAAAGTCTTGGACAGTTCGCAGATGCCTGGCAGGCGGCTGTGCAACACTTCCTCACCGAGGTGATCGAGTTTGAGCAGTACGTGGTCGCCGTTCGGGCCACAGCCGTTGCCGGCGATGATTTCCTTAACCATCGAACGGGCCACAACGTCACGACCGGCAAGGTCCTTGGCGTTCGGAGCATAACGCTCCATGAAACGCTCGCCGTGCTTGTTGATCAGGTAACCACCTTCACCACGGCAACCTTCTGTAACCAGTACACCGGCGCCGGCGATACCGGTCGGGTGGAACTGCCACATCTCAATGTCTTGTACCGGCACGCCAGCACGCAGGGCCATGCCGACGCCGTCACCGGTGTTGATCAGGGCATTGGTGGTCGACGCATAGATACGACCTGCACCGCCGGTTGCCAGTACAGTAGCCTTGGCGCGGATGTAGGTGGTTTCACCGGTTTCGATGCAGATGGCGATCACACCGACGAAGGCGCCGTCGGCGTTCTTCACCAGGTCAACCGCGTAGTACTCGTTCAGGAACGTGGTACCGGCTTTCAGGTTGCCCTGATAAAGGGTGTGCAACAGTGCGTGACCGGTACGGTCGGAAGCGGCGCACGTACGGGCAGCCTGCCCGCCTTTACCGTAATCCTTCGACTGGCCGCCGAATGGACGCTGGTAGATACGGCCTTGCTCGGTACGGGAGAACGGCAGACCCATGTGGTCCAGCTCGAACACCGCGGCCGGGCCTTCCTGACACATGTACTCGATAGCGTCCTGGTCACCGATATAGTCGGAACCCTTGACGGTATCGTACATGTGCCAGCGCCAGTCATCGTTCGGGTCGGCGGAGGCGATGGCGCAAGTGATGCCACCCTGGGCCGATACGGTATGGGAACGAGTCGGGAACACCTTGGTGATCACGGCAGTCTTGTGACCACCCTGGGCCAGCTGCAGCGCTGCGCGCATGCCGGCACCGCCGCCACCAATAATGATGGCGTCGAAGGAAATAGTTGGAATGTTAGCCATGAATCAGATACCCCAAAGAATCTGCACACCCCAGACGAAGTAAGCGAACATCGCAATGCCGCAGACTGCCTGGAAGAGAAAACGGACTGCAGTCGCGGACTTGCCCAGCGCCATTGGCGTGAGGTAGTCGGTCGCGATGGTCCACATGCCGACCCAGGCGTGAGCGCCCAGGGCTACAAGGGCCAGCAGGCTGAAGATTCGCATCGCATTGTGGGCAAACAGGCCATGCCATTGCTCATAGCCGATGCCCGGGTTTGCGACGAGGTATCCGATCAGGAAAATGAAATAAGCCGCGAGAACGACCGCAGACACACGCTGTGCCATCCAGTCATAGAGGCCCGAACGCGAAAGGTTCGTAACGCTGGTTACCATATCCAAACTCCTGCCAGAACGATCAGCACCACGGAAATGGCGATGATGATTTTCGAGCCCAGGCGGCCGCCTTCGAGCGTCTCACCGATACCCGCATCCATGATCAAGTGGCGCACACCGGCAACCAGGTGATACAGCAGAGCGGACAGGAGGCCCCATGCTACGAACTTGGCCAGCGGGCTGGTCAAGCATGCCTTCACCTCGGCGTATCCTTCCTCGGAACCCAGGGATTTGCTCAATGCATAAAGCATGATGCCCAAGCCCAGGAACAGGATGATGCCGGAAACACGGTGCAGGAACGACGTAACGCCGGTGATGGGGAGTTTGATGGTCCTTAGGTCTAGGTTTACAGGTCGTTGGCTATTCACGGCTTTTTTTCACACTGAAGAGCCCCTAACAATCAGGGCAAAGTTGTTGGGGAGTGCACTGGTCAGGTAAGCACCACCCAGGGAGTGCGACCCCCAATGAAAGCAAGCCCAAAAGCCCTTGGCGGTCGGTGGCCGAGTATAGACAGTTAGGTTACTAATGACAACGCGCACTCCTCACCCTAATAGCTGATTGCGCTGGCGGTATAAAAGGCGTAAATGGCAGTCAATTTCGACGAAAAAGTATGGTTAAAGCCTTCTGGAGCAAGACTTTAGGCAAATTGACATCTGGATTTATATCAATATAGTGGTGCGGGCCCTGCGTGGGGGGTCTGTCTGATGATTTGAAGCATAAATAGGAGGCCACATGGCTGACAAAAAAGCGCAGTTGATCATCGAGGGCGCAGCCCCCGTCGAGCTGCCCATTTTAACCGGCACCGTTGGTCCCGATGTTATCGACGTACGGGGCCTGACGGCCACGGGCCGTTTCACATTCGACCCAGGCTTCATGTCGACCGCCTCTTGCGAGTCGAAGATCACCTACATCGATGGTGACAATGGTATTTTGCTGCACCGCGGCTACCCGATCGAACAGCTTGCTGAACAGTCGGACTACCTGGAAACCTGCTACCTGCTGCTAAATGGCGAATTGCCAACAGCCGAGCAGAAAGCCCAGTTCGTCAGCACCGTGAAGAACCACACCATGGTTCACGAGCAGTTGAAGACCTTCTTCAACGGCTTCCGTCGCGACGCCCACCCGATGGCCGTCATGTGCGGCGTAGTCGGCGCCCTGTCGGCCTTCTATCACGACTCCCTGGACATCAATAACCCGCAGCATCGCGAAATTTCCGCGATCCGCCTGGTTGCCAAGATGCCCACCCTGGCCGCAATGGTTTACAAGTACTCCATGGGCCAACCCATGATGTACCCGCGCAACGACCTGACGTACGCGGAAAACTTCCTGCACATGATGTTCAACACTCCGTGCGAGATCAAACCGATCAGCCCGGTGCTGGCCGCTGCGATGGACAAGATCTTCATCCTCCACGCCGACCACGAACAGAACGCCTCCACCTCTACCGTACGCCTGGCCGGCTCTTCGGGTGCCAACCCGTTCGCCTGTATTGCCGCCGGTATCGCCGCACTGTGGGGCCCTGCCCACGGCGGTGCGAACGAAGCCGTATTGACCATGCTGGATGAAATCGGCGATGTCTCGAACATCGACAAGTTCATCGCCAAGGCCAAGGACAAGAACGACCCGTTCAAGCTGATGGGCTTCGGTCACCGCGTCTACAAGAACCGTGACCCGCGCGCCACCGTGATGAAGAAGACCTGCGACGAAGTGTTGAAGGAACTGGGCATCAAGAACGATCCGCAACTCGAACTGGCCATGCGCCTGGAAGAGATCGCCCTGACCGACCCGTACTTCATCGAACGCTCGCTGTACCCGAACGTCGACTTCTACTCGGGGATCATCCTCAAGGCGATCGGCATTCCAACCAGCATGTTCACCGTGATCTTCGCCCTGGCACGTACTGTCGGCTGGATCTCGCACTGGAAAGAAATGCTCTCCAGCCCGTACAAGATTGGCCGTCCGCGCCAGCTGTACACCGGCTACGAGTCGCGTGATATCACCAAACTGGAAGATCGCAAGTAAGCATCTGATGGCTTGGTAATAAAAAGCGGCCTCCTTATCCAGGGAGGCCGTTTTTATTTGTGCAGCCTGATGATCGTTCCCACGCTCTGCGTGGGAATGCCTCCCGTGACGCTCCGCGCCCCATTGCGCAACATCTGAGGCCAGCGCCAATCGGGACGCAGAGCGTGCGTGGCTGCATTCCCACGCGGAGCATGGGAACGATCGGTGTAGAGGCATTTTATTGATGCAGGAGTTGAGAAACTGTTTTGTGAAATCCGTTACCAATAAAAGTAAAAAAATGCCCCGATCTCACGACCGGGGCATTTTTTGTAGCCGTTCCAAATATTAGTGGTTAACCGCCCCACTTGCCCCCAGGCCAGTCTGCGAACGCACAAACTGCGGGAAGTACAGCGCACGCTCTTTCTCTGCCGCCGCCGACTTGTCGGTGATCGAGAAGAACCAGATGCCGACGAACGCAATGATCATCGAGAACAGCGCCGGGTACTCGTAAGGGAAGATGGCTTTTTCATGGTGCAGGATCGACACCCAGATGGTCGGGCCGAGGATCATCAGGCCGACGGCGCTGATCAAGCCCAGCCAGCCGCCAATCATGGCGCCACGGGTGGTGAGGTTTTTCCAGTACATGGAAAGCAGCAGTACCGGGAAGTTACAGCTGGCCGCAATCGAGAATGCCAGGCCGACCATGAACGCAATGTTCTGGCTTTCGAACAGGATACCCAGGCCGATTGCCAACACGCCCAACGCCACGGTGGTGATCTTCGACACGCGAATCTCATCTTTGTCGTTGGCCTTGCCCTTCTTGATCACACTGGCGTACAGGTCATGGGACACCGCCGAAGCACCGGCCAGGGTCAAACCGGCAACCACTGCCAGGATAGTGGCAAACGCCACGGCCGAGATGAAGCCCAGGAAAATACTGCCACCCACCGCGTTGGCCAGGTGCACCGCCGCCATGTTGTTACCGCCGAGCAAGGCGCCAGCAGCATCCTTGAACGCCGGGTTGGTGCTCACCAGCAGAATCGCGCCGAAGCCGATGATGAACGTCAGGATATAGAAGTAGCCAATGAAACCGGTAGCGTACAGCACGCTCTTACGCGCTTCCTTGGCGTCGCTGACGGTGAAGAAGCGCATCAGGATATGCGGCAGGCCGGCCGTACCGAACATCAGCGCCAGGCCCAACGAGAATGCCGAAATCGGATCTTTCACCAGGCCGCCAGGGCTCATGATCGCCTCACCTTTAGGGTGAACCTTGATCGCCTCGGAAAACAGCATGTTGAAGTCGAAGTTGACGTGCTTCATCACCATCAGCGCCATGAACGAGGCACCGGACAGCAACAGCACCGCCTTGATGATCTGCACCCAAGTGGTCGCCAGCATGCCGCCGAACAGCACGTACATGCACATCAGGATACCTACCAGGATCACCGCGACGTGGTAGTCCAGGCCGAACAGCAGCTGGATCAGCTTGCCCGCCCCCACCATTTGCGCGATCAGGTAAAACGCCACCACCACCAGCGAACCACAGGCCGACAGGCTGCGGATCTGGGTTTGCCCGAGGCGATAGGACGCCACGTCGGCAAAGGTGTACTTGCCCAGGTTACGCAGGCGCTCGGCGATCAGGAACAGAATGATCGGCCAGCCCACCAGAAAGCCGATCGAGTAGATCAGCCCATCGTAGCCGGAGGTGAACACCAGCGCGGAAATCCCCAGGAAGGACGCCGCCGACATATAGTCACCGGCAATCGCCAGGCCGTTCTGGAAACCGGTGATCTTGCCGCCGGCCGCATAGTAGTCGGCCGCCGACTTGTTGCGTTTGGATGCCCAGTAAGTGATGCACAGCGTCGCGCCGACGAAGACCACGAACATCAGGATCGCTGCAACGTTCAGCGGTTGTTTGTGCACTTCACCGGTCAATGCATCCGCCGCCCAAACGGCGGGCGCAAAGACCGAAGCGCCAAGTACAGCCAATAGACGACGGATCATTGCGCAGCCTCCTTGAGAATCGCATTGTTCAGGTCGTCGAATTCGCCGTTGGCGCGTCGTACATAGATGCCGGTGAGGACAAAGGCCGAGACAATCAGGCCGACCCCGATGGGGATGCCCCAGGTGATGGATGAGCCGGGGCTGAGTTTGGCCCCCAGCACTTGTGGCCCGTAGGCAATCAACAGGATGAAAGCGGAGTAAAGCCCTAGCATGATCGCCGAGAGAATCCAGGCGAACCTTTCCCTTTTTCTGACCAGCTCCTTGAAACGCGGGCTGTTTTGAATCGAGAGGTAAATGCTGTCGTTCATTGTTTTTATCCTCGCAGCACAGCTTTTTATTATTTTGGAACATATCCACTGTATGCGGCTGCGGAACAGGTTCCAGACGACCTTAGTAGTAGATCGAGATGGCCACTTAGCAAGTTTTGCGGGCAACAAATAAACAACAGCCTGAATACAGGCAAAAAAATGTGGGAGCGGGCTTGCTCGCGAAGGCGGCGTATCAGTCAATGCATAGGCTGACTGATACACCCCAATTGCGGGCAAGCCCGCTCCCACATTGGGTTGTGGTGGGGCTTGTGAAGCGTCAGTGCTTTATTTGGCGGTCCACTCGGCCACACGTTCAGGGTGCTTGGCGACCCAATCCTTGGCCGCGGCATCAGGCTTGGCGCCCTCTTGAATCGCCAGCATGACTTCGCCGATTTCGTCCTTGGAGGCCCACTGGAATTTCTTCAGGAACGCGGCGACTTCCGGCGCTTTCTTTTCCAGGCCCTTGCTGCCGATGCTGTTGACGGTCTCAGCAGCACCATAAATCCCTTTTGGGTCGTCGAGGAAACGCAGTTTCCACTTGGCAAACATCCAGTGCGGCACCCAGCCGGTCACGGCAATGGATTCCTGCTTGTCTTCGGCGCGGGTCAGCTCGGCGATCATCGCGGCGCCCGAGCTGGCTTGCAGTTTGTAGTCCAGGCCATAGGCTTTGATCGCTTCGTCGGTCTTGAGCATCACGCCTGAACCGGCGTCGATGCCGACGATCTTGTTTTTGAAGGTGGTGTCGGTCTTGAGGTCTTCGATGGACTTGGCCTTGACGTACTCCGGCACGATCAAGCCGATCTTCGCATCCTTGAAGTTGGGGCCGTAGTCGACCACCTTGTCCTTGTTCTTGGTCCAATACTCACCGTGGGTCACAGGCAGCCAGGCGGACAGCATGGCGTCGAGCTTGCCGGTGGCGACGCCCTGCCACATGATCCCGGTGGCGACGGCTTGCAGTTTCACGTCGTAACCCAGTTTTTGCTTGATCACCTCGGCCGCCACATGGGTCGTGGCAACGCTGTCGGACCAACCATCTACATAGCCGATGCTCAGGGTTTTGCTGTCGGCGCTGGCCAGTGTGGAGCCCATCGCAACTACCAGAGTGGCAGCTGCGCCCAAGAGTCGTCGCATCTTCATAATACTTCCCCGAAAGTGCTGCGCCCGGCGGATGCCGAGCGACGTCAACCTGTTGTTATAGGGTGCATCGCGCCCCCTTCACGCGCGTCGATCACGGTGGTGCCCCGCCAGTGGAGTGCTGACACTTGGATCATCAACCTGCCGGGACCTTGGACCTGCTCTGTCAGCGACCTCGGGTAAGCAAGAAACGACATCACATCGCCAGCAGGATAGTTCCTAGGACTTGGCGTCAATTTCCCGCCCGAACTTTGCATGTCTAAATTATGCAGCCCCACTGGGACGGGCCAAATCCGGGTAAGATGCGCGCCTTTGCTCCCCCAGATAAGCTGACCATGCCCGCGACTGCCCGCTTCCCTGCCCTGCCCTATTTCTGCGCCTTGATCCTCGGCGTGCTTGCCCTTGTCGGCTACTGGTACGGCCTCGGCCGGCCGGTGGTGCTGCCGGATGTGGCCAGTGCCAGCCACAAGATGCAATGCGCGTCCTATACGCCGTTCGACAAGGACCAGTCGCCGTTCGACCAACCGTTCAAACTGCGCCCCGAGCGCATGGACGCCGACCTGGCACTGCTGGCCACCCGTTTTGAATGCATCCGCACTTACTCCATGACCGGCCTGGAAGCCCTGCCGGGCATGGCGCGCGCCCATGGTTTGAAGTTGATGGCCGGCGCCTGGGTCAGCAGTGACCCGGTGGCCACCGAAAAAGAAATCAAAGAACTGATTGCTGCTGCCAATGCCAACCCCGATGTGGTCACTTCGGTGATCGTCGGTAACGAGGCCCTGCTGCGCAAGGAAGTCACCGCCAAGCAGTTGGTGACGCTGATCCATCAGGTCAAAAGCCAGATCAAGCAGCCGGTCACTTATGCCGATGTGTGGGAATTCTGGCTGCAGCACCCGGAAATCGCCCCGGCGGTGGATTTCCTGACCATTCACCTGCTGCCCTACTGGGAAGACGACCCATCGGGCATCGATCAAGCCCTCAAGCATGTGGGTGATGTGCGCCAGACCTTCGGCAACAAATTCGCGCCTAAAGATGTGCTGATCGGCGAGACCGGCTGGCCCAGCGAAGGCCGCCAGCGCGAAACCGCGGTGCCAAGCCGGGTCAACGAGGCCAAGTTCATGCGCGGTTTCGTGGCCATGGCCGAAGCCAATGGCTGGCGCTACAACCTGATCGAAGCGTTTGACCAACCCTGGAAACGCGCCAGCGAAGGTGCCGTCGGTGGTTACTGGGGCCTGTTTGATGCCGACCGCCAGGATAAGGGCATTCTTGCCGGGCCGGTGAGCAACGTGCCGTATTGGCCGCTGTGGCTGGGCGTCGGCGGCCTGATCCTGCTGGGCACCCTGGCGCTGGGTGGTCGGGCGCGCAGCACCCGTGCCGCGCTGTTGCTGCCACTGCTCGGTGCAGTGGCGGCCTGCTCCATCGGCACCTGGGCTGAACTGACCCGCGTCACAGCGCGCTTCAACGATGAATGGGTGTGGGCAGGCTTGCTGGTGATGCTGAACCTGCTCGTGCTGGCCCATGCTGCACTGGCGCTGAGTGCCCGGGAAGGCTGGCGTGAACGGAGCTTCAACTGGCTGGAACAGCGCGCCGGCTGGCTGGTGGCAATCGCCGGGTTCGCAGGGGCAGTGATGATGCTGGCGCTGGTGTTCGACCCGCGCTATCGCAGCTTTCCAAGTGCGGCGCTGGTGTTGCCGGCTCTGGTTTACCTGGTTCGCCCGGTCACCGGCCCGCGTCGGGAGATTGCGCTGCTGGCCTTCATTATTGGCGCCGGCATTGCGCCGCAGCTGTATCGCGAAGGGTTGCTGAACCAGCAGGCGTGGGGTTGGGCGGTGGTCAGCGGGTTGATGGTGGTGGCTTTGTGGCGGTGCTTGCGGGTGCGTAAGGGCTGACATCGCCATCGCAGCGGTGCGACGATTCGACAAGCCAGCTCCCACATTCGACCGCATTTCAAGGGATGTACTCGGTCAATTGTGGGAGCGGGCTTGCTCGCGAATAGGCCCTATCCGACAACACGAGGCTTCCTGACCAATCGCAACCCCGCAATCACCACCGCAAACACCGCAAACGTGGTGTTATACAACGCCAGCGCCGGCAGCCCGAACACCATCCCCAGCACCGCCAACCCCCAGCCGACGCGGCCCGGCACAAAAAACGCCAGCACCGACGTCACCAACGCCGCCCAGCCCAACACCTTGAAGTGAATCATCAGCCCCAGGTTCGAGCGCAGCTGGCATTCCCAGCGGCTCGCCTCATCGACGCAGACCCCCACCCACTGGCCGTCTTCCATAAAACCGTAACGGGCGCCATAACTGGCGGCCAGCCATAACGGCAAGGCGATAAGCAGCAGGATAAGTGGCAAACGACGGGACATGGCGAACTCCGATAGGCAAAAACGGCGCTCAGCTTAATCCCACGGCGGCCGTTAGCAAGGTGTGTACGCAGATAACTGTTCATCAAGGCGCTGCAAAGTGTATCTTCTCGCTACTATTACCCCGATTCCGTGGTTTTTTCCGACTTTTAGTGCCGAGGGCTGGCACTTCGGTGGCAACGCGGTGGTCATAGCCTGCGAACTTCATTCAGCACGTTTCCTCTTAGGGATTAAGTCATGCTCCGTTCCTTGCGCTGCGCTGCCTTGCTGGGCAGCCTATTTTTGAGTGCGTCAGCACTGGCCGTCGATGTCGACCAGGCCACTTATGGCTTCCCTTTGACGAACCCGTTCGAGGCGACCATTGCCACCACCCCGCCGGACCTGCGGCCCAAATTGCCCAGCAACGACGAGATCAACCAGTCCGATTACACCCTCAACATGCGCCCAGAGCGTGAGTTCAGCCTGCCGGACAACTTCTGGGCAGTGAAGAAACTCACCTACCGCATCGCCAAACAGGACCACGCTGCGCCGCTGATCTTCCTGATCGCCGGCACGGGCGCCCGGTTTGACAGCAGCATCAACGAATACCTGAAAAAGCTCTATTACCAGGCCGGCTACCACGTGGTGCAGCTGTCATCGCCCACCAGCTTCGACTTCATCAGCGCCGCCTCGCGCTTCGCCACGCCGGGTATCACCCAGGAAGACGCCGAAGACATGTACCGCGTGATGCAAGCGGTGCGCGCGCAGAACGCCTCGCTGCCGGTGACCGACTACTACCTCACCGGCTACAGCCTCGGCGCCCTGGATGCAGCGTTTGTCAGCAAGCTCGACGAGACCCGCCGCAGCTTCAACTTCAAGAAAGTGCTGCTGCTCAACCCGCCGGTCAACCTCTACACCTCGATCACCAACCTGGACAAGCTGGTACAGACCGAGGTCAAGGGCATCAACAACACCACTACCTTCTATGAGCTGGTGCTGGCCAAACTGACGCGCTATTTCCAGCAAAAGGGCTACATCGACCTCAATGACGCCCTGCTCTACGACTTCCAGAACTCCAAGCAGCACCTGACCAACGAACAGATGGCCATGCTGATCGGCACCTCGTTCCGCTTCTCGGCGGCCGACATTGCCTTTACTTCGGACCTGATCAACCGCCGTGGCCTGATCATCCCGCCGAAATACCCGATCACCGAAGGCACCAGCCTCACGCCGTTCCTCAAGCGTGCACTGCAATGCGACTTCGACTGCTACCTCACCGAACAAGTGATTCCGATGTGGCGCGCCCGCTCCGACGGCGGCAGCCTGCTGCAACTGGTTGACCAGGTCAGCCTGTACGCACTCAAGGACTACCTGCACGACAGCCCGAAAATTGCAGTCATGCACAACGCCGACGACGTGATCCTCGGCCCTGGCGATCTGGGCTTCCTGCGTAAAACCTTCGGCGATCGCTTGACCGTCTACCCGCTGGGCGGCCATTGCGGCAACCTTAATTACCGCGTCAACGCCGACGCCATGCTGGAGTTCTTCCGTGGCTAAATATCTTTTGCTGCTCGCCGCGCTGATGTGCGCAGGCGTCGCCAATGCCGACAACAGCAAGGCCCACGAGCCGGTCAAGGTTGACTCCGATGGTTTCAAGGAGCCCTTGACCAAACTCAAGTTCAACCCAGGCCTGGACCAACGTGAGTTCGAGCGTTCATCGCTGACGGCACTTAACGTCTATGACCCGCTGGAGTCGTGGAACCGCCGCGTGTACCACTTCAACTACCGCTTCGACCAATGGGTGTTCCTGCCCGTGGTCAACGGCTACACCTACGTCACCCCAAGCTTCCTGCGCACCGGCGTGAGCAACTTCTTCAACAACCTGGGCGATGTGCCCAACCTGTTGAACAGCCTGCTGCAACTCAAGGGCCACCGCTCCCTGGAAACCACCGGGCGCCTGCTGCTCAACACCACCATCGGCATCGCCGGCCTGTGGGACCCGGCCACCGCCATGGGCCTGCCGCGCCAGAGCGAAGACTTCGGCCAGACCCTGGGTTTCTACGGTGTGCCGGGCGGCGCCTACCTGGTGCTGCCGATCTTCGGCCCTTCGAACCTGCGCGACACCACCGGCCTGATCGTCGACTACGGCGCCGAGACCGAGATCAACTTCCTCAACGTCTCCAAAGTCAGCGAAAACCACCCGGAAATCTGGGCCCTGCGCGCCGTCGACAAGCGCTACCAGACCAGCTTCCGCTACGGTCAGATGAACTCGCCGTTTGAGTATGAGAAGGTGCGCTACATCTATACCGAATCGCGCAAGTTGCAGATTGCCGAGTAAATCTGGCGACACAAAAAAGGCCATTCAACTGAATGGCCTTTTTTATTGCGTGTGTCCCGTCCTGAATAAGGTTTACACCTTCTGACCCAATCTCAGGAAGGCGTAATGAATTCAGGAAAAAGGCGCAGTCAGCGTGACTACTCGCTGACCTTTAAATTGTCAGTCGTCGATCAGGTCGAAAAAGGCGAGTTGAGTTATAAAGAGGCTCAAGAGCGCTACGGCATCCAGGGCAAATCTACGGTGTTGAACTGGCTACGCAGGCATGGTCGACAGAACTGGAGTCAAAGCGCGTCCATTCGTACCAAGAGATCCCGTTCCATGGATGAGCCCGACAAGCCGCTGACGCCCGAACAGCGAATCAAAGAGCTTGAAGAGCAACTCGCTCAAGCCAATCAGAAAGCTCAGTTTTTCGAAGCCGTTGTTGATGTACTCAAGAATGACTTTGGTGTCTCTGTCGTAAAAAAGCGATCCGGCAAGCCCTCTCCCAAAGGAAAGTCCAAGACCTGAGTATCAGCCGGGCTTGCCAGTTCATCGGGATATCCCGCCAGGCATATTACAAACGCATTCGAGCATGTAATGCTCGAGCCCTCCAGGCTCAGAAGGTTATGGGGTTCGTGCACGAAAAGCGCCTCAGACAACCTAGGCTTGGAACCCGAAAGCTTCATAACCTCATGCATAGCGAGCCCGAAGCCCCGGTAAAGGTTGGTCGAGACTGCCTTTTCGACATTTTGCGGGATCGCAGAGAGTTGGTTCCTCGAAAGCGGGCCTATCACAAAACGACAAACAGTCATCATCGCTTTCACAGGCACCCCAACCTGCTCAAAGAAGGGCCATCACAGGTAGTTGCTACGGCGCCAGAACAAGTTTGGGTAGCCGATATCACCTACTTGCCCACTCAAACGGGCGTGGCCTATCTGAGCTTGGTGACTGACGCCTACTCTCGGAAGATCGTGGGGCATCATGTTCACGAAAGCTTGCACACGGAGTCTGTGATTCAGGCATTCAGTAAAGCCCTCAAGTGCAGAAAAACAGAGCAAAACCTTGTTCATCACTCAGATCGAGGCATCCAATACTGCTCCGAGCTTTATCAGCGGCTGCATGTAAAGCACGGTATCCGGTGTTCTATGACCGATGGTTACGACTGCTACCAAAATGCTTTGGCCGAACGAGTGAACGGGATTTTGAAAACCGAGTTTCTCTTGCATCGGCCCAAAGATGCGGCTGAAGCCGCGCGAATGGTGGATCAATCCGTGCATATCTATAACAGTGAGCGGCCACATCTATCGCTGAAATACAAAACGCCCGATGCGGTGCATCGGGCGTTTTGAGGCTGAAATAGGTGTAAACCTATGTCAGGACTGGACA
>NZ_CVTT01000060.1:0-126056 GCF_900006605.1 Pseudomonas sp. 58 R 3 | reverse complement strand
ACTCTAGTCAGTCAGTTTTGAATGCAGTTCCCAGGTTGAGCCCGGGGATTTCACATCCAACTTAACAAACCACCTACGCGCGCTTTACGCCCAGTAATTCCGATTAACGCTTGCACCCTCTGTATTACCGCGGCTGCTGGCACAGAGTTAGCCGGTGCTTATTCTGTCGGTAACGTCAAAACACTAACGTATTAGGTTAATGCCCTTCCTCCCAACTTAAAGTGCTTTACAATCCGAAGACCTTCTTCACACACGCGGCATGGCTGGATCAGGCTTTCGCCCATTGTCCAATATTCCCCACTGCTGCCTCCCGTAGGAGTCTGGACCGTGTCTCAGTTCCAGTGTGACTGATCATCCTCTCAGACCAGTTACGGATCGTCGCCTTGGTGAGCCATTACCTCACCAACTAGCTAATCCGACCTAGGCTCATCTGATAGCGCAAGGCCCGAAGGTCCCCTGCTTTCTCCCGTAGGACGTATGCGGTATTAGCGTCCGTTTCCGAACGTTATCCCCCACTACCAGGCAGATTCCTAGGCTTTACTCACCCGTCCGCCGCTCTCAAGAGAAGCAAGCTTCTCTCTACCGCTCGACTTGCATGTGTTAGGCCTGCCGCCAGCGTTCAATCTGAGCCATGATCAAACTCTTCAGTTCAAACATCTTTGGGTTTTTAAGAAACCCTAAACTTGGCTCAGCAATCGTTGGTTACATCTTTGATTTCTCGCGGAGTAACTTGTGATGCTGATAATCTTGTTGACTATCAGTCTGACTCCACAAGCACCCACACGAATTGCTTGATTCAGTTGTTAAAGAGCGGTTGGTTAAGATCTTTCGTCTCAACCGAGGCGCGCATTCTACAGCAGCGTCATTTGCTGTCAAGCGATTTCTTTATCAAAATCAATTACTTGAACCAGAACCGGCTTCAAGCTGCTCGTCAGCGGGAGGCGAATAGTACAGTATTCAAATATGTGGTCAACCCCCTTCCTGAAATTCTTTTCGATTAATCCAAAAGGCCACGGTTGCAGCTATATAGAGTGCTGGTCGGCGAGCAAAGGCCGGTGAATCAGCAGACCTGGAATGTGCGTAGGCGCGCATGCACCTTCTAATGGTGACTAGCAAACCGGATCTAACCCGCTCTTACACAGGCTCGAAAGAAAGCCCTTGAAATTCAAGGGCTTTTTTTTCGCCCACAGAAAAGTGAGTATGTGTGGGCGAACGCAGACATGAGGAATCGGAACCATGGAATTGACGCTGGAAGCTGTTGCGCTTTTTGCTCTCAAGCTGGTGCATGAGACGTACGGCGCGAGCCCGTTGCTGCGCGATGACCCGGTGATGGATGAGTATGATCGCGAAGCGTTTGGGTTGTTGGTACGCCAGGGGGATTTAGCGACCATTCAACTGAAGCTTAATGAGTGCATTGCCCAGTCATTAAATGCACTAGGCGGCGCCGACACGGTGCTGGGCCGTGAACTGCTCAAACTGTCCACCGGTGTGCAACAGGCCAGCAGCCTTGACGAGCTAAGCGCCCCGCTGATTACCCTCAAGGACTACCTTAAAGATATCCAGTGAGTCGGTGATCAGCCGGTGCATATCACGGTGGAATTCGCCGCGCCCAAAGAGACGTGTACCGTCACTTCCATATGGCGGATCGAGGACGAACACGGCCAGCGCTGCTACAGCCCCGCGTTCATCCTGCATGTAATCGTCAACGTCATGGCGCGCTGAATGACTTCACCGCCGCCCTTCAACCGCCATCCGCACCGCCAAGCCCATCAGCACCGACCCCATCACCCAACGCTGAACCGCTTGCCAGCGTGGACGGGTGACGAAGAACACGGCGATGGAGCCCGCCATCATTGCAATCACCGCATTGACGCTCACGCTGATGGCAATCTGCGTAAAACCCAGGATCAGTGATTGCATCAGCACACTGCCATGCCCATTCGGGTCAATAAACTGCGGCAACAACGACAAATACATCACCGCCACTTTGGGGTTCAGCAGGTTGGTCACCAAGCCCATCATGAACAACTTTCGCGGGCTGTCCTGGGGCAAGTCCCGGACTTGGAACGGCGACCGGCCACCCGGCTTCACCGCCTGCCAGGCCAGGTACACCAGGTACAACGCGCCACCGAGCCGCAGCGCGTCGTAGGCAAAAGGCACCGCCATCACCAATGCGGTAATCCCCAGCGCTGCGCAGAACATATAAACAAGGAAACCCAAGGCAACGCCACCGAGGGAAATCAACCCGGCCGTGCGCCCCTGGCAGATCGAGCGGGAAATGAGGTAAATCATGTTCGGCCCGGGCGTCAGCACCATGCCGAGGGAGATCAGGCCATAAGCAAGCCAGCTGGACAGTTCGGGCATGGTGTCGCTCCTGCATAATTGTGCTGGGTGCCATGGTAGGGCGTTGAAAAGCAGGGCGTTAGATACAGATCCGCGAGCAAAACGTCATACACCGCTCACGGTAAGGCACATGATCGACTTCGCCTCGCTGCCGTACACAAACATCGCGCACGTTTGATCTGGATTCTGCAGGCAAAAAAAGACCCTGGCGCCCCAAGGTCTTTTTTACTGCTAACGCTGCTTCAACAGATGTACACCGACCGATGTGGGAGCTGGCTTGCCTGCGATGACCATAGGTATCTACACAACCGGTTAAAAGTCTGTGGGAGGTGGGCTGTTGTGGCGAGCAGGCTTGTCCTGCGTTGGGCTGCGAAGCGGCCCCAGTAAAGGCACTGCAATTTTCCTGAAAGTACTCAGTGTCAGGGTTTGGGGCCGCTTCGCGACCCAACGCAGGACAAGCCTGCTCGCCATAGGAGAAAGTGGCGGCCTTCAAAAGTTGTGTAGATACCTATGCTGCGATGACGCCAGCCGCCACACCCTCAAGCCACCCGCTTACACCGAAACAGCCTCCCCCTCCTCCATCACCCCATTGGGCAGCATCCCATTCGCCAAATCATCCACCACCGCCTTCGCCATCTCCCCCAAATAATGCGCCGCCCAGGCATAACGGTCCGCGTCTTTGTCCATGGCAGCATCCAACGCGAGCATTTTGGAGCAGTGCAGCAACTCGGAAGCATGCTCCAGGGCATCACGAATGGGCACGCCGGCATTGACGCGGAATAGACGGTGCAGGTTGGGCTGTTTGCCGCAGGTGGAGAAGGTGATGATGCCGAGGGTTTTGTTGAGAGGTGGGTTGATCATTGGGCACCTCCGGGCTGGGCGGTGGTGTGGGTTGCAGTATTACGAGGATATGGCCTGTCAGAAATGCTCATGGATTTAGCTCCTAATGTCGAGAAGCTGCCACATTCGTTATCAGCCGAAAGGGTGGCAGCTGTGCGCAGGCTGATAAACCGGGACAATAGGAACCCGGCAGGCCCGAAGGCCTCCCGCGCACAGCCGCCATAACACGGATGTGCGGACGCAAAAAAAGCGCCGGCATGGTGCTGGAGACGCTTGAGCGCCTATTGTTCCACGGGTTATCAGGCCCGGTCACTGAATTTGCAGTGACAGTGCGGAAAGTAGCGCAGAAAGCGGCATGGCTAATAGGCGTTATCTGTGGCGAAAAATTTCGGTGGGAGCGTTCGAGCAAATAGGCCCGCTCATTCGAACCTACAACATCACCCCATATGGCCCAAGCACCTTACTCGTCTGCACCAACCCCTGGCGCATCAACACCTCAAGATAACTCCCAGCCTCCATCGGCGGCCGCTTCAACGTCCGCCTTTGCTTCTGCGCCGCCCCCAACGCCGCCGCCTGATCCAAATCCCACAGATCCGAAATAAAGTCATCCGGATGCATAGGTTCAATGTCATAGGCAGCCAGGATATGCGCCGGGAAATCTTTCAAATTGAAGGTCACGATAACTTCAGCCTTGCTTCGAATCGCCGCCGCCAGCACATGACGATCATCAGGATCAGGCAAGTCCAAACTCGAACACAGATCCTCGTACCCCGTCACCATTGCATCGGGTATCGCCTTATCCATCAGCGCCGACGTGCAATTGACTTGCTCAGCCGTAAGATCCGGTCGGTTTTTGAGAACGTTGCGCTTCCACTCCTCATGGATCTGGCTCGTCCATCGAGCTCGATACAGTCCCGACAAACCAAGCCACATCAGCAAATCCCGGAGTGCCGCCGGCTAGAGAACACACGCATCGTATACCGCGGTAAACGGCGAACACCTCATCCGTCATACCCCATTCCCAACGATTGAGCTTGTTGCGCCAGCGCTTCCATTGCCTCTTGGCTTTCTTCATCACGGCGCTGCTTGAACGCCATCAGATCCGAAAACCGGATTCGCCGATGCCGGCCCGTTTTTGTAAAAGGAATGGCGCCCTCCTCCAGCATCTTGACCAGGTGCGGGCGCGAAACGTTGAGCAGGTCGGCGGCCTCCTGAGAGGTCAATTCGGCATGCACCGGCACGACCTTAACGGCGTTACCGATAGCCAATTCGCCCAGGATATCGACCAACAGGCGCAGGGCTGAGGTCGGGAGTACAAGTGTGTGGGGTTTGTCTTCTTTGTCGAAGATGTCGATGCGCTGGGTTTCAAATTTGGTCGAAAGCAAAGATGCCAGTTCTCGCTGGCCTTGCACGGCGGCTTCGACTTCCTTTTCCAGCGGCAGTATCGTTTTGGGGAGTTGATTGGTGATCATGATGCAGCTCCGGTGTAACGCAATTCGGTTGAATCAAAGCTAAACGAAACAAACGAAAATCGCAATAATCGAAACAGTCCTGGCGAACCAAATGCCAGTCTCCTTTTCCCACACCAACCATCGAACGAAGCCGACATAAGCCTCCGCTCCCACCTCATAGGCTCACTCCCACACAAGGAAGTGAGCCAGTCATGTCAGAACGCTCGTACCCCATTACCGAAGAAGAACAACTCAAACGGCGGATCCTGACGCCGCAGCCGAAACGCGCGCCTTATTCACCGCCGATTGATTTATTTGAGCCGCCTCCCACCCCAGCGCCAACAATCGCCAAACCGCCCGGCTGCGTCTTCACAAAACCCTGCCAACTGCCCAACGGCATCATTCGCTACAACGACCCCACCGGTTACGTACCGTTGGAGTTGCTCAAGGACTATGGCCATTTCAGCCTGTTGGGTGGCCGCGAGGTAGACAGCCGGGGCGCGGTTGCCTTGCGCAAGATCAGCGGCAGTGCCCTGCCCGTCGGTTTGGGGCAGTTGGCGTTACGTTCGGCGGCAATGGAGTCGGCCGCGACTGCGGTTGGCACTGTCGCCGGTGGGCTGCTGACTGGTTTGGTCGCGTTGTTATGGCCGTCGGCGCTGGGCGATAGCGCGCTCTACAGCGAGGAGCAATTACGCTCGCTGCAACGGGCACGGTCGCAGATGCGTTTGCATGTCGAACAGCGTGAGGACGGCACACTCAAGGGATACGGGTTTTACACGGGCAACAACCCCGATTGGCAGATGATCAATGTGGTGCAGTTCCAAAGCCGTGGCGATCAGTTTGTGGCGGATTTGGATGAGGGCGTGGAGCTGATCTGGACGCCTGCGGTTGATCCGGGCGACACGCTGGGGATTCCCGCTTTGGAGGCCGCGCCGCAAGCGCCGGTAATCTGGATTTACCCGCCGACGGAGAAGGCGGCGCAGATTCTGGTGAACCCGATTTATCCACCTGAGTACCGGGATTTTATTCTGGTATTCCCGGTGGAGTCGGGGGTTCGGCCGCTGTATGTGGTGGTTAATGAACCACGCAAAGGCCTGAGAAATCCGGACCATGATTACTTTCCAGCACCAAAAACCGAAGATATAACTGGCTTCCCAGGGTTGATCCCCCAAAGGCCGGTGACATCACGACTAGGCGGGGCTGGCTTACGTGAGCGGTGGATCGATGCAAAAGGGAGGAAGTTACTTGAATGGGACGCCAAGAAAGGTGAGCTGGAAGTTTATCGAAAGAGTGATTTGGAACACCTCGGCGCATTTGATCCTTATACCGCCGAACGTCGCGGGCCGGCGGACCCAAAACGTCGAATCTACAGATAAAGAGGAGTGCCAAAAATGGTTATGAAAATCAGATTGCGCTGGTACGAAAAACACAGCGACGACTTGAAAGCGGACGAGTACTCAGCGGATATCGTCGATGTAGACCGTTCTTTTGAAGCACTCGGTTTGAGCGAGGAAAGCGCAGTATATGCAGACGTTTACAACGTTCTCCCAAGCTGGATAACTATTCTCCAACCCCTCTTCCAGCATGTGATAGAGCCCAACCGATTCGACTATCAAATTTCATTCCAATACCAAGGCGCTTGGCCGCCATCTACAAAGCCTCCCCAGAAGGAATTCTGAGGTAATGAAAAAGCCCCTCCTCTACCGCTCAGTCAACACCCGGCCCCACGGTGTGCACCACGGTAGCTGTTTCGCTTATCGCTATGAACGGCATACCAAAAGCGCAAAGCGCTCACTGTCCACACGCGCTTCAATGCATAGCCATCAACGGCACGGCTTCGATTACACGCCACTATTTCGGTTTCTCTTATCCAAAGTCGGTCAGCCATGGGACAAAGTATTCAGCGAAGCCAACGCTCGCCTGGATCGCCCGGAGCCCGTGTTCTGGATGGTTGCGCTGCATGAAAATGAGAGTCCAGCTATTACAGCGGCTTGTGGGTCGACGAGGCAGGCCTGCTGCAAAAGGTTAGCCCCCAATTGACGCCCGAACAGATGAAGCCCAGTTGTGACTGCTGCACCCACACGTTCAACGGTGTGGTATTCCCGCAGGCGCTTCCATGCAAGCCGTGAAGTTCAGTTGCGCGCACAAGCCGCCCTGCTCCAAATTTCGCAGACTCAACGTACTGCCAATCTTGCCCACAATCATCGCCACAATCGCCAACCCCAACCCCGCGCCATTGGCGTTATCCCGGCTGTAAAACCGCTCAAACAAGCGCCCCATCTCCGCCTCATCAATTCCCGGCCCTTGGTCTTCCACGCTCAACCCCTGCGCGCCGATCACCACCCGCACCTCGCCACCCACCGGCGAAAAGTTAAGTGCATTGGTCACCAGATTTTGCAGTGCAATCGCCAACGCCACCGGCTCGGTCTGCACCCAGCATTCCTCATCGCCTTCCAGCACCAACTCCACGCCTTTCTCCATGGCCAGCGGCGTAAGTTCAGCGAGTTCTTCACGCACCAGTTCCGTCAGTTGCACCGGCTTGCGCACGGGGTTGCTCAACTGCGGCTCGATGCGGGCCATGGTCAGCAGTTGGCTGCCAATACGCGTGGCGCGGTCTACGCCGTTGACCAAAAAGTCCAGGGCCTCACGCCGTTGTTCTTCAGTCGCAGCGTTTTGCGCGTTTTGCGCGTGAATGCGCAGGATCGCCAACGGCGTGCGCAGTTCATGGGCGGCGTCGGCGATGAAGCGGCGTTCGCGCTCCAGCAGGTCGTCCATCTGCACCAGCAGCCGGTTGAGCGCGGTTTGCATCGGCTCCAGTTCGCTCGGCAGTGGGTTGACGTTCAGCGGTTGCAGGGTGTTGGTGTTACGCCCACGCAGCTTGCGGGCCATGGTGCGCAAAGGCGTCAGCCCCCAGCCGATGGCCAGCCAGATCAGCACGGTCAGCAGCGGCACGCCAATCACGCTGGGCCAGAGCGTGTGGCGCACGATGCGCTCGATCACGCTCTGGCGAATGTCGTCACGCTCGCCCACCCAAATCAGCAGACCTTGTTGCGCGTCAGCCAGGAGGAAGGCGCACCAGTCGTTGCCGCTGTCCATCAGGTCATGGGCGCCGAGTGTGGTGGGCGGTGCTGTGAGGATCGGTGCTTCGGCAGACCGCATGAGCAGTTGCCCGTCGCTGCGCCAGACCTGGAAGGTCAGCCGGGTCTCGTAAGGATGGGCCACGCCCTCCTCGCCCACGCGGCTCATGGCCTGGTCGAACGCCTCATACAGGCGGCCCCAGTCTGCGTCGCCAGGATCGCGCTGGCGCAGTACGCCTTGCAGCAGGCGGGCACTTTGGGCGAGTTGAGCGTCGTAGACTTCTTCGATTTCGTGGTGGCTGTCGCGCAGCACCAGCCAGCTGATCAGGCCGTCGCCGAGCAGGATCAATACCAGCACCGGAATAAGAATACGTGCGCGGACCGAATTCATGGTTTGAGCGCCAGCACATAGCCCACACCGCGCACGGTGCGGATCAGCTCTGTGGATAACTTCTTGCGCAGGTTATGAATCAACACTTCCAGCGTGTTGCTCTCAACCCGGTCCTGCCAACCATACAAAGCACGGGACAGCCGCTCGCGGGTCACCACTTTGCCAGGGCGCACCATCAACTGGTGCAGCAGTTGGTATTCCATCGGGGTGACGATGATTTCATCGCCCTGGTAACGCACTTGCTGGGTGGCCGGGTCGAGGCTGATCCCGGCGTGTTCGAGCATCGGTTGGGCGCGGCCCTGGCTGCGGCGCAACAGGGCGCGCACGCGGGCTTTGAGTTCTTCGACGTCGAAGGGTTTGATCAGGTAGTCGTCGGCGCCGGCATCCAGGCCGGCGATGCGTTCGGCGGTGCCATCGCGGGCGGTGAGGACCAGCACCGGCAGGTCGTATTGCCCGGCGCGCAGTTGCTGCAACAGGTCGAGCCCATCGAGGCGCGGCAGGCCGAGGTCGAGCAGCAGCAGGTCGAAGCTTTCGGTGCGCAGGGCATGCAAGGCGCTGAGGCCATCTTGCAGCCAATCCAGGGTGTAGCCTTCGGCGCCCAACGCCACGCGAATGCCTTGGCCGAGGGCGCGGTCATCTTCGACGAGGAGCAAGCGCATAGCGAAATCTCTGTAGGAAACGGCGGGATCATGCCGGGTTCCAGTACGGGTTAACCGGGGAAAGATGTTACGGCGCGTTGCCAACTAAGGTTGCACTAAGGTTGGTTTTGCACTGTGCCGGCAGGTACGGGACCACCTGTCGTTATGCATGCTCACCGGCCGCAGGAAGCGCCTGCCGGGTGAACGTGCGCAGTCATCCTTTCTTCTCACAGGTTCCCTATGCGCTGCGCTCTACTGATCTTCAGCCTGCTAGGCGTCTTTACCGCCGCCTGGCTGAGCCATCCACCCCACGTATTGGCGCCGTTTGCCCAGGCGAACCCGAGCCCGGCGAAGGTGGCGGCAGCCCCGCAATACACCAGCCGTTTTGTGTCCTCACAGCTCACCGACTTTGTGCACGCCTCCTCCGTGACCGCCCTGCCCGGCGGCGACTTGATGGCCGTGTGGTTTGCAGGTTCGCGCGAAGGCGCCGCCGATGTGCAGGTGCGCACGGCGCGGTTTGATGCACGCAGCGGCGAATGGGGCGGCGAGCAGGTGCTGGCCACGCGGGAAAGCACCCGCGACGGCACCCAGCGTTACATTCGCAAACTGGGCAACCCGGTCATTGCGCTGGGGCCGGATAAACGCCTGTGGATGTTTTACGTGTCGGTGTCGGTCGGCGGCTGGGCCACCAGTGCAATCAATGTGATGGTCTCCGATGACCTCGGCGCGAACTGGTCGGCGCCTCGGCAACTGGTGACGTCGCCGTTTTTCAATATCAGCACCTTGGTGCGCGCAGCGCCGGTGTTCCATGCCGATGGCTCGATTGGCCTGCCGGTGTATCACGAGTTCATGGGCAAGTTTGCCGAGTACCTGTACTTGAGTGCCGACGGCGCGGTGATCGACAAATTCCGCATCAGCCGCGGCAAACATTCGCTGCAGCCCACCATCGTGGCGCAGGACGGCCAGCGAGCCGTGGCGATGCTGCGCTACGCCGGTGAAACCCATCACCGCGTGCTCGCCAGCCGCACCGAGGATGCCGGGCAAACCTGGAGCGAGCCGTTCCCGCTGGAACCGGCCAACCCCAATTCATCGCTGGCGGCCGTAGGGACTGAAGACGACCGTTTACTCGTCGCCCTCAACGACCTGCAAGACGGCCGCTTCAAGCTCAGCCTCTACGGCACCGACGCGCAGATGACGCAATGGCGCACGGTGGTGCAATTGGACCAGTCGCCGGACCCGCTCGGCCAGCCGTTCTCTCCCCAGGCTTATAAAGAAATCATCGGCGAAGGCTTCCGTGCCTCCAGCGGCGCCAAGCGCCTGCCGCTGGAACAGCGCTTTCTGAGCAACCTGGATTACCGCGTGTGCAAACCCCGTGGCTGCGATTTCGAATACGAATACCCGTACTTCAGCCGCAGCCCGGACGGCATGTACCACCTGGTGTACTCGTGGAATAACACCTTTATCAAACATGTCAGCTTCAACGAAGCCTGGCTGGCGGAGCGTTTGTGATGATGGCGTTGTGGCAAGCCCATTTGAGTTTTGTATTGCTGGGGTTTGTGCTGTTCAGCACGTTGCGGTTTACCGCGCCGTGGCGGCCATGGTTGTTGCCGGTGTTAGTGGTGCTGAGCTTTATCCCGGTAAATGAACTGCCGTTGGCCGCGTATGTGCGCAGTTTTACCGATGACCTGGCGATCAGCACCTTGGTGTTGTTGGCGTGGGTGGCGGTGTGCCGGTTGGGGCTGGTGCAGCCGCTTGGCCGGCCACATCAAGTGCAACTGCTGGTGCTGTTTGGCGGGCTGTGCCTGGTGCTGTACCCGGCCGCAATGGGGCTGACGTATTTCGACCCGTACCGTTGGGGGTTTAACCCTCGACCAATGATTGTGCTGGTAGGTGCGCTGGCGCTGTTGATGCTGGCGCTGCGCAACAGGCTGGCCGTGTGGATGCTGGCGGTGGGCACGTTGGCGTTTGCGCTGCGGCTCAAGGCGTCGGAGAACTATTGGGACTACCTGGTAGACCCGCTGTTGATGGGCTACTGCGCAGTCGCCGGATTAATGCAACTCAAACTGTGGGAGCGGGCTTGCTCGCGAATGCGGCGTGTCAGGCAGTACATCAGCCACTGACACACCCCTATCGCAGGCAAGCCAGCTCCCACAGTGGGTCTGCGTCGTTTTTTGAAATTGGGAAGGTTAATGATGACTGCATTGCAATCACGCCGCCTGCGCTACGGCGTGGGCGCAATCGGGTTGGTGTTTGTGTTGCTGGCGGCATTGCGGCTGGTGTTTCTAATCAGCTTCTCCGGCCTGGATTTAGACACCGAGGGCTTGCTGGAAACCTTCGGCATCGGCCTGCGTTTCGACCTGCGCCTGGCGGTGTTGCTTCTGCTGCCACTGGCCGTGCTCGCCTGGCTGCCGCGCTGGAACCTCATTACCCAGCCCGCCCTGCGTTGGCTGGCACGCGGTTATTTGCTGATTGCACTGGCCGTGGTTGGCCTTATCTACATCATCGACTTCGGCCACTACGCCTACCTCGGCGTACGTATCAACGCGACGGTGCTGCGCTACCTGCAAGACGCGCAGATTTCTCAACAGATGGTGTGGGAAACCTACCCGGTGCTGTGGATAACCGCCTGTTGGTTGGCGGCAGTGGCTTTGTGGGTGTGGGCGCTGGTTTGCCTGGAGCGATTGACCCTGGATCGTGCGCCAAAAACCATCGGCAAACTCACAGTGGCGTCGGTGTCCGTGATCGGTGTGGTCGTGGTGCTGCTGGCCCTGCTGGGCCGCGTGGCCAACCTCAACCTGGAAAACCCGGTGCCGCTGCGCTGGAGCGATGCGTTCTTCTCCGGCAACAGCCAGGTCGCCGCCGTGGGCCTGAACCCGGTGCTGTTTTTGTACGACACCCTCAAGGTTGGCCAGTCGCAATTCGATGAAGCCCAGGTGCGCAGGCATTACCCGCAAGTGGCCAAGTACCTGGGCGTTGACCAGCCTGACGCGCAACAGCTGAGCTTCAGCCGTGAACAAGGTGTGCAGCCCTACAAGCTGACCGGCGACCGCCCGCCCAACGTGGTCTTCGTCATGCTCGAGTCCCTGGGCACCAGTGCGGTCGGCGCCTATGGCAACCCGCTGAACCCCACGCCGAACCTGGACAAGCTGGCAACCCAAAGCTGGTTCTTCAAACACTTCTATGTGCCGGTCACCGGTACCGCCAAGACCGTGTGGGCGAGCATCACCGGCATACCCGACGTGACCCGCCAGGAGACCGCCACGCGCAACCCGCTGATCACGCGGCAACACACCTTGATCAACGCTTTCGAGGGTTACCAGAAGTTCTACATGATCGGCGGCAACGCCGGTTGGGCGAATATCAACGCACTGATCCGCCAGAGCATCGACGGCGTGCAACTGTTTGACGAAAGCCACTGGCGCTCGCCCCGGGTGGACGTGTGGGGCATCTCTGACCTGGACCTGTTCAAGGAAGGCGACCAACTGTTGCGCGCCGTGCCCAAAGGCCAGCCGTTCTTTGCCTACCTGCAAACTTCCGGCAACCATCGGCCGTTCACCATCCCCAAGCAAAACGACGGTTTCCAACTTAACAACGTAACTCTGGAACACGTCCAGGCCGCCGGTTCGCGCAGCGTCGAGCAATACAACGCGGTGCGTCTGCTGGATTACAACATCGGCCGCCTGATGGACATCGCCAAGGCTGGTGGCTGGTACGACAACAGCATTTTTGTGTTCTTTGGCGACCACAACACGCGCATCAGCCAGATCCCGCACATGGCGCCAGCCTTCGAGCAACTGGGTCTGGAAAGCAACAACGTGCCACTGCTGATCCACGCGCCGGGGCTTAAGCCGCGCGTTATTGACGAAGCCGTGGGGTTGGCGGACTTGCTGCCGACCGTGGCCGGCATGGCGGGCGTGCCGTTTCGCAATGGCGCGATGGGCCGCGATATCCAACAGCCGGCGCCGGAAGGTGAACGCGTGGTGCCACTGGTATTGCACGAGGGTACCTTCCCGATTATCGGCGGCGTGACCCAGCACTTCCTGTTGCAGATGCAGCACGACGGCGGCTCACCGACCTTGCATGACCTGGCGTCGCAAACACCGCGCGTTGATGTGGCCGAGCAGCATCCCGAAGAGTTTCAGCGCCTGCAGGGGCTGACCCGTGGGCTGCATGAAAGTGCACGGTTGATGCTGTTCAGGAACGTGCGCGAGTGATTACTTGGGCTGGAAGGTCTCCAGGTAGGCCAGGATGTTTTCGATTTTTTCCGGGTCGCTGATACCCCAGAAGATCATACGCGTACCGCTCACCACCTTCTTCGGCGCCTCGATATAGGCGGCGAGTTTGTCGCGGGTCCAGACCACGCCGGAGTTTTTCATCGCGTCGGAATACTGATAGTCCGTGGTGGTGCCGGCCGGCCGGCCGATGATGCCGTTCAGTTCAGGCCCGAAGCCGCCGCGTGCACCTTCACCAATGCTGTGGCAGCCGCCGCAGGTCTTGCTGAACAGTTTGCCGCCCGCCTCGGCATCACCGGCCGCCAAGGCCGGGGCGGTGTTGAGGATCAGGGCGAGTGTCAGTAAGGCGTACTTCATACAGGGCTCCACAGCGGGCAACGATGCGGCAATTATGCCTGTATCCGATTCGGCGTGCCGCTGCGGGCAACCCTGCGCAACCGCTCTAAAACGACCACCCATCGTTTAAAAAACATCCAATCGAACCTAATCAATCAGCGCCCACTCCACCTTACTGAACCCTGATGGTGGAGTAAGGATCATGGCTCAGCCATCGATTTTGGTATTGGAAGACGACGAAATCATTCGTGCGTTGATGGTGGATGTATTGGAGGACTTCGGCGCGCATGTGACGTCGTTTCCTTCGGCGGATGAAGGCATGATTTACCTGGAACGCGGCGATGACCCGGTAGACCTGATCGTCAGTGATATTCAGATGCCGGGGTTACTCAATGGCTACGACTTGAGCAAGGTGGTCGCGCATCGTTGGCCGTCGGTGCCGGTACTGCTGACCTCGGGCAATACCAAGCTGGCGGCGCAACTGGGTGGCTCGGTGCGGTTTTTACCCAAGCCCTGGAGTGCGGAACATTTGGTTAAGTGCGTACAAACGGCACTGACCCAGCAAGGCGCATCCATGCACTAATAGCGTCGCGACATCACTTAAACCGAACTTGCTGTAATGCGCTGTGGTCATTTATTACGCAAGGAGCGACTTTTCTGATCCCCCCGTCAGGCTTTTCGCCTTGTGCGTACAGTTGACGGCAATGACTTGTGTAGAATCGTCGCCCATTTCACGCGTCATTCATGGCCTTCAGGCCCACAGTTCGAGCTTATTGAATGCATTCACAGGCCCATGACGTCAGTGCGCCCTCATTGCTGGAAGCGTTGCGCACAGGCACGGGTTTGCTGCATGTGGCGTTGGAAAAGCGCTTGCCGTTTTTCTCCGATCAGTTGGATGCCGGCTGGTATCGGCGATTGCTCCAGGCGTACTACGGGTTTTATGCGCCGATGGAAGCAGCGCTGTACGCGAGTGGCTTGATCCCCGACGGATACGACGCTGTACTGCGTGTGAAAACCCCCACACTGATGGGCGACTTGCGCGCACTTGGCTTGAATGACAACGCCATCAATGCCCTGCCCCGCTGCACCCAACATCCGACGTTCGACACCCCCGCCGCCTGCCTCGGTGCCCTGTATGTACTGGAAGGCGCGACTCTTGGCGGCCAAGTGCTGCGCCGGGAAATGGCCCGGCGCCTGGACATACACGCCGATACCGGCGGAGCGTTCCTTGATGTGTACGGCACCGAAACCGGTCGGCTCTGGAAAAACTTTCTCGATTATTTGGGCCGCCTGCCGCTGGATGCTGACGCAAAACAGCGCGCGGTCGATGCCGCCTGTTCTACATTCAGTGGCTTTGAGCAATGGCTCGCCCGCCAGGAGGTACTGCTATGAAACCCGACGATTTTGAAGAGCTGCTTGCCAACTGTGCCGACGAACCGATTCGCTTCCCGGGCGCCATCCAGCCCCACGGCGTGCTGTTGACGTTGTCGGAGCCTGAGCTGCAGATCACTCAGGTCAGCGCCAACGTGGGCAGCCTGTTCGGCCACGCGCCCGAGGCGCTGCTGGGCCAACCGCTGCACCGGTTAATTGGCGTTGAGCCTGCCCAAGCCGTGCAATCGATCGCCGAAAACAACGGGTTTCTCGATGCTCCGGCGCTGCATGTCACGCTCAATGGTGCGCAATTTGAAGGCTTGCTGCATCGCCATCAGAACGTGCTGGTACTTGAGTTCGAACCGCGCCTTGAAAACTTCAAACCCCGCGCCCTGAATGGCCGCACCAGTGACCTGGGCAAGATGCTGCAACGCTTGCAGTCGGCGAAAACCCTGCAAGCGCTGTACGAAATCAGCGTGACTGAGATCCAGGCCATGACCGGTTACGACCGGGTGCTGATCTATCGCTTCGAAGAAGAAGGCCACGGCCAGGTGATTGCCGAAGCGTCGGCGCCGTCCATGGAGCAGTTCAACGGGTTGTTCTTCCCCGCGTCCGACATTCCCGAGCAAGCGCGCGAGCTGTACCGCACCAACTGGCTGCGCATCATCCCGAATGCCGCCTACGAGCCGGTGCCACTGCTGCCCAAGCTGCGGCCGGGCACCGACCAGCCGCTGGACCTGAGCTTCGCCACCCTGCGCAGTGTGTCGCCGATTCACTGCCAATACATGCAGAACATGGGCGTGCTGTCGTCCATGAGCATCTCGTTGATGGCCGGCGATAAGCTGTGGGGCCTGATCAGCTGCGGCAATCGCGAGCCCTTGCTGGTACCCAACGACCTGCGCGTTGCCTGCCAGACCATCGGCCAGGTGCTGTCGCTGCAGATCAGCGCCATGGAAGCCCTGGACCTGATCCGCCAGCGCGAGGAAAAAGTCGAAGCCCTGGCATTGCTGGACCGCGCAATGAAGGCCTCGGAGCAAAACGTTTTCGATGGCCTGGCCCAGCAGCCGCAGGTGCTGATGGACCTGACCCAGTCGGGCGGCGTGGCGATCATTGAAGACAAGCAATTGCACCGTTACGGTAATTGCCCCGAGCCTGCGCAGATTCGTGCGCTGCACAGGTGGCTGCAGGAAAGCGGCGAGCCGGTGTTTTCCAGCCATAACCTGACATCGGTGTACCCGCCGGCTGCCGAGTTCCAGCCCGTGGCCAGCGGCGTTCTGGCCATGAGTCTGCCCAAGCCTGTGGATAACGGCGTGTTGTGGTTCCGCCCAGAGGTCAAAGAGAACATCAACTGGAGCGGCGACCCGAACAAGCCGCTGAACCTGGAAAGCTCCGACGCCGGTTTGCGCCTGCGCCCACGCACCTCGTTTGAAATCTGGAAAGTCGAAATGGCCGGCATCTCCACCAAGTGGAGCCACGGCGACCGGTTTGCCGCCAACGACCTGCGCCGCTTCGCCCTGGAAAATGACCTGGCCCGTCAAGTGCTGCGCGAACAGCAAGCCGTGCGTGCCCGTGATGAACTGGTGGCGGTGGTGTCCCACGACCTGCGCAACCCGATGACGGTCATCTCGATGCTCTGCGGCATGATGCAAAAGGCCTTCAGCTCCGATGGCCCACATACCTCACGGCGAATTTCCTCGGCCATCGACACTATGCAACAGGCCGCCGGGCGCATGAATGTGCTGTTGGAAGACCTGCTCGACACCTCGAAAATCGAGGCCGGGCGTTATGTGGTCAAGCCCGTGTCGCTGGACGTCAGCCAGATGTTCGAAGAGGCCTATTCGCTGCTCGCGCCGTTGGCGATGGAGAAAGGCATCGACCTGTCGTTCAACGCCGAACCCGGCCTGCAGATCCATGCCGACCCGGAGCGCCTGTTCCAGGTGCTGTCGAACCTGATCGGCAACGCCATCAAGTTCACCCCGCGCCAGGGCAATATCGGTATCAGCGCCATGAGCAATGGCGAAGATATCGTGTTTTCGGTGCGCGACTCCGGCGAAGGCATTGCGCCCGAACAATTGCCCCATGTGTTTGATCGCTACTGGACCAAGACCGAAAACAACCCCACCGGCAGTGGCTTGGGGCTGTATATCACCCAAGGTATCGTGCAAGCCCACGGCGGACGGATTGAGGCGCAGAGTGAGTTGGGGCGCGGCAGCGAGTTCAGGTTTACGGTGCCCAAGCCTGTCTGAAACTCATTCAGTCCAACACATATCAAACATGCAGAAACCTATGGCCGGGAACATAAACCCGGCCAATGCCACTGAAGGGGGGCGCAATCAAAGGGAGTTTTGATGCGAGAACAATCCTCCACCTGAGCAAGAGGTTTTACCATGATTACAGGCAATATTTTCCCTGGCTATGCCATCGACCTGGTTACCCTCCTGGCTAACCAGAACACCAAGCGTGCTGAAAAGCCCAAAAGTCCCGACAACGACCCAATGATGCAAAACGTACCGCCCAAGCCTAAGCCCTCTCGTTCGTCCCTGGACTCCCTGGGACGTGGCTTCGAGCTCTGATCCAATAAGGGCAATCGGCTGCCGGGTATCCGCTGCAAGCGGTTGACAAAACACTGACATCCTCTGCGTTACCCTTTTCAGCCCTACCTTGTATGAGCTGCTTGCTTCATGCCGCAATCCGACACACTGCCCGCTGTCATTGCCGGCCCACTGCTTCGGCGCCTGGAACCCAAGCGCCTGGTGATCTGGCTGGTGGGCAGCCGTGCCCTGCGATTGGCCTTGAGGCTGCAAGCACCTCAAGGCCAAGCCCTGACGATCGATCTGGGCCCCCGGCAGTGCCAGGTCGTGCCCGTCGGCCGCCACGCCTTTATCCATCTGATCGACGTTTCCCTGAGCGAAGCCCTGCCGCTGGACGTGATCATCGACTATGACCTGCTGGTCGACGGTTGTGGTATTGCGCAATGGGCCCCGCACCTGCTGTATGCCGACGCCGCCTGCGCGAATTTCGTGGTGCACAGCCGCATTCACCAGTTGGTGCATGGCTCGTGCCGCAAACCCCATCACCACGCCGATGACGGCTTGCTGTGCGTAGACCGCCTGCTGGCCGACGCGCACACTCCGGGTGAACGCCCGGCGCTATTGATGATGAGCGGCGACCAGGTCTACGCCGACGATGTGGCCGGGCCCATGCTGCGGGCGATTCATGCGCTGATCGCGGGTTTAGAATTGTTCGACGAATACCTGGAAGGCGCCGTGGAGGATGACAGCGCCAGCCTTTACGAGCATCGCGCCAGCTATTACCACCGCGCGGATCTGCTGCCCGCACTGGACAGCAACGAGACCCTGCGCGAACGGTTTTTCGGCGGTGTGAAAAAACCGATCTTTACCAGCAGCACCGCCGACAACCACCTGGTGACCTTTGCCGAAGTACTGGCGATGTACCTGCTGGTGTGGTCGCCCACGCCCTGGACTCTGATCACGCCACAGCCGCCGTCATTGAGTGCGCCGCAACAACAGCGCTATGACCGTGAGCAAGTGCAGATCGATCGGTTCCGTGACGGCCTGCCCGGTGTTGCGCGGGTTTTCGCACACCTGTCGACGCTGATGATCTTTGACGATCACGACATCACCGACGACTGGAACCTCAGCGCCCAATGGGAAGCCACCGCCTACGGCCATCCATTCTCCAAACGCATCATCGGCAATGCCCTGCTCGCTTATATGCTGTGTCAGGGCTGGGGCAACCAGCCGGATGTGTTTGGCGAACTGCTGGAACACACCCAGGCGCTGGCCGCCAAGACACAAGACAACCACCTGCACGCCGCTGCGCACGATGAGCTGCTGCAACGCCTGCTGAAATTTCAGCACTGGCATTACGTGCTGCCCACTACGCCCGCACTGGTGGTGCTCGACACGCGCACCCGGCGCTGGCGCAGTGAGTTTGCGCTCAAGCAACCCTCCGGCCTGCTGGACTGGGAAGCCTTGAGCGAACTGCAACAGGCCCTGCTGGACCACCCGTCAGCCATCATCGTTTCGCCCGCGCCGATCTTTGGCGTCAAGCTGATCGAGACCGTGCAGAAGGTCTTCAGTTGGTGCGGCTTCCCGCTGTTGGTAGACGCCGAAAACTGGATGGCCCATCGCGGCGCCGCCCAGGTGATCCTGAATATCTTCCGCCACTCGCGCACGCCGGGGAACTACGTAATCCTGTCGGGCGATGTGCATTACTCGTTCGTCTATGAAGTGCTGATCCGCCACCGCAGCGCCGGCCCCAAAATCTGGCAGATCACCAGCAGCGGCATCAAGAACCAGTTCCCGGCGCGCTTGCTGGAATGGTTCGACCGCCTCAACCGCTGGCTCTACTCACCGCGCTCGCCCCTCAACGGTTTCACGCGCCGGCGCACCATGCAGGTGGTGCCACATATACCGGAGCATGCCGAGGCGGGTGAACGGCTGTGGAATTCGGCGGGCATCGGCCAAGTGTTTTTCAATGAGCAGGGCCAGCCGGAGGCGATTTACCAGCACAACGCGGATGGTAAGCCGCGAACACAGATGGTGGCGCCGGACTAAAGAGTCGATCGCTGCAGCAGATAATGGCTCTTAGCCACACCACTAAAGCAGCACACTCATCCTATTCAAAGCGCTCAAGCCGCGATGTAGAGTAACGTCAGCCACGGTGTACCGGCGTCAATGAAGACTGGCCGTAGGAGCCAGCATCGGCAGGGAAGTGCACAGATGAACGAGACATCCGGCAATAAACCGCTGCGCAATAACTTTTCCGAACTCAACGCCGACATGTTGCATGCGGTGATGGAACTGGTCAGCGACGGCATCTGGGACTGGAATGCCAACACCGGGTTCGTGTACCGCAGCCCCGGCTGGTACACGATGCTTGGCTACCCCCGCCACTCCCTGGAGAACAGCGTGTTCACCTGGGAGAACGTGATCCACCCCGAAGATTATCCACGCGTCATGGCTGTATTTGATGACTACATCAGCCAACGCGCGCCCCATTACCAGGCTGAGTATCGTTGCCGCAAAGCAGACGGCACTTACCTGTGGATCGAAGACCGTGGCTACGTCATTGCACGTAACCCCGACAATTCAGTAGCACGCATGGTCGGCGCGCACCGCGATATCCATACACGCAAAATTTCCATCGAACAGCTGCAACAGCGCAATCAGTCGCTGGAAGCGCTGGTGGCCGAACGCACCCTTGAATTGTCACGGGTCAATCAGCAACTGCAATTGCAGTTGGACGAGAACCGTTCCCTGGCCGAACAGGACGCCTTGACGCGCATCGCCAACCGTTATCGCCTGGAGAAGGTGCTGCTGGAGGAGTGCGACCGTGCCGAGCGCTTCCGCGTACCGCTGGCCTTGGTGGCCATGGATGTCGATGACTTCAAGCCGATCAACGACAAACAGGGTCATGGCGTCGGCGATCAAACCTTGGTGAGCGTGGTAGAAAGGCTGGAAACCTGTGTGCGCCAGGGTGACTTGCTCGCGCGTTGGGGGGGCGATGAGTTTATGGTGATCCTGCCCAAAAGCACGGTGGATACCGCCAGGCAATTGGCTGAACGCATCCGTCAGGCCATCGCCGAGATGCCCGCCGTGGGCGACTTCAAAGTCACCCTGAGCCTGGGCGTCGTGGAGCGGCGGATGGGCGAAACGCCCGCCGCGCTGATGGCACGTGCCGATCAAGCACTGTACCGGTCCAAGGCGGCGGGCAAGGATGCGGTCTCTGAGTGATGTAGGAGCTGGCAAGCCAGCGCCCACCTAAGGCAGAGTTCAGTCAGCGCACCGGTGGTGCGTACTGGATGCCGCCATTGCTCCACAACGCATTAAGCCCGCGCTTGATCTTCAGCACGCTGCCCTGGCCGATATTGCGCTCGAATACCTCGTCGTAATTGCCCACTTGCTTGACGATCTGCACCACCCAATCCTTGCGCAGCTTCAGGTCTTTGCCGTAATCGCCGTCGGCCCCCAGCAGCCGCGCCACGTCCGGGTTCCGGGTGGACTTGGCCTGCTCGACGACATTCTGCGAGGTGATGCCCATTTCCTCGGCATTGAGCATGGCGAACAGGGTCCACTTGACGATGCTGAACCACTCATCGTCGCCCTTGCGTACCAGCGGCCCCAAGGGTTCTTTGGAGATCACCTCCGGCAGCACCACGAACTCATCCGGGTGGGCCATCTTGATGCGCTGGGCATACAGGCCCGACTGGTCGGTCGTGAGCACGTCGCAACGCCCGGCTTCCAGGCCCTTGGCGCTCTCGTCGGCGGTGTCGAAGGTGATCGGCGTGTACTTCATGCCGTGGGTGCGAAAGTAATCCGAAACGTTGAGTTCAGTGGTGGTGCCGGCCTGGATGCAGACGGTGGCGCCATCGAGTTGCCTGGCAGCGGTCACGCCCAGCTTGTTGTTGACCAAAAAGCCGATGCCGTCGTAATAGGTCACGCCGGTAAACACCAGGCCCATGCCGGAATCCCGGGAGCTGGTCCAGGTGGTATTGCGGGAGATCAGGTCGATTTCGCCCGATTGCAACGCGGTGAATCGCTCCTTGGCGGTCAACTGGGTGAACTTCACTTTTGAGGCATCGCCGAACACGGCGGCGGCAACAGCGTGGCACACGTCTACATCGAGGCCGGTCATCTTGCCCTGGCTGTCCGGCACGCCGAAACCCGGCAAGCCGTCGCTGACGCCACACTGGATAAAGCCTTTTTTCTGGATCGCGTCCAGGGTCACGCCCGCGTGGGCACTGCCGGCAAGCGCCATGGCTGTGGCCGCGATAAGGGTTTTGAGGTGGTTCATGCGAGGCACTCCCTGTGAGTCTTTTATTATTCGGCGCCGCACTGCCCGCGCCGGTTTCTGAGGTTGCCCGGCAGTATTGTCAGGTTTGCAGCGTGGCCACAAACGACCTTTAGGCAACAGCTCCTTCCGATTTGGAATGACCCGGCGATTTTATTTCGTTTGCGGCGAGGCCGGCTGCGCGGCTTAGATAAATACACGCCCGCCATTGCCGAGTCCCCGATTCATGAGCCGCGAAACCATCAGCCAATCGATTTCCATCGTTCACCCCATCAGCCTCAGCCACGGTAAAAATGCCGAAGTCTGGGACACCATGGGCAAGCGCTATATCGATTTTGTCGGCGGCATTGGCGTGCTCAACCTCGGCCATTGTCACCCAGGCGTGGTGGAAGCGATTCGCGAACAAGCCACGCGGCTTACCCACTATGCGTTCAACGCCGCGCCGCACGCGCCCTACATCGAGCTGATGGATCGCCTTTGTGCGTTTATCCCGGTGGATTACGCGGTGAGCGGCATGCTCACCAACAGCGGCGCGGAAGCGGCGGAAAACGCCTTGAAAATCGTGCGCGGCGCCACCGGCCGTACGGCGGTGATCGCCTTTGACGGCGCCTTCCACGGCCGCACCCTGGCCACGCTTAACCTCAATGGCAAGGTGGCGCCCTACAAGCAAAAGGTCGGTGTGCTGCCTGGCCCGGTGTATCACCTGCCCTACCCCAGCGCCGATAACGGTGTGACCTGCGCCGAAGCCCTGAAGGCCATGGACCGTCTGTTCAGTGTGGAAATCGACGTAAACGATGTGGCCTGTTTCATCATCGAACCGGTGCAGGGCGAAGGCGGCTTTCTGGCACTGGACATCGAGTTCGCCCAGGCCCTGCGCCGCTTCTGTGATGAGAAAAACAGCCTGCTGATTGTCGATGAAATCCAGTCCGGCTTCGGGCGTACCGGCCAGCGTTTTGCCTTCTCGCGCCTGGGCATCGAACCGGATCTGATCCTGCTCGGCAAAAGCATCGCCGGTGGCGTGCCATTGGGCGCGGTGGTCGGGCGCAAGGCGCTGCTCGACAATTTGCCCAAAGGTGGCCTCGGTGGCACGTACTCCGGTAACCCGATTGCCTGCGCAGCGGCGTTGGCGACGTTGGATGCGATGACCGACGCGCAATTAAATACCTGGGGTTCACAACAGGAAGCCGCCATCGTCAGCCGTTATGCCGCCTGGCGCGAACAACATCTGTCGCCCTATCTGGGTCGTCTGACCGGCGTGGGTGCCATGCGCGGCATCGAGCTGGCCCATGCCGACGGCACGCCCGCGCCCCAGCAACTGACCCAACTGCTCAGCCTGGCACGCGAGGCCGGCTTGCTGCTGATGCCCAGCGGCAAGTCGCGGCATATCATCCGCCTGCTGGCACCGCTGACCACCGAGCCTGCGGTGCTGGAGCAAGGCCTGGATATTCTCGAGGCCTGCCTTAAGCAGTTGGCTTAATAACGCGCATCCACGGGCTTGCCGCCGTTGGGCCAGTCTTTGACCTTGTCCGGAAAATCCGGGCGCGGTTGGCCAGAGAAATACGCCGCCACGTCCACCGCTTCCGGGTCCGACAAACCGCCCTGCCCCAACGGGAATTTTTCGTGGACGCCGATCGGCATGTTGCGTTTCACAAACGCCGCCGCGGTGTAAGGCCGTGCCATACCGGCGCCGATGTTGAACGACTGCTCGCCCCACAGTGGCGGGTACACCTGCTTGCCGTTGTCCAGGCCCGGCTTGACCACCGGGTCGATCTTGCCCACGCCGCGCCCGGCGACTTTATCTTCAGGGCGGGTGTTGTTTTTCATCCAGTCAAAATACGCGACCATCGCTTGCATATCCGCTGACTGCGGCGCCAGTGGCTTGCCGTTCATCGAGTGGCGGAAACAGCCGTTGATGCGTTCCTTTAGCGTAACCACCTTGCCTGCACGCGGCGCGTAACTGGGGAAGAACGCCGACACGCCCACAAAGGGCGAACCGTCCGCCACGGTGCCGGCGTTGAGATGGCAACTGGTGCAATTGAGCGAATTGCCGACGTTATCCGGCAGCAGCGCCTTGGTTTGCAGGTGCAGGCGCATGCCACGAACAACCTGGTCGGCGTTGGGTGCGGCGAGCAAATTCGCCAGCCTTGGGGTTTCGAAGGCTGAACAATCGGTGGTGTCAGGGTTGAGTTGGTCACGCAGTTGCTTCACTTGGCCCGCATTGATTGGTGTGCCTTCGTTGCCCCGACGGGTGCGCACGAAAGTGAGAATTTCGGCGATTTCCTGATCAGCCAGCCGGTCAACGTGATGTGCAGTAACGAGGTCGGGTTACTTGAGGCAATGCTCGGGTTACCCGCCAAGGGTGGAAACAGGCCTTTTACGCCAGCGCCGTCACTGCGGTGGCAATCACTGCAAAACTGCATATAACCCAGACCGCCACGGCGGGTGAACAGGTCGGCTGGCGGTGCGGCAGATGCACGGGCGACCGATGGCATTGGCAGGTCGTCTTTACCCGGCGGCAGGGACTTGAGGTAACTGGCGATGGCCGTAAGGTCGTCATCGCTGAAATGCCGGGTGCTGTGGTGGATCACATCGGCCATGTTGCCGGCGACCGTGGCAAAGCGGTCCTGCCCGGTCTTGAGCAGTTGCACAGTGTCTTCGACCGTCCACAGGTTGCGCAGGCTCAGGGCCCGCCAGTGTTCGACGGTTTCACCCGCCAGGTAATGCCGGCCACTGCGGCCCGGATCGCTCATGGCTTTTTCATGGAAAGCGATGCCCCGTGGCGTGTGGCACGAGCCGCAATGCCCCAGGCCCTGGACCCGATAGGCGCCACGGTTGAGCACTTCGCTACACTGCGGGTCGGGTTGGAACGGCTGCTTGTCGAGAAAGGCAAAATTCCACAGCGCCAGGCCCCAGCGCTGATTGAACGGGAAGCCCATGTCCGCCTCAAGGTTGGCCTGTCGCACCGGCTCGACGCCTTGCATCAGGTAGGCGTACAGGGCGCGCATGTCCCCTGGATCAGCGCCACATCGATGGACAAAAAGATGATGGCTCAACGACTATCAGCGCCTTCCAACCCTGCAAGGGAGCACCCATGCTCGATATCCTCCAAGGCACGCCCCTGTGGGTGTACGCCATCTACCTGTGGATTTGTTATTACGGCATCAAGGCCTGCCTGGGCGGGTGCGAGAATCGACGCTCGTTGATGATTTTGCCGGTGGTGCTGATGGTGGGCGGTGTGTCGGGGTTTACCGTTGGTCTGTTCTGCGGGCGGGCCGATCGATTGCAGCGGGCGCTGAGCGCCTTGCGCCGCGATAAGGGCAGTGTGCTGCCTTGACCTGACCTGCGTGGCCGCCGAAAATGCGCGACGTTTTTTTGTTCCCGCTTACTGAAGTAGTGAAATTTCAATGTCTGATTCTTACACCGAACACGCCGCCGAAGAATCCGTAGTCGCCCTGCAATCGAAGGCCGAATACGAAAATGCCATCAATCTTTCACAGCATGTGCCTGCGGCCAAGATCATCAGCGAGATGGTGCTGGACGCGTTCCACACTTCCAAGGAAAGCGACCAGATCCGCGAACTGCGCGTGGCCATCCGCCAGGCCCATGACGCTTTCGACGACGACAAGGCCTACGACCTGATGGGCCAGCTCAAGCAACTCAAGGATGCCGAAGCGGCCGACAACATCGCCCTCGAAGACCTGAGCAGTAAGTTCTCGATCAGCCGCATCCTCTCCAGTTTCAAGGACGACCCCGAGTTTCAGGAGCTGGTCTACGGCCTGGCCCTCAAGGTGCTGAACCAGTCTCACCAGGCCATCAGCAACCCAAGCGCCGGCAAGGGCAAGGCTGCACGGGCCAAGAAAGAAGCCGAAGTGTTTGTGATCAGCAAGGATGGCATCAGCGTCACCCTGCCGCTGCGCACGCCGCGCTCCAAGCTCAACGTTGACCGTGAAGCGTTCGAATTTCTGGGTTTCAGCTTTGTGGGTGAAGGCGACGAGGCCGAGCTTGAAGTTGAAAGCTTTGTGGATAACGCCGGCGCCGAGCAGCCGTTGAGCCGCAAGAGTGTGATTACTGCACTGCAGCAGCAGACGGCGTTTGATGGGTACAGCATCGCGCAGCAGTAACGCATTACCTGCAACACAGCTGGACTAAAAATGTGGGAGCGGGCTTGCTCGCGAAGGCGATGTATCAGTCAGAACATTTGTTACTGACACACCGCCTTCGCGAGCAAGCCCGCTCCCACATGGGTTTTGTGGTGATTTAAAGACTCGCGAACACCTCGCGAAACCGCGCCATCTCCTGTTTATTGCCCACCGTCACCCGCACCCACTGCGGCCAATTCTTCCACACCCGCCCGACCAATACGCCCTGTGCAGCCAGCTTCTCGATGACCTGTTCGGCCGGTTGCTTCACGTTAATCATGAAGCAGTTGCTTTGCGACGCAGTGCAGGTAAAACCACGCCCCTTGAGCCAAGCCACGGTTTCGTCACGCAGTTGGGCATTGAGCGCCTTGCGTTGCGGCACCAGCTTGAGGTCTTCCAGGCTCGCCCGAGCACCCAGTAGCGTGGACGCGGCCGGCACATTGTCGCCACCAAACACCGCCAGCCGTTCCAGCAACGCCGGGTGGCCGATCGCCAGGCCCAGGCGCGCACCGGCCATGCCGTAGATTTTCGAGAAGGTGCGCAGCACCAGCAAGTCGTCGTGGTCCTTGACCCAGCTCACGCAGCTTTGTGCGTCACAGAAGTCGATGTACGCCTCATCCACCACCAGCACGCAGCCTTTGGGTTTGTTCGCCAGCGCCTGGCGGATCGCTGCGGTGGGCGTCAGGGTGCCGGTCGGGTTGTTGGGGTTGCACAGGTACAGCATGCCCGCCTGAGGGTCTGCGGCGAGCATGGCCGGCACGTCATGGGCGTGGTCGGCATTAAGGCTCACTTCGTGCACCGGCGCCTGCCACGCTTGGGCGGCCTGACGCGGTACTTCATAGGACGGCGTGGCCATCACCAGACCACGGGCCTGGCTGGTAAACGCCAACACGGCGTAGCGCAGGGCGGCCATGGAGCCGGAAAATACAGCGACCTGTTCTTCGGCCAGCCCCTGCGCTTTAGCAAACTGTTCGGCCAAGCCGTACATGTAACCATAGGGATACAGCCCGGAGAGGGCGATGCCACGCTGCATCGCCTCGCGGGCGGCGACTGAAGGGCCGTAGGGGCTTTCGTTGTAGTTGAGTCGCACCCTGTCCGCCGGGGCCGGTGGCGGGCCGGCGACCGCCCAGTCCAGGCGGCCCAGCACCGGCAGGGCCGCACCAAAGGCGAGAAGAGACCGACGACTTACGCTGAACATGGCGCGACTCCTTGTAGACGGGTGATGGTTTCTCACGGTGCGTACAAAGAAGTATGACGAGAAGGCGCCCAGCTGATTTAGCCACCGGCGCCGCGATCAGCCCTCCAGGTAGTCGGCGATCGGGTAATTCATGCACAAGGCTTCCACCGCCGTGCGCGCCTGCTCGAGCACCTCAGGCTCAAGCCGATAGTCCTGTTCGCCCAGCGGGGTGACCTTTTCCAACACCCGACAAATCAGCTCAATCACCTGCCGGCAGCCGTCGGCATCGAAATTGCGTTGCGCCATGCAGCCGGTGCCGAGACACAAACCGCTGGTGACCAACTTCGAACGTGTCTCGCCCGGTACGCGATGCTTGCTCACCACAATGGCGCAAGACTCCAGGGCCGCCTCGGCGATGGCGCCAGTCATGGCGCCCGGCAACCGGATCAGTACCGTATGGTTGTCACTGCGCCCACCCACCACGTCGTAACCCTGGGCCGCAAACGCACTGGCCACTTCATCGGCAAGCGCACGACCACGCCCCATGCAGGCGTCAAATTGCGCTGACTTCGCATACCTGAAGGCGGCCGCTTTTGCCGCGATCATATTGACCGCCGGCGCCCCTTGCATGCGCGGGAACACGGCTTGATCCAGCACACGGCTGAACGTCGACCGCAGGCCGGGCACCTTGGTCTCGGCGTCGCGGCCGCACAGAATCAACCCACCACGCGGGCCGCCCAATTGCTTGTGCGTGCAGGTGATGGTGACGTGTGCGGCGTTGATCGGGCTCGGGTGGCGCCCTGTCACCACCAACCCGGCGATAGCGGAAATATCCGCCAGCAGGATGGCGCCCGCCTCGTCGGCAATCGCGCGAAAGCGCTCAAAATCCACCACCCTTGAGTACGCACCCGCACCGCAAATAATGATGCGTGGGCGATGGGCCAGGGCCAGGCTGCGCACCTGCTCATAATCGATAAGGCCTTCGCCGGTGGTGCCGTAGCGGATGGCCTTGTAATAGGCCCCGGTGAACACCGCCGGGCTGCCAAGGGTGAGTTCGCCGCCATGGTCATGGGCCATACCCAGTAGCGTATCGCCCGGTTCAAGCAGCGCCGACAGCACCTGGGATATGGCATTGGACGCCGAATGAGGCTGCACGCCGGCGTAATGCGCGTCGAACAACTCCCGCGCTCTGCGGATAGCCAGGGACTCCACCAAATCGACATTTTCGCAGCCGGTGCGATAGCGTTTGCCGGGTGTGCCTTCGGCGCTCACATTGACCAAGGCCGAGGCGCAGGCCACCAGAGTGCGTGGCTTGACCGCACAGGAGGAAGCCACCAGTGAGAGGGTGCGATGCTGGCGAGTGACTTCAGCATCCAGCAGGCTGGCGAGCTCGAAGTCTTCTGCGCGCAGATCCGCCAGGCCACGACGCAGCAGGTCGGCCTGGTCTTTCAGAGGTACGGTATTGAATGCCATCAGTGCGGGTCCCTTCCTGGGCGTTGCGTGCCGGTCCGTCCTGAACCGAGAGGATCAATTAAACAGGAAATTAAACATTTTCCAAATCAAATGTTCATTTTACAAACGCCAACCCCATCAAAAGCACGCAAGCAGCGCATCCGGACTTTATTGTTAGGCCCGACGCATGCAACACTCCCGCCGCCGCAAAACCACAAGCGCCCCCGGAACGGGCGCTCCCTGTTGTGGTTGCGCAAACAATGGACGTTAACGACTAAAAGGAAGTGGTGAGCACGTGATACACAGACGCGAAAAAACCGAGCACTTGAAGAGCAACATCAAGTACTTGATCAAAAGCCGCGGCGAGACGCAGTTGTCGTTATCCAATGCTGCCGGCCTGACCAGGACCACCATCTACAACATCCTGGAAGGCAAGGTCGTCAACGTGCAGCAGTCCACCGTCCGCAAGATCTCGGACTTCTTCGGCGTCTCCTACGATGAAATCGAGACCCTCGATTTTGAAGCCAAGGAAATCATCGAGAGCAGTGTTTCCCCACAGGGCAACATGAACCCGGCCGCCGTGCCGGTGCTCAAGGAAAGCCTGGTTATCCAGAACCTGGACAAGCGCATTGGCGAGCTGGCCACGCTGTATCCGCTGACCTACTACTTCGGCTCTTCCTACAACCTGATCGGCGTGCGCCTGGAACGTGGCATCCCCGGCATCAACGAGCCAGGCGATTTGCTCATCGTGCAAAAAGGCGCGTCCACCCTGGGCAAAGAAAAGCTGGTGTACGACCGGGCCACCCAAAAGATGTTTATCACCCTTCAAGCCTGCGCCGGTTCAGAGCGCTTGTGCGTGATCGGCGACATCATTGAGGAGCGCTTCAATGACAACCTATGAAGCCGGCATCGAAAACAGCAAATACAAACTGCTGGGCTTTGAGAATGACAAGAGCCTGGCGGTGATCATGGTGATCGCCACCGGCAAGGTCATCAAGATGAAGCTGAATGAAGTCATCAACAGCGAAATCATGGATAACCTCAATAAAATGGAAATTAAGAACATGTACAAGAAGTTTTATTCACAGGGAGGGACGCTGACGGCCTACGATATCAACGACCGCAACGAAAACTCCTGGATGATCTACATCATCCTGAACCTGTTGCTGTTCACGTTTTATATTTTCACCAGCATTGCCGCGACCAAGCCTATTTACCTGGAGTCGATGGGCATCATCGTCACGCCGGGCACGTTTCTTTACCCGCTGACCTTTCTGATCGTGGATTTGCTCAACGAGCAATTCGGCCTGCGGCTGGCCAGGCGCGCCATTTTGTTTGCGTTTGCCAGTAACGCGATGATCATCATCTTGCTCTATGGCTCGACGTTTCTGCCGGGGTTGCCGGGCTGGAAACTGGACGGGCCTTACAACGACGTGATCATTCAAGTGTCCTCGGTACTGGTCGCGTCCTCGGTCTCGTTCCTGGTGTCGGAGAATATAAACTCCTACTTGCTGTGCAAGATCAAGGAACTGACCAACTCCAAATACCTGTACCTGCGGATTTTCCTCAGCACGTTCTTTGCGGTGATTATCGACAGTTTCCTGTTCTGCTTTATTGCGTTCTATGGCGCGATGCAGACCAGCGACATCTTGAGCATGATCTATGTGCAGATCGCGATTAAAGTCGGCTTTGCGTTTTTCAATATTCTGCCGGCCTATGGCGCGCGTGCGTTGTTCAAACGCTGGATTACCGGTAGCGCTGCCTGATGTTAATAGGCTGGTTAATGTGACCTAACTGTGGGAGCGGGCTTGCTCGCGAATGCGGTGGGTCAGTCAATTTATCCGTAACTGACATACCGTATTCGCGAGCAAGCCCGCTCCCACATTTTGACCGAATACCGCTTGCGCCCCTGATCCTAGCTCAGTTGCAACTTCTGCTTCAGGCTGCTCATCACACCCGGCTTGTCCTGCAAATACTCATTCAAGCCCCGCGCCCGCAGGTTGCATGCATCGCAATTACCGCAGCCGGTGCCGATGATGCCGTTGTAGCAGGTCAGGGTCTGGTGCTGAACCAGGTCCAGTTGCTGGTGGTAGTCTGCCAACGCCCAGGTCTCAGCCTTGTTCAGCCACATCAACGGCGTGTCCAGGCGCAGCTTATAGTCCATGCCCAGTTGGAGCGCGGTGTTCAGCGCTTTGACAAAGTCATCGCGACAATCGGGGTAACCCGAGAAGTCGGTTTCGCACACACCGGTAATCACGCTTTCGGCTTTGACCTGATAGGCGTAGATCGCCGCCAGGGTCAGAAACAGGATATTGCGCCCCGGCACAAAAGTACTCGGCAGGCTTTCGCCCGAGCTGTTCACGGTCGGCACCGGAATGTTGTCGCGGGTCAGGCTGCTGATCGCCAGCTCGTTGAGCAAAGACACGTCCATCACTTTGTGAACGGTAGCGCCCAACTGCTTGGCCAGCTTCTGCGCGACTTCAACTTCGGCGACATGGCGCTGGCCATAATCGAAGGTGATGCAGTGCACTTCGTCATACTGCCCCAGCGCCTGGATCAGGCAGGTGGTCGAGTCCTGCCCGCCACTGAATACCATCACGGCTTTTTTCGTCATCACGTTGCTTCCTGCATTTGTAGAATGTGGGAATAGTTTAAAGGCCACGCCATAAAAAACCCCGCGCTTCTTGCGAAGGCGGGGCTTTTTGTTGCTCGATGACTCAGTGTGCGTAGGTCAGCAACAGCTCTTTCGGCACTTGGAAATCCAGGGACATCATCACGCTGAGCGCGGTGATGGTGAAGATCGAGAACACGAACAGCTTGCGCGCCCAGACGGTGTCATCCACCGCCTTGTAGCCGGTCCAGGCCATGTACAACCAGTACATGCCCATGGCGGCGGCGACGGCGAGGTAGCTCATGCCGGCGTAGCCACTGAAGGTCAGCATCAAGGTCGCCACAAGGAAGGCCAGGATGTAGAGCAAAATGTGTTTCTTGGCTACCTGAATGCCACGTTTAACCGGCAGCACCGGAATCGACGCAGCCAGGTAGTCATTGAAGCGGAAGATTGCGATGGCATAGGAGTGCGGCATCTGCCACAGGCTGAACATCACCAGCAGCACCAGCGCAGCCATGTCGAAGCTATTGGTCACAGCCACGTAACCAATCACCGGCGGCATCGCCCCGGACAGACTGCCCACCAGCGTGCCGTGAACCGACTTGCGCTTGAGGTACAGGCTGTAAAGGCCGACGTAGATGACAAAACCGATCACGGCAAACAGCGCCGCCAACGGGTTGGCCACCTTGTACAACAGGGCCACACCGGCAACACCCAGGACGGTCGCGTAGATCAGTGCCAGTTTCAGGGAGATAAGGCCCTGCACCAGCACACGATTCTTGGTGCGTTCCATCTTCAAGTCGATGTCACGGTCGATGCAGTTGTTGAACACACAACCGGAAGCTACCACCAGGGACGTGCCGATCATCGCAGCCAAGAAGATGGCCAGATCGACATGCCCCTTGGAGGCCAGGAAGAAACCGCCTGCCACAGAAAGCACGTTACCGAAAATGATCCCCGGTTTGGTGATTTGGATAAAGTGCTTAAGCGACATCGGGTCTTACCTCACTTCGCCATCATGAACGTATGGATGCTGAACATGATCCATATCGACAGGCCAACCAGCAGCAGGATCACAAGACCTGCGAACACGAACGCAATCACGTTATCGCGCTGCTCTTTCGAGCGATCCAGGTGCAGGAAGTACACCAGGTGAACCAGAACCTGAATCACCGCGAACGCCAGGACGATCATCAAGGTGATCGACTTCGGCAAGGTTGGGTACATCACCAGGCCGAACGGGATCAGGGTCAGGATGACCGACAGGATGAAGCCGATAGCGTAAGACTTTACGCTGCCGTGACTCGCATCATGGCTGTCATGGTCATGGGAGTGTGCATTAGCCATTACAGAGTCCCCATCAAGTAAACGACGGTGAATACGCAGATCCAGACCACGTCCAGGAAGTGCCAAAACAGGCTCAGGCAGCTCAGGCGAGTCTTGTTGGTGTTGGTCAGGCCGTGCTTATTGACCTGATACATCATCACCGCCATCCACAGCAGGCCGGCAGATACGTGCAGACCGTGGGTGCCTACCAGCGTGAAGAACGCGGACAGGAAGCCGGAACGGTGCGGGCCGTAGCCTTCGGAGATCAGCAGGTGGAACTCGTTGATCTCCATGCCGATGAAGCCCAGGCCGAACAGGAAGGTCAGTGCCAACCAGCTCAGTACGCCCTTCTTGCTGCCCTTGTAGAAGGCCAGCATGGCGAAGCCGTAGGTGATCGAACTGAACAACAGCAAGGCGGTTTCGCCGAGCACGTAAGGCAGTTCGAAGATGTCGTGGCCCGACGGGCCACCCGCTACGTTGTTTACCAGTACCGCGTACACCGCGAAGATCGACGCAAACAAGATGCAGTCGGTCATCAGGTAGAGCCAGAAACCGAATACGGTCATTGGCCCCGAGTCGTGGTGATGGTCATCGTGCCCATGGTCATCGACATGGGCGTGTCCAGCATTGGTCACTAAGTTCGACATGGTTTAAGCCTGTTCCAACGAGGTTTCTACACGGTTGGCCGGGATTTTCTTCTCGGCTACCAGGCGAGCGTGTTGCTCGGCTTCGATGCGTTCGATCGTCTCGACCGGCACCATGTAGCCTTGATCATCACGGGCAGCGTGAATGATGAAGTAACCGATAGTGCCTACCAGGCCCACGATTGCCAGCCACCAGATGTGCCAGATCATCGCGAAACCGAACACGGTCAACAGCGCGCCCATCACCACGCCAGTGGCGGTGTTGTTCGGCATGTGGATCGGCTCGTAGTGCTTAGGACGCTGGTACGCAGTACCGTCTTCCTTGGCTTCGGTGAACGCATCAATGGTGTTCGCAGTAGGAATCACGGCGAAGTTGTAGAACGGTGGAGGCGAGGAAGTCGACCATTCCAGGGTGTGGCCATTCCATGGGTCACCGGAGTCGCAAGCGTTCTGCTTACGGTCACGGATGCTCACGTACAGTTGAATCAGCTGGCAGGCGATACCGGCAGCAATCATCAACGCACCGAACATGGCGACGTACAGGTACGGCACCCACTCAGGGTTGGTAGTGGCGTTCAGACGACGGGTCATGCCCATGAAGCCCAGCGCGTAGAGCGGCATGAACGCGACGAAGAAGCCCGAGATCCAGAACCAGAATGCAGCCTTGCCCCAGCCTTCGTGCAGCTTGAAGCCGAACGCTTTCGGGAAGTAGAAGCTGAAACCTGCGATGTAGCCGAATACAGCACCACCGATGATCACGTTGTGGAAGTGCGCGATCACGAACAGGCTGTTGTGCAGTACGAAGTCAGCACCCGGGATGGCCAGCAGTACGCCGGTCATGCCGCCGATGGCGAAGGTCACCATGAAGCCCAGGGTCCACAGAACCTGGCTGGTGATACGCAGACGGCCGTGGTAGATGGTGAATAGCCAGTTAAATAGCTTCACCCCCGTCGGGATCGAAATCAGCATCGTCGCCAGGCCGAAGAAGGCGTTGACGCTGGCCCCCGAGCCCATGGTGAAGAAGTGGTGCAGCCATACCATGAAGCCCAGTACGGAAATTGCGCCCGATGCATAAACCATCGAGTGGTGACCGAACAGGCGCTTGCCGGTAAAGGTCGAGATCACTTCAGAGAAGATACCGAACGCTGGCAGGATCAGGATGTACACCTCAGGGTGCCCCCATGCCCAGAACAGGTTCACGTACATCATCGGATTGCCACCAAGTTCATTGGTGAAAATGTGGAAATCCAGGTAACGGTCAAGCGACAGCAGCGCCATGGTAGCGGCCAGGATCGGGAACGAAGCCACGATCAGGACGTTTGCCCAGGTGCAGGTCCAGGTGAAGATCGGCATGTCCATCAGTTTCATGCCAGGGGCGCGCATTTTCAGCACGGTGGCCAGGAAGTTGACCCCCGTCAATGTCGTCCCGAGTCCTGATAACTGTAGCGCCCAGATGTAGTAGTCCACACCCACGCCCGGACTGTACTGAATGCCCGACAATGGCGGATACGCAACCCAGCCGGTCTTGGCGAATTCGCCGACGCCCAGGGACAGGTTGATCAGCACCACGCCGGAAACCAGCAGCCAGAAGCTCAGGGAGTTCAGGAACGGGTAGGCAACGTCACGCGCACCGATCTGCAGCGGCAAGGCCAGGTTCATCAAGCCGGTGAAGAATGGCATCGCCATGAAGATGATCATGATCACACCGTGAGCGGTGAAGATCTGGTCATAGTGTTCAGGCGGCAGGTAGCCCGGCGAACCCTCGGTGGCCATGGCCAACTGGGTACGCATCATGATGGCGTCGGCAAAACCACGCAGCAGCATGACCATGGCAACGATGACGTACATGACACCGATTTTCTTGTGGTCGACAGACGTCAGCCACTCGGTCCACAGGTAGGTCCATTTCTTGAAATACGTGATTGCAGCAAACAGTGCCAGACCACCCAGCGCGATCATGGCGATGGTCACCATTACGATCGGCTCGTGGAACGGGACCGCATCCCAACTTAATTTACCAAACATCGTTTACTCCTCTGCCCCAGCAGTTGAATGCGAGCCCGTGTCAGAACCTTCAACCACGGCCACTTCTTTCTTCTCGTGCTTGACCGGCTTGCCTGGCTTCATACCTTCGTACTTGTCGACGATTTTCTGAAACAGGTCCGGCTCAAACGCGGAGTACAGCGCGACTGGGTTGTTCTGGCTTGGTTTGGTCAGGGCGTCGTATTCAGCTTGATCAAGCTGTTTAGGTGCGGCCTTGACTGCGGCTACCCAGGCGTTGAAGTCTTCCTGGCTCGTCGAGATCGCTTTGAATTTCATGCCGGTGAAGCCAGCGCCGCTGTAGTTCGCGGAGATGCCTTCCATTTCAGCTTTTTCGTTGGCGATCAGGTGCAGGCGAGTCTGCATGCCCGCCATCGCGTAAATCTGGCCGCCCAGTGCAGGGATGAAGAACGAGTTCATCACGGCATCGGAGGTGATCCGGAAATTAAGCGGAGTGTTCTCCGGGAACTGGATCTCGTTGACCGTGGCGATACCCAGGTCCGGGTAGATGAACAGCCACTTCCAGTCCAGCGCGACCACTTCGATGTTGATCGGCTTGACGTTGGATTCCAGCGGACGGTAAGGGTCCAGCTCGTGGGTCGACTTATAGGTGATGTAACCCAGGGCGATGATGATGAGGATCGGAACCAGCCACACCGCGATTTCGATCTTGGTGGAGTGCGACCACTTGGGCGCGTAGGTAGCGCTGGTGTTCGACGCGCGGTATTTCCAGGCGAAGGCGAAGGTCATGATGATCACAGGGACCACGACCAGCAGCATCAGCAGGGTAGCGGTGATGATCAGGTTTCGTTGATCCAGACCGATCTGTCCTTTTGGGTCCATCAAGGTCCACTTGCAGCCTCCCAGCATTAACAGCATGCCAATCAGCGGCAAAAAGCCTAGTAATCGGGGGTACCTGTTTTTACTCATCTCACGACCTCTAAAGCAGCTTGCGCAATGCAGTTGGGTTTTGATCGCCAACACTTCACCCTGCCAAGGGTTGGCATTTCTCTTCGATTGAATAAGAGCCTGCCCGTCACGCCATAACTGTACGTTTCACGGACCTGCGGTGAGTTCTTATTCGATTTCGTGGTTAAAGGCCTTGTTACAGACCAATTCCATTTGGTGCGGATAGTTGAAAGGCTGCCGGAACCTTGGGGTCGCACAGAGCCGTCCATCTGCCCCTCGACCGCTCCGGTGCTCAAATATTGAACAGCACCGGACATTCAGTGCGGGCGATTGTAGTTAGCTAGCGATGTATAAACCATGTCTTATAAAGAAATAATTTTTATCGATTACAGCAACAATCCTTCACTAAACCTGCAAAGGTTCGCGATCTTATCGTGTTCGATTCTCAACAAAAACCACAAAAATTGCCGTGTTATTGGGCAGAACGCTACTTCCCTTACACCTTGTAAGGGCTTGCAAAACGGATCCAAGCCCCCATAAAACAAGGCATTCGGACATCACCCAACGGCTCGGACGGCATGACATTCGCGGCATCGCCCAAACGATGAACTGACAGCACAATTTAGCCTTCGGGTGCAAATTCAGGCGGCGGTTTGATGGGTCGGAAACGTCCTGCGACAACGTCCGTGTGACAACATGTCGCACGCTGCGCGCACCTATTGTTGCCCCTCGTCACGGCCCTTTCACAAATCCCTACGAACAAAAACGCCCCGGACTTCCTTCAAGGAAGACCGGGGCGTTTTGGAGAACAGGCTCAGGCCTGGCGCTGGCGATTGCGATAGATGCCCAGCGGCACCAGGATCACCGTCAGCACAAACGCCACCAGCGCCCACTGCGCCAGGGACAGGCCAAGGATGGGCGGGTACGGCGTGCTGCAGAAGCCGTCGACCTGGAAGCCCAATGGGAACACCTTGGCCAGCGGCAGCTCATCGACAATCGGCTGCAACACATCGACGCCGCAGCTCACCTCAGGGAAAAACTGGGTATACACGTGGTGGCCTGCGGCAGCGACGCCGCCCAGGGCACTGAGTACTACCAGCCCTTCAAACAAGGTGACCGCACCTTTGCGGCGCATGGCGGCGCCGATGAAGGCAAAGATCGCAATCAACAGCAAAGCGTAGCGCTGCAGGATACACAGCGGGCACGGCGCCTCGCCCAACACCACTTGCATGTACAGCGCACCGCCGATCAGCGCCAGGCAGATGATGCCCAGCAACACCAGAAAGCGCCGCTCCCTGCCTAAACGCAATTCGTCACTCATCCCCATTTTCCCTTTGTCGTTGTGCCAATGCCGGCAAGTTTACACACAGAGCATGGTTAAAACAGAGAGGGGTTAACAGCGGATTAATCTGGATAAATAGATAACCCAATGTGGGAGCGGGCTTGCTCGCGAAGGCGGTGGATCAGTCACTTATGAGTCAACTGACACGCAGCCTTCGCGAGCAAGCCCGCTCCCACATTTTTAACCGCGTTATTCCAGCGCCGCCGCCGGGCCGAAGAACTCGTAGCGCGCCTGCTGCTCCGGCACTCCCAACGCCTTCAGGTGACGCTTGATCGCCGCCATAAAGCCTTTAGGCCCCAGGAAGTACGCATCCAGGTCACGCTCCTCGGGCAACCACGCCGCCAATTGCTCCTGGCTCAACAGCCCCACCTTGTCCGCCGCCGGGCTCACGCCATCGTCCTCGGCATAGCAATAAAAACGCTTGAGCTGCGGGTGCCTGGCCGCCAGGGCATCGACCCAATCACGGAACGCATGCACGCCGCCGTTGCGCGCGCAGTGGATAAAGTGCACCGGGCGCTCGGTTGCCAGGGCCGCTTCAAGCATGGGCAATGTCGGGGTAATGCCTACCCCGCCACTGATCAGCACCAGCGGTTTATCGCCGTCGGCCAGGGTGAACTCACCCGATGGCGGGAACAGGTCGATGGTTGCACCGACGTGCATCTGGTCATGCAGGTAGTTGGACACCCGCCCACCGGCCTCGCGTTTGACGCTGATGCGGTACAGGCCCGCATCGCTCAGGGCCGACAGGGAATAGTTGCGGCGCACTTCTTCGCCGTCCAGCACCAGCTTCATGCCGATGTACTGGCCCGGCGCGGCTTGCAGGATCGGGCCGTTATCCACGGGCGCAAAGTAGAAGGAGATGATTTCGTCGCTCTCCTCCACACGCTTGACCAACAAAAATGGCCGCGCACCGCGCCAGCCGCCCGGCGCCTGGGCTTTTTCATCATAGATGGCGGCTTCAGCGCCGATCAGGATGTCGGCCAATTGGCCGTAGGCCGCGCCCCAGGCATTCATCACCTCAGGCGTGGCGATCTCGCTGCCGAGCACTTCAGAGATGGCCCGCAGCAGGCAGGCGCCCACAATCGGGTAGTGTTCCGGAAGGATCTGCAAGGCCACGTGCTTGTTGATGATCTTGGCCACCAGGTCACCCAGTTGGTCCAACTGGTCGATGTGCCGCGCATACATCAGCACGCCATTGGCCAGGGCGCGGGGCTGGTCACCGCTGGCCTGGTGAGCCTGGTTGAACAGCGGGCGAACTTCCGGGTATTCGCTGAGCATCATGCGGTAAAAATGCGTGATCAGCGCTTCGCCGCCGCTTTCCAGCAGGGGCACAGTGGATTTGACGATGGCACGGTCTTGGGCACTAAGCATGGCAGACTCCTGGGTCTCTTTACTGATTACCTTTACCTACTCAGTATTCGTGCCAACTTATTAATCGCTATATATCAATGAGTTAAATGTTTTGTAGTCAGTATGACTCCTTACGTTTTATAGTCATAAGGACTACAAGGAGTCATTATGACTGCACAATCGCTGCTCACCACCCTGCTGCCACTGGTCGCCGACCTGTCCCGCGAGCTGCCCGAGGGCGAGCGCTATCGACGCCTGCTGCAAGCCATGCGCGCGCTGTTGCCGTGCGATGCCGCCGCGTTGTTGCGCCTGGACGGTGAATGGCTGGTGCCGCTGGCAGTGGATGGTTTGAGCACCGACACCCTCGGCCGACGCTTCAAAGTCAGCGAACACCCGCGCTTTGCAGTGTTGCTGAGCAGCCCCGGTCCCACCCGTTTTGACAGCGACAGCGAACTGCCCGACCCCTACGACGGTTTGGTCGACGGCCTGCATGGGCACCTGGAAGTACACGACTGCATGGGCTGCCCGCTGTTTATCGACGACCAGCCCTGGGGCCTGCTGACTCTCGATGCGCTGGACACCGAGCGGTTCGAACGCGTCGAGCTGGATGCCTTGCAAGCCTTTGCCAGCCTGGCGGCGGCCACGGTCAATGTCGCCGAACGTATCGAGCGCCTGGCATTGCGCGCCGAAGACGAGCATCAGCGCGCCGAGATCTACCGCCAGGCCAGCGGCCAACAGCACAAGGAAATGATCGGCCAGAGCAAGGCGCACAAGCGTTTGGTCGAGGAGATCAAGCTGGTGGGCGGCAGCGACCTGACTGTGCTGATCACCGGCGCAACCGGGGTCGGCAAGGAGCTGGTCGCCCAAGCTATCCACGCCGCCTCCCCGCGTGCGGACAAACCGCTGATCAGCCTCAACTGCGCCGCGCTGCCGGAAACCCTGGTGGAAAGCGAACTGTTCGGCCATGTGCGCGGCGCCTTTACCGGCGCGTTGAATGAACGTCGGGGCAAGTTCGAGCTGGCCAATGGCGGCACCTTGTTTCTGGATGAAGTGGGCGAACTGTCGTTGACCGTGCAGGCCAAATTGCTGCGCGTGCTGCAAAGCGGCCAGCTGCAACGCCTGGGTTCGGACAAGGAACACCAGGTGGATGTACGCCTGATCGCCGCCACCAACCGCGACCTCGCCGAAGAAGTGCGCAATGGCCGCTACCGCGCCGACTTCTACCACCGCCTGAGCGTGTACCCGCTGCAGGTGCCGGCGCTGCGCGAGCGCGGGCGGGATGTGTTGCTGCTGGCCGGCTACTTTCTGGAGCAGAACCGCTCACGTATGGGCCTGGGCAGCCTGCGCCTGACCAGCGACGCCCAGGCCGCGCTGCTGGCCTACAACTGGCCGGGCAATGTGCGGGAGCTGGAGCATTTGATCGGGCGCAGCGCACTCAAAGCTCTGGGTAACTGCCGCGAGCGGCCGAAGATTCTGAGCCTGAGCGCCCAGGACCTGGACCTTCCGGACGTCAGTGCGCCGGCTATCGAAGCACCGCCGCAAGCGCCGCTGGCCGTGACCGGCGACCTGCGCCAGGCCACCGAACATTATCAGCGCCAGGTCATCAGCGCCTGCCTGGAGCGCCACCAGCACAACTGGGCCGGCGCCGCCCGCGAACTCGGCCTGGACCGCGCCAACCTCGGGCGCATGGCCAGGCGCCTGGGCCTCAAATAGCCCAACTGTGGGAGCAGGCAAGCCAGCTCCCACATTAGATAGCCTTCGCCTTTAAGATTGGCTGAACCGACCGAGGCTTCCTGAACACCCACACATTCCCCAACATCACCAGCACCAACCCCATCAGCGCCGGGGCCGTCCACTGGTAACCCTCGGCAAACGCCGACACGTTCAACGCCACCACCGGAAACAACACCGTGCAATACGCCGCCCGCTCCGGCCCCATGCGCCCAACCAGGGTGAGGTAGGCGGTAAAGCCGATCACCGACCCCGGAATCACCAGGTACCACAAAGCGCCGATATACCGCGCACTCCAGTCCATGTCGAAGGGAATGCCGCGTACCGCGCAGTAAGTCGCCAGCATCACGGCGCCATAGGCCATGCCCCAGGCATTGGTGGTCAGCGGCTTGAGCCCGGCCTTCTGTTGCAGGCTCGACAACATATTGCCCGCCGAGAAACACAGGGTCCCCAGCAACGCCAAGCCCAGGCCGAGCAAGGTCTGCGGGCTGGCGGTATGCCCTGCCAGTTCCGGCCAGAACAGAAAGCCCAGCCCCAGCAACCCCAGCGCGCCGCCCATCAACACGTTGCGCGCTACGCGTTGGCCAAAAAACACCCGGGCATTGAGGGCGTTCCACAACGTGGCGGTGGAAAACACGACGGCCACCAGACCGCTCGGGATCCATTGGCTGGCGGTCAGGAAGCACATAAAGTTCACGCAGAACAGGCACAGCCCCTGCGCCAGGCAGATCAAATGCCCGCGCCGGTTCATCACCTGCAACGTGCGGCTGAGCAGCAACAGCGCAAACAGCACCAGCGCCGCCAAACCAAAGCGGTAGACGATCGACACAGGAATCGCCACCACGCCCAATTGCCACTTGAGGGCGATCCAGGTGGTGCCCCAGATCAGCACGGTGAGTAAATACAGGAAAAGGTTCATAGCGGGCTCCGTCGATTGAGCCACAGTGTCCCTTGCCGGCCAGCCGGCGCTCTTGCACATTCTTGCGCTTTTGTCGGCCGCAGGGATCACAGCCATCACCGGCGGGAGTAGGATGCAAGGCGTCGGAGAGCACAACCATGCCAGATCTGGAATCCCTGCAAGTCTTTCAAGCGCTGAACCGCTCGCCCAACGCACGCCTGGAAGCCTGCGCCGAGCTCGGTGACGGCTTGTCTGCGGCCTTGTGGAGCAACCATCACGATTCGCAGGATTACCAGGCGCCGACCCATCACACCTTGTCCTGCTACATCGGCGGTGGCACCGGCACGTTTCGGCGCGATCAGCCAGGCACCAAGGGCGGCCCGGACAAACTCTGCATCCTGCCCGCCGAGCACCAGTCGGCCTGGGTGATCAACGGTGAGATCCGCCTGGCCCATGTGTATTTCAGCCCGGAGCAATTTGCCCTCGGCTGCGTCACCTTGCTTGACCGCGAGCCGCGTGAATTGCAATTGCGCGAAAGCACCTTCCTCGAAGACGCCAGCCAGGCCCAGCGCTTTCACCAACTGATCGCCCTCAACTGGCAGGAGCCCGCCGAGCGCCTGCTGACCAGCAGCCTGGCCCACGAGATGCTCAGCCACACCTTGCTCAGCCAAGTCGGCGCACGCGATGGCCTGCGCTTAAAAGGCGGGTTGGCGGCGCATCAGCGCCGGCTGCTGGTGGAGTTTATCGACCACCATCTGGAAGACCCGATCAGCCTCGGGCAACTGGCCGGCATGTGCGCGCTGTCGGAATACCATTTTGCGCGGATGTTCCGGCAAAGCTTCGGCCTGCCGCCCCACCAGTACCTGTTGGCGCGTCGCCTGGCACGTGCGCAAGCCTTGCTGCGTGGCGGCGCCCTGCCCCTTGGCGAAATTGCCTGGCGGTGTGGCTTCTCCAGTGCCAGCCACTTTACCCACCGTTTTCGCCAGGCCATGGGCGCCACGCCCGGGGAATACCGCCAGGCGTTCTGCGCCTAGACCATCAAGCCCAATGTCTTGGCCTTGGCCACCGCTTGGGTGCGTCGCTCAACGCCAAGCTTGCTGTGGATGCGCCGCGCGTGGGTCTTGACGGTGTGCAGCGAGATAAACAGCCGGTCGGCGATTTCCAGGTTGGAGTTGCCTTGGGCGATCAGCTGCAGCACTTCCAGTTCCCGCTGGCTCAGCGGGTTTTCCACCACGCCGCTGGGCGCTGCCGGGGTTTCCAGGCCCAGCTCACTCAATAGCCCCGGCGCACGCAAACGCAGCTCGCGAATCGCCTGCTGCACCTGGCAGCGCTGCGCCAGCTCCAGCCCGGTTTGCAAGGCGCGCCGGGCCACGGCCGAGTCGCCCAACTGCCAGGCCACTTCGCCCAACACCAAGTGCAGTTCGGTTTCCAGGCATAGCATGCCGCGTTGCTGGGTGGTGTCGAGCAAGGCATACAGACGCTCCATGGGCTGAACGGCCACACCCAGCTTCACTTCGGCCAACACCAGCAGGTACTCCAGCCGTGGAATCAGCTCCAGCGTAGCCGGCGGCGCCTGCCGGGCCTGTGGCCCACGGAAGTGGCGCAGCACCCGGCGCACAGCCTCCACAGTCAGTTCCGCACGGCCCTGCTGCAACCAGAAGTGTCCACTGACCAACAACAGCACCGCGCGGTAGACCGAGTCCGGCACATGGCGCTGCTGCATCAAGCGCTCCGCTTCGCGCAGTTGGGCAAACGCCTGGGCATAATCGCCATGGTTGGCCGCCAGCAACGCCAGACCGAGAAACCCGTAGAGCACGCGCTTGTCCTGGCTGTGCAGGCACAGGCTCAAACCGGTCTCGAAACATTCACCGGCGAGCGTGTCCTGGCCTTGGCGCAGTGCCAGATGCCCGCGCCGCAGGGCGATGCGCCCTACCAGTGGCCCGGCCTTGAGGCGCTGGCACGCCAGCATCGCCTGCACATTTTCCAGCAGGCTTTGCGCCCGATACGGTGCACCGCGCTGCTCCAACAACTGGGCGTGATCCAGCTCCAGCAATGCCTCCAACAGCAATGAACCATGGGCACGCGCCAGGCACAGCGCTTCGCGGTTCAAGGCTTGGCTGACGTCCAACTCGCCGCGCAGCAAGGCTTGCTGGGTCAGGCCCGACAGGCACATCAGCCGGGAAGTCCAGGCGCTGTCGGGCAACGCTTGCAAAGCCTCCAGAAAATGTTCGCGGGAGCGCTCGGCATCGCCATTAAGGTGCAACAACCAGCCCCATTGCGCCTGCCAGCGCGCCAATAAGTGCCGCTGTTTCGCTGCTGTCGGCTGCGGTGCAAACCGGGCCAACTGGTCGATGCACACACCGGCTTGCTCAAAGCGCCCTGCGAACAGTAGTGCGGCCGTCACCAGCCCCACCAGTTGCGCCGAGCCCAGCAGCAATTCATCGCCATGCTGCTCATGCAGGCGCAGCAGCAGTTGCGCATTGTGTTGACGGAACAGATCCTCAAAACTGAAGTGTTGCAACAGACTCACCGCCACCTCAAACGCTTCGGCCAGCAAGGCCTGCTCAAACGCGGCCTGCCAATCGCACTCGGTGGTAAACCATTGGCAAGCGCGCCGATGCCAGGAGCGCTTGGCCGGCCAGGGTTCATCGCGCAGCAAGCGTGCGAGCGGCGCAAAGACCTGCAGCCAATCGGCGGTGTCTTCCCAGGGCTGGATGAAGGCACCCAATGCCTGCAATTCGCGCAGGTAGTGGTCACCGTCGCCGCCGCCGAACAGGTGCTCGCACAGGCTCGGGTTGAAACGCGGCAAGTGCGCCAATACCCGCCAGGCCTCAGCCAACTCCACCGGCAAGGTGCGCAGCAGTTCGTGTTGCAGGTAGTCGAGCAAGGTCTTGTCCGGGTGACCATCGCCGAGCAAGGCAATACGTACCCCGGCGCACCAGCCGCCGCTGAACTGCATCACGCTGTCGAGGCTTTGCTCAGGGCCGAGCAATTGCTGGACCTGCGCCGGGCTGAAGTTCAGCTCACTGCACGTCAACAGTTCATCGTCGAGCAACAGCCGCGGCCAGTTGCACGCGGGCCGCCGCCGCGCGCCCAGCCACCAGGTCAGCGCCGGGCTTGCGACACTGAGCAGGCGGTCGAGCAAAGCATCCAGCTCGGGCGCGGGCAGGCGGCAGTAATCATCCAGGAACAACCACGCCGTGGGCTGCCAGCGGCTGAGGTCGAGCAACAAGGTGGCTTCATCGACAAATGCCAGGCCCAGGTTGTGCGCCAAGCGTCGGCACAACTCATCGGGGCTCAAGGCCGCGCCATTGAGGGGCAGCCAATAAACCTGGCAACCCTTGGGCGCCTGCAAGGCACACTCGGCCAATAGCGCGCTTTTGCCACTGCCGCCCGGCGCGCACAGCAACTTCACCCTTACGGTTGCTGCGAGCAACGGCTCGGTCAATTGCGGGCGTAACAGGTGATGGGCGGACAGCCGTGGCATGAATCCGGGACGGTCCAGGCAGCGGGTCATGGCAGTCATTGCTGCATCCTGCGTTTTTATTGTTATGCAACCTGACGCCACCCTAGTCCTGTGGTTGGCGGTTGTTGAAGAAGTATTCAGCGGGGTGATCAGTGGCCATGCACAAAACCCAATGTGGGAGCTGGCTTGCCTGCGATGCAGACACCTCGGTCTCACAGCCATACCGAGGTGATGCTATCGCAGGCAAGCCAGCTCCCACAGGTTGATTGCATTTCAAATGGAGATCAGCGAACGCCCTCGGACCGCAAGGCTGCTGGCGTGTAATCCGCCGCCTTGGCCGCAAAGCCGAACACGAAACTGCGCTTTTCCTCATTCTTCATTCCCAACGCGATGTAGCGCCCGGCGATGATGTCGTACAGGGTTTCCACGGTGTAGGCCGGCACCTGGTGGTCGTAGTAGAACTGCGCATGACCTTCAGCAACGCGCCACAGTTGGCCACGCCCGTCGTAGTGATCCACCAGTGCGACCTGCCAGCTGTCTTCGTCGATGTACATGTGGCGCTTGGCGTAGATGTGCCGCTCGCTTGGCTTGACGGTGCCGACCACTTCCCACACGCGGTGCAGCTCGTAGCGGGTGAGGTCCTGGTTGATGTGCCCGGCCTTGATGATGTCGTCGTACTTGAGGGTCGGCGAATCGAGCTTGTAGCTGTTGTAGGGGATGTACATCTCTTTTTTGCCGACCAGTTTCCAGTCGTAGCGGTCGGGCGCGCCGGAGAACATGTCGAAGTTGTCGGTGGTGCGCAGGCCGTCGGAGGCGGTGCCCGGGCCGTCATACGAGACTTGCGGGGCGCGGCGCACGCGGCGTTGGCCGGCGTTATAGATCCAGGCCAGGCGCGGCTCCTTCACCTGGTCGAGGGTTTCGTGCACCAGCAGCACGTTGCCCGCAAGGCGTGCGGGCGCCGTCACCGATTGCTTGAAGAAACTCAGCACGTTGGCCGCCTTGGCCTGGTCGATGTCCGGGATGGCTTGCGGCACCGCCACTTCTTCTTCGAAGCGGATCGGCGTGTAGCTGCCGTTCGTTTGCGGGGTGGCCTGGGTGATGATGCGCTTGAGGTTGCCGCCGTGGTAACGGGTGATGTGGTTCCACAGCACTTCCACGCCATTTTTCGGGATCGGGAACGCGTAGTAGCGGTTGCCGGTGAAGTTCTCCAGGCCGTTACCGTCGTTGATCGCGTGTACGTTCAGCGCGCTGCGCTTGATCGACTCGTAGATATCCGGCGGCAGGTTGACCGTGCGATGGGTTGGGTACACCGGGATCTTGTAGGTTTCGGGGTAGCGCTTGAACATCGCCACCTGGCCATCGGAAAGCTTGTCTTTGTACTTGTCGACCGTGGCGGCGGTGATCACGAACAGCGGTTTTTCATTGGCGAACGGATCGGCCAGAAAGCCTTTGCTGTCCACCGCGCCGGCATTTTTCGGGATGCCGCCGGTCCAGGCCGGGATCGAGCCGTCGGCGTTGCCGGCTTTTTCGGCGCCGACCGGCGTCAGGGTCGTGCCGAGCTTGGCGGCCTCTTCGGGCGAGACGGCGGCCATGACGTGGGCGGCCAGTACACTCAGGGCCATCACTGCAAATAGCTTACGCATAGGTTGTTGTCCTTCCTTAAACCAAGTCAGAAGTTCACGCCGAAGCTGAGGGCGATAAAGTCGCGGTCGGTGAGGGTGTTGTAGTCACCGCCAAAAAAGTCGGTGTAGCTCAGGCTCGCGGTGTAGGTGTTGCGGTAGTCCGCATCCACGCCGACGCTGATCGCCTTGGCGCCTTCGTTGAAAATGCCGTTGGGGCCGTAGCCGCTGACGTCATGGGACCAGGACAGGTTGGGCTTGAGGTTCACCCCGGCGAACACGTTGTTGTAGTCGAGGATCGCGCGGGCGCGGTAGCCCCAGGAGTTGGCGGTGACGAAGCCGTCGGTGTCGCCGCCAAACCCATAGGCGCCATACACCGAATCGCGGCCATAACGCAGTTTGGTCTTGGCTTCCAGCCCGCCGACGTGCACAAAGGCCGCCTCACCCACCAGCGTCAGGCGTTCGGCACCCAGCACCTGGTCGAAGAATTGGGTCATGGTGCTCTGGATCTGGGTGATTTCCTTGCGGCGGTAGCCTGAGTTGTCCGAGCCGAACGAACTGCGGATGGGCGAGGCGGTTTGGCCGGCAATCGGGTTGACCAGCGCCAGGGTCAGGTCGGTAGTGTTGAGTTGCACCGGCGCATTCGGCCGGTAGCTGATTTCGCCGGTCCAGGCCGTGCCGGTGGGCAAGGTGGTGGAAAAGCTGGCGCCGTAGAGGCGGATGTCTTCCGGGTAATCGAGGTAATACTGGCCACGCCCGAGCATGGTGCTCTGGGCCAGGCCCGAGCCACTACCGGGCGCAATGGCGTTGGCAGTGCTGACGATACGGCCGATGGTGGCCAGGTTGGTATTGGCGGTGATCGTGCCCACGGTGGGCGTGCGGCTGTGGTAGTTCATGAAGTAGAGGCCGTACTCGGTGTCATCGCCGAGCCAGCGCAAGGCCGCGCCGAATTGGCCGCCATCGCGCGCTTCGCGGTCGTTGGCGCGCTGCACCACCACGCCTTCGCGGGTCACCTGAAAGCCCTGGCCAAACGCTGCGGCCACCGGTTGCAACGGCGCAATCGCCGGGCTGCCGACCGTGTAGTTGCCGTTGCAGCCGTGGGCCACCACGTCGTTACCGAAGAAGGTGCCGCAGTTATCCACCACGGTGTTTTCCCAGTTGAGTTGGTAGAAGCCTTCTACCGACAGCTGGTTGGTGAGGCTTTGGGACGCGAACAGCATGTTGACCGGAATCAGGCCTTCCTTGATCTCGGCGCCAGGACGGCGAAACGCCGAGACGTCGATGGGGTTGATGCTGTTGATCGAGTTACCGATAAACGTACTTTCGCCCCAGCTCACCACCTGTTTGCCGACGCGTACGGCGCCCGGTAAATCGCCGATGGAATAGTTGTGGTACACGAAGGCATCCAGCAACTCGTAGCCGGACGAGCGCGCGCCTTCGTCACGGTGGTTGTTGCTGATTTGCTTGAACTCGCGGTTTTCGTCCTGCAGTTCGAAGTCGTACCAGTACTTGCCGCGCACAAAGATGCCGCTGTCGCCGTACTTGAGCTCCAGATCGTGAATGCCCTTGAAGATCTTGGAGAAGGTCTCGCCCTTCTTGAAGTTCAGCCGCCCGTCATCACCGGTGGACGCCTGCCCCGTGCCGCCGTTGGGAATGCCCACCAGCTTCTTGTCGGCATCGCGCATGCCCCAGCTGGCGCCGACCGACAGCGAGGAATCGAATTGCCCTTCGATCTCGCCGATGTTGAATGAAACAGCCTGTGCCTGGGCGCAACAGCCCAGCGCAACCGCCGTGGCCAGCGCCTGTAGCGTGAAGATGGCGCGCATTGTTGTTTTTGTCATGCGTCTTCCCCGGTGAGTGACAGAAGGCCCCACCCTACTGCCGCCCCTCGGGAGCGATAAGCGCACCAAAGGGGTATTCGTGCTGTCGCTCGAAAGGATGAACAGCCGCCCTGGCCGGGGTTTGCGTGCCACCATGGATCAGGCAGATGGGGGATTATCAGGAGGATGGATAGCGCGCAGGCGATCATTACTGAAATTGCAACAGTCCTTGTCCTGAACTGCTATTACTCATCTTGTTACAACCGACTATTCTTAACGCACTTTCAGGGCAAATGGCCCGCTTGGGTAAATCCAGGAAAAGTCTGATTCCAATAGATTGGCCTAATGTTTCAATCTATTACCGCTGTTCACTGACGTTGATTTGTCGCTCCTTGATCCAACGTCTTACTTCGGCCGCTGCGTTTGCAGCGGCCTTTTTTATGCCCAAAAGAAAACGGGGCGCTTTTAGCGCCCCGTAGCATTCAACGGTGTTCAAGCAACGATCAGAGGCTGAACTTCTGTAAATTGGCCATCATCTCTTTCAACGCTTCGATGTTGTCCTTGGGGTGCGCGGCGCCTTCGAAGTCGCAGATTTGCGCCCAGTGCGCGGCCACATCGTCGGGTGAGAAGCCGGCCTCAGGGTCAAACCCCACGCCCAGGCTGCGTTCCCAGCGGGTCTTGCCGATCCAGCCGCCACCGACTTCAAACAAGCCCGAAGTGTCCTGGCATGCCTCGCTGCCCAGGTACACCACCAACGGGCTGACCAGCTCCGGCTTGAGGCGCTCGAACACCTGCGGCGGGATCAGGCCTTCGGTCATGCGCGTGGCGCCGGTGGGGGCGATGGCGTTGACCAGGATGTTGTTCTTGCGCCCTTCCAGCGCGAGGGTGCGGGTCAAACCGTAGAGGCCCAGCTTGGCCATGCCGTAGTTGGACTGGCCGAAGTTGCCATAGATGCCCGAGGTGGACGCGGTAAAGATCACGCGGCCATAACCTTGCTCGCGCATGTGCGGCCAGGCGGCGCGGGTAACTTTGTAGGCACCTTCGACATGCACGCGGTACACCAGGTCCCAGTCACTGTCGTCCATTTTGTGGAAGGTCTTGTCGCGCAGAATGCCGGCGTTGTTGACCACCACGTCGACACGCCCGAACACGTCGAGGGCGTGCTGGACGATCTTGTCACCCTCGGTTACGGAGTCATGGTTGGCCTCGGCAATACCGCCGGCCTCTCGAATCTCAGCCACTACACGGTCGGCGGCCGAGGCATTCGCGCCTTCGCCCTGGGCCGAACCGCCGAGGTCGTTGACCAGCACTTTGGCCCCGTGCCTGGCAAACAGCAGCGCATGGGCACGGCCCAACCCGCCGCCGGCACCGGTGACGATCACGACCTTATCCTGAAACTGCACTGACTCACTCATACCGAACTCCGTTGGCGACAATGGCAATGGGCTGAGTGTCACGCACGCAGCCTTTGGTCACAATAAATACGCCCGAGGCTGAATGGTGCTCAATAAGGCAGGGGGATGATTGCCCGGCTCAGGAATAGGCCAAACGCGGTGCCGGCTGACCGATGCGTTCACGAAACGCCAAATAATGCTTGAGCACCAGCACCGGCGCTTCGATCTGCGGGTAGTGGCCGATATTGGCCAGCAACACCGAGTCGGCATTGGGCACCAACTGGTGATAACGCTCCACCATGTGCGCGCCGGAAATGGGATCGACCTCGCCGTCGATCACCCGCAGCGGCACCTCTTCGCGTTGCATCGCCGCCACCCAGCGTTCACGCATACGCCGGCGCTGGGGAATGTAAGCAATCAGCTTATGCAGGATGCGCGGGCCATCGCCGCAGTTGATCAGGCTCCAGAAGTCATCCAGTGCACTTTCACTGGGCCGCGTGTTCGGGCCGAAAATCTGGCTGAAACTGTTCGACAAGGCATTACGCCCAAAGGCGCGGCCGACCATCCAGCCGAGCGGGCTGAGCAAGAGTTTCTGCACCAGCGCCGGGCGATGGGTCTCGGAAAACAGCCCACCATTGAGGAACACGCAGCTGGCCATCCGAAAGCGGCCGTCGTAGTGGCGCGCCAGTAATTCCTGGGCCACGCTGTCACCATAATCATGGGCCAACACATGCACCGGCCGCTCCACGCGCAGGTGTTCGAGCAGCGCCTGTTGCAGGTCCGCCTGCTCCAGCAGGCAGTAATCGTGGTTCAACGGCTTGGCCGAATCGCCAAACCCGAGCATGTCGCAGGCGATCACCAAGTTACGCTGGGCCAGGGGCTGCCACAGGTAGTGCCAGTCCCAACTGGCGGTGGGAAAGCCATGAATCAACAGCAACGGCTCGCCCTGCCCCGCCACCCAGTAACGGATCACGTGGCCACGAAAGAGAAATTCCTGACTACGTTTGCGCCAGGCTCTGAGCGGTATCTCGGCGAGTGGCATCAGCTTTTATACCCGGGATCTTGCAGGTCCAATTTACGCAACAGCGCCGGCCACGCCAGTGCACCGCCCATACCTTGGGCGCTCTTTGTGACAACGGCCACCATCGCCTTGGCCCCCGCCAGAATTTGCGGCTCGATGGCAATCAATTCGGCGCCGCCGTTTTGTGCCAGCACCTGGATGTCGCACGCGCGCTGGAAGGTGAACATCATTAAAAACGTGTCGGCGATCGAGCCGGCGCAGGTCAACAGGCCGTGGTTGTGCAGCATGAGGAAATTGTTGTCGCCCAGGTCTGCCTGCAAGCGGGCTTTTTCTTCAGGGTTGAGCGCCACGCCTTCATAGGCGTGATAGGCCAGGCTGGACAAGACAAAGGTGGATTGCTGGCTGATCGGCAGCACGCCCTGCTTCTGCGCCGATACCGCAACGCCCGCGGCGGTGTGGGTATGCAGCACACAGACCACGTCATGGCGCACTTCATGGATGGCACTGTGGATGGTGTAGCCGGCGGGGTTGATCTCGTAGGGGCTGTCCATCAGCTTGTTGCCGGCCTGATCGACCTTGACCAGGCTCGACGCCGTTATCTCATGGAACATCAAGCCATAAGGGTTGATCAGGAAGTCATCGGTGCCCGGCACCTTGGCGGAAATATGCGTGAAGATCAGGTCATCCCAGCCATGCAGCGCCACCAGGCGATAGCAGGCGGCCAGGTCGACGCGGGTCTGCCATTCGGCAGCGCTGACCTGGTCTTTGACATGCTGTGGCGATAGAACAGGGGCTAGGCTCACGGCAACAACCTCCTTGGTTCGCGTTCTTATTATTTTTCTGGATGAGGGGCCAGTCTAGTCAGACGCCGTGACGCAAGGAGTTGCCTTGGCAGCCAGCTTGATGACTGAGCGAGTCAGTCATAAGAATAGTACAAGTGGTGTCAGAGAAGTGCCGCCAATAAAGGCACGGCAAACAGGTTGAGCAAGCCCGTGAGCACCATCACCAGGCCCGCCACCGAGCCCTCTTCGCCGCCGACTTCGCGCGCGCGGCTGACACCCGCACCATGCGCACCCACGCCAAACAATGCGCCACGCGCCAAGGGTGTACGCAGTGGCAACCATTTGAGCAATACGCCGCCGAGCATGGCGCCGAACACACCGGTGAACATCACGAACACCGCCGTCAGCTCCGGCACGCCGCCAAGGTCCGAGGACACCGGCATGGCGAAGGGCGTGGTGATCGAGCGGGGTAACAGCGACATCGTTACCGAACTGTTCAACGCCAGCGCCTTGGCCAGCCCGAACGAGGTGCCGATGGACGCTGCGCTGCCCGCCACCATGCCCAGCAACAATGCCGACCAGTGGCGTGCCAACAAGCGCCGCTGTTGCCAGATCGGCACGGCAAACGCCACGGTAACCGGCCCCAGCACCAGCATCAGCCAGTGGGTGTCGGTGGCGTATTCGGCATAGGCGGTTTTCATCGGCACCGCCACCGCCAGCAGCAGCGCCGGCACCAGAATCAAGGGTGACAGCAGGTAGCGGCCGGTGCGGCTATAGATCCAGCGGCTGAAAATATAGGCGGTCAAGGTCAGGGCGAGCCAGAACACCGGCATCAGCTCAAGCTTCACGGCGCAGGCTCCAGCGGCAGACCATCTCCACGGTGAATGCGGTCACGAGCATCACCGCCAGTGTGCTGAAGCCGATCACCAGCAGGATGCGCCAGCCTTCATTGCGCACCAGGCCGCCGTAGTCAAGCAGGCTCATCAGGGCCGGAATAAAGAACAACAGCATCTCCGCCATCAACACCCCGGCGCCCAGTTGCAGGGCTGCCGGCTTGACTAGGCCACTGGCGAAAGTCGCCAGCAACAGGCCAAGGCCCACCACACCGCCGGGGATCGGCCACGCGAACCACACCGACAGCTGGGTGCCGAGCAGATAAATGGCCAGCAGTACCACCAACTCCGTGAGCAGGCGGCCGAGATGTTTGAAGGTGAAAGGTTTCATGAGCTTTGGGTCCTCGCAGGCGCTCATTTTAATGAGACACGCCCCATACCCACAGCGAATTGTTAGACTGCATGCTATTCCAAACTGGAATCAAGCGATGGAATTCAAACAGCTGCGCAGCTTCGTCGAAGTGATCCACCGCGGGGGCTTTACCCAAGCCGGTAAAACCCTGCACATCAGCCAATCGGCGGTGAGCAAGCAAGTGGCGCAGCTGGAGCAAAGCCTCGGCACACCGCTGCTGGAGCGCACCGGTTCACACATCCGCCTGACCGCCAGCGGCCAAGTGGTATTGCAGCGCGCCGAGGCCATGTTGCGCCTGCAGACCGAGCTGCTCAGTGAGCTGGACGACATGCAACAACTGACGCGCGGTGAGCTGCGCCTGGGCTTGCCGCTGCTCGCGGGCGATACCTTGTTCGCCGGGTTGTTCGCCGAGTACCGCCGTCGCTATCCGAAGGTCTCCATCCAATTGCTCGAAGGCGGCAGCCGCACTATCGAGCAGGCGATTCTCAACGGTGAATTGGACGTGGGCGGCAGCTTGATGCCCAGCGACCCGGCGCTCGCCTGGCAACTCTTCTGTGATGAACCCTTGGACGCCTTGCTGCCAATTGACCATCCGCTGGCCGACAACGCCCAGGTGCGCCTGGAAGAATTGGCGGACACGCCGTTCCTGATGTACCAGCGCAGTTTCGTGCTCAATGACCGGCTGATGCAGGCGTGCCAGCAACTGGGCTTCACGCCCAAGGAGATCGGGCGCAGCGGCCAGGCGGACTTTCTGGTCGCCCTGGTCGCGGCTGGCCAAGGCGTGGTGTTATTGCCCAGCGTAGTTGCCCGTGGGCTGGTGCGACCGGGCGTGGTGCGCCTGACGCTCAAGGCGCCCGACTTCCTGCGCTGGGACATCGCCTTTATCTGGCGTGAGGGCGCCTATCTGTCGAAAGCCGCCCAGGCGTGGCTGGCATTGCTGCGTGAATTCCCGGTCAAGCGCGCAGTGCAGTGACCAACTCGGCCAGCCACGGCTCGGCGTCGGCTTCCGGGGTCACGCTTTCGCTGGCGTCCAGGCGCAGCATCGGCAGTACTTCGCGCACGCCCAGCTCAGCGAACAGTTCGCGCATTTGCTCACCGCCACCGCAGAACGTGTCGCCATAGCTGGCGTCGCCCAGGCCGATCACCGCACCGGGCAGGCCGCGCCAGGCGGCTGGCAGCTGGTCGCGAATGGTCGAGTACAGCGGTTGCAGGTTATCCGGCAGTTCGCCCATGCCGGTGGTCGATGTGACCGCCAGGAACGCCTCGGGGGCAAAGGCCTGCACGTCGGCCAAGGTGGCGCGTGGGTTGTGCCAGGCTTCAAAACCGGCCGCATTGAGGATGCCGGCGGCGTGACGGGCGACTTCTTCAGCCGTGCCGTAGACCGAGCCGGAAAGGATGGCGACTTTCATCAATCTGATCCTGTGGTTGAGCGAAAGCGTGGGATATTAGCAGCTGACGCAACTATTTCAGCGCACACCGTGCGACATTCAAAAGTTGTCATAGAATTCAGACTTTAAAAACATGCGATGGACTGCTCAATGATCAACGCCAAACTGATGCAACTGGTGATTAACGCTTCCAACGACGGCATCGTCGTCGCCGAACGTGAAGGCCAGGACAAGCCGCTGATCTACGTGAACCCGGCGTTCGAGCGCATGACCGGTTACGCCTTGGACGACATCCTGTATCAGGATTGCCGCTTCCTGCAGTCGGGTGACCGCGATCAGCCGGCGCTGATGGCCATTCGTGAAGCCCTCGACAGCGGTGGTTCGTGCCGAGAGATCCTGCGCAATTACCGCAAGGACGGCACGCACTTTTGGAACGAGCTGTCGCTGTCCACGGTGTACAACCAAGCAGACAAGCAAACCTACTTCGTGGGCGTACAAAAAGACGTCACCATTCAGGTAAAAGCGCAACAACGCGTCGCCCAGCTGGAAGCGCAGGTGGCCGAGCTTAAAGATGAGCTGGCGGCGCTCAAGACGACGAGCGGAATTAACAAAGTGTAAAAAATGCAGCCTTTAGGGCGATAATGGCTTTTTAATGCCTCCTCCTTGAGCTACATCAATGCACCGCGACGCTCTACTGACGCAGGACGAGCTGGATTTTATCCAGGACATGCAGCACAACCCGCAGCTCAACCTGCGGGATGCCTGGTCGAGCCTGACGGTCAATGGCGGTGCGCAGATTCGCGATTTGCTCACGCGGCTGGCCGCGCACGACCATGTCACCATCCAGGCGCAGTTCGATAACCAGCAACTGACCTTCCCGCTGCACCTGGTGGAAGACGAGTTTCATGCGGTGCATCTGCGCCTGGGCGTGCCGAGCATTTTTGAAGACGGGCCGATGATCCGCCCCTGGCGCCTGGCCCTTGAAGCACCCGTGGCGTTGGAAAACGTGCGGGGCAACCCTGCCGCGCTGTGGGTGCATGAAGTGTCATTCAAGGGTGTGCTGGTGGAGATTCGCGGGCGGGTCAAACCGCCGAAAACCTTTTCCCTGTGGTTCAGCCCGTCCGGTTACGAGCGTATTGCCTTGCGCGGCACGCTGGAACGGGAAACCGCGCGAGGCCTGTTCGCTTATCGCTTGAGCCAGAGTGACGCGGATGAGATCGAACGGCTACGCCAGTTCATTCTGCATCAGCACCGGTTGGTCCATCCGCACGTACACGCCTGAAATCAGCTATCCAGGCTACCTGCGAGAAACTGCTGCAAGCGGCTCTGCATCTGGCGCCCTTCACTGCCCAGACAGCCGATGGGCGAGCCGGCCAGGTCCTGCTCGGCCAGGTCCGCTGCGGCACCGGCCAGCAACAGCGGGCAATCCAGGGTCAGCGCCAGGCGACTCAGGCGCGCTGCCAGTTCATGGTTGTGCGCATGATTGGAGAAAATCACCAGCGCCTGGGGACGGATCTTTTCACACACCAGTGTCAGCTCATCAAACGGCTGGCCCATGCCCAGCACTTTCACCGGCGTGTTCTCGTGGCTGAGCATCAGCGCCGCCACCAGCAGTTCCAATTTACGGCATTCGCCCGGCATGGCCGCCAGTAACACCCGCGGCGCCAGAGAGCTGCTCGCAAGTCTTAAGCGCTCAAAGGTATGCATGCGCAGGAAGGTGTCGTAAAAAAGCCATTCACTGGCCTGGCCGAAACGGCCCTGGTGGCGCAGCAGGTCACCCCACAGCGGCATAAAGATGTCCTGGAATGCGACGCTCAGTGGGTAAGTCGCAAAAACCTGGCCGTAAAGGCTCTCCAACTGACGGTCGTCAAAGGCGCTGACCGCGTTCAGCAAACGCGCCCGCCACTGTGACCACTCATGTTCGTCGACGCCATTGCCCTCGGCATGAAGTGCCACAGCCTGCTGATCGTCGCGTGCGAGGATCTTGCCGACCTTGCTGACGGCCACGCCACGCTCAATCCAATCGAGAATGCGATTGATGGTCACAATATCGGCACTGGAATAGAGCCGATGCCCGCTTTCGGTGCGTGTCGGCTGGATCAGGCCATAACGACGCTCCCAGGCACGCAGGGTGACCGGGTTGACACCTGTCATTCTCGAGACATCACGAATCGGGAACAGCTCATCCGGGTCAGAGACGTGAGCCTGGTTCATTTCGCGAGTTTGAGCAGTCATTTCAGACATCAGAGATCGCAAACATCCATCTAAGTGTGGATCCCATTTAACGCTTTTAGACTTGTCCTTTTCAAGGGCTGGCCTGTCAGACCAATGCCACTGGTGTATTTCTTGAAAACAGGAATAATCCTTGCCTGTTTTTTGGTGATGACCTTACCCGGTCGCCACCTGTGTGCGCCGCCTACCCGGCTCAGCGCACCTGATTACTTGGAGATACACAATGTCTACCTCTCCCGTCACCTTGATGGTTGCGCGCCGCGTGGCCAAAGGGCGCTATGAAGAATTGATGGCCTGGCTGCGCGAAGGCGAGCAATTGGCCACTGACTTCCCCGGCTACCTGGGTTCCGGTGTGCTTGCGCCGCCGCCCCATGATGATGAGTTTCAGATCATCTTCCGCTTCGCCGATGAAAAAACCCTGCATGCCTGGGAGTTCTCCGCCTCGCGCAGCGCCTGGCTAAGCCGTGGCAGCGAACTGTTTGCCGACCCGTCCGAGCATCGCGTCAGCGGCATCGACGGCTGGTTCGGCGCCGTGGGCGCACGACCACCGCGCTGGAAACAGGCGGTAGCGATCTGGCTGGCATTTTTCCCGGTGTCGCTGTTGTTTAACTTCGGCCTGGGGCCGCTGCTCAGCGAGCTGGACATGTTCCCGCGTGTGCTGGTCAGTACCCTGGCACTCACGCCATTGATGGTGTACTTCTTTATTCCGCTCTCGACCCATCTGCTCGCAAGTTGGTTGCATCCAACGCCCACGCCCAAGGCTACCCAAGCCCCTGCGTGAGTACAGGGGCGGCCGGTCGCTGGTATAGTTTCAGCCTGCCAGCGACTCGAGCCTCCCATGACGGTAACCAACGCCCCGATCCTGATCACCGGTGCCGGCCAGCGTGTCGGCTTGTATTGTGCCGAGCGCCTGCTGGACGAAGGCCACAGGGTGATTTTCAGCTACCGCAGCCAACGCCCGGGCGTTGAGGCCTTGCGTGAGCGTGGTGCGCTCGGCGTGTTTGCCGACTTCTCCACTGAGGCCGGGATTCTGGCCTTTATCGCCGAACTGAAAACCCATACCGACAGCCTGCGTGCGATCATCCACAACGCCTCGGCGTGGGTTGCGGAAACGCCCGGCGACGAAAGCCGCGCCTTCACCGATATGTTCAGCGTGCACATGCTTGCGCCGTACCTGATCAACCTGCATTGTTCACCTTTGCTGCAACGCTCGACACCGGCCGATATCGTGCACATCAGCGATGACGTGGTGCGTAAGGGCAGCCGCCAGCACATCGCCTACTGCGCCACCAAGGCCGGCCTCGACAGCCTTACACTGTCGTTTGCCGCGCAGTTCGCGCCGCTGATCAAGGTCAACGGCATCGCGCCGGCGATGGTGATGTTCAACGAAGGCGACGACGCGGCGTACCGAACCAAGGTGCTGGCCAAGTCGGCGCTGGGTATCGAGCCTGGGCCTGATGTGATCTACCAGAGTGTGCGCTACCTGCTGGACAACCCGTATGTCACCGGAACCACCCTGACCGTCAACGGCGGGCGGCATATCAAGTAAGCCGTTTGTGAGGATGTTGTATGACCTTGTCCCTGCCCCAACACTACCGCGAGATCCTCAAAGGCCTGGGCGAAGACCCGGAGCGCGAAGGCTTGCTCGACACCCCCAAGCGCGCCGCCAAGGCCATGCAGTACCTGTGTCATGGCTATGAGCAAAACCTGGAAACCATCGTCAACGGCGCCTTGTTCGCCTCCGATAACGACGAGATGGTGATCCTCAAGGACATCGAGCTGTATTCGCTGTGCGAACACCATTTGCTGCCCTTTATCGGCAAGGCCCACGTGGCCTATATACCGACCGGCAAGGTGCTGGGCCTGTCGAAGCTGGCGCGCATTGTCGACATGTACGCGCGGCGCCTGCAGATCCAGGAAAACCTCACGCGGCAGATCGCCGACGCGATCCAGCAGGTCACCCAGGCCGCAGGCGTGGCGGTGGTGATCGAAGCCAAGCACATGTGCATGATGATGCGCGGCGTGGAGAAACAGAATTCAACCATGAACACCTCGGTGATGCTCGGCGCGTTCCGCGAGTCGAACACCACGCGCATGGAGTTCCTGCAACTGATCGGACGGAGCAAGTAGCAATGCCACAACTTCAACCAGGCATGGCGCGCATCCGGGTCAAGGACCTGTGCCTGCGCACCTTTATTGGCATCAATGAAGATGAGATCAACAACAAGCAGGATGTGCTGATCAACCTGACCATCCTGTATGCCGCACAGGAAGCTGTGCGCGACAATGACATCGACCACGCACTGAATTACCGCACCATCACCAAGGCGATCATTGCCCACGTCGAAGGCAATCGCTTTGCGCTGCTCGAACGTCTGACGCAAGAGTTGCTGGACCTGGTGATGAGCAATGAGTCAGTGCTGTATGCCGAAGTCGAAGTGGACAAGCCCCATGCGCTGCGCTTTGCCGAGTCGGTGTCGATAACCCTCGCTGCCAGCCGCTGATAGTTAAGTGAGCCTTATGAACGATCAACAACGCCTCGAACTCGAAGCCGCCGCCTTTCGCCGGTTGGTGGCCCACCTGGACAGCCGCAAGGATGTGCAGAACATCGACCTGATGAACCTCTCGGGCTTTTGCCGCAACTGCTTATCCAAGTGGTACAAGGCCGAGGCCGACGAGCGCCACATCGAGCTGAGCCTCGATGACGCCCGCGAAGTGGTGTACGGCATGCCGTACGCCGAGTGGAAAGCCCAATACCAGCAAGAAGCCAGCGCCGACCAACAGGCGGCGTTCGCCAAAGGAAAACCCCATGACTGATCTGAACACCCTGCGCGCCAGCCTCAACAGCGGCGAACATGTTTTTGCCGACACCCTGGCCTTTGTGGCTGCCGGTTACGACTACCAGCCGCAGGCTTTTACCAATGGCGGCGTAGAAAACGCTGCTGGCCAGAACGAAGGTTCGTGCAAGACCTTGGGCCTGGCGCTGCTGGAAGGCTTGAGCGATCAGGAAGCGTTGCTGGCGTTTGGTGAGCATTACCGTTCGGTGGTGGCGACGCCAGAGGGCAGTGATCACGGCAATATTCGCGCGCTGATTGCCCATGGTTTGGCCGGTGTGAAGTTCACCGCACAGCCCCTGACCCGTAAACCCTGAGACAGATACAAATCAAAATGTGGGAGCGGGCTTGCTCGCGAAAGCGGTGTATCAGAGAAATATTCTTTGACTGACACTCCGCATTCGCGAGCAAGCCCGCTCCCACATTTGATCTGTGTTGCCCCTAAACCCCGGGCATAAAAAAACCGACCTCTCGGCCGGTTTTTTCATTTCAACGGGTTTAGAACGAAGCGTCCTTCAAACCGTCGAGGTAACGCTCGGCGTCCAGCGCCGCCATGCAACCGGCGCCGGCCGAGGTGATGGCCTGGCGGTACACGTGGTCAGCCACGTCACCGGCGGCGAAGATACCTTCGATGTTGGTCGCAGTGGCGTTGCCTTCACGGCCGCCCTGTACAACCAGGTAGCCGTCTTTGGCTTCGAGCACGCCTTCGAACAGGGACGTGTTCGGGGTGTGGCCGATGGCGATGAACACGCCGTCGACTTTCAGCTCGTCGAAGCTGCCGTCGTTGTTTTTCAGGCGAGCGCCGGTCACGCCCATATTGTCGCCCAGGACTTCGTCCAGGGTGGCGTTGAGCTTGAGGATGATCTTGCCTTCAGCCACACGGGCGTGCAGCTTGTCGATCAGGATCTTCTCGGCGCGGAAAGTCTCACGGCGGTGAACCAGGGTCACGGTGCTGGCGATGTTGGCCAGGTACAGCGCTTCTTCCACGGCGGTGTTGCCGCCACCGACCACAGCGACCGGCTTGTTGCGGTAGAAGAAACCGTCGCAGGTCGCGCAGGCGGAGACGCCTTTGCCCATGAACGCTTCTTCCGATGGCAGGCCCAGGTAACGGGCGCTGGCGCCGGTGGCGATGATCAGCGCGTCACACGTGTAGACACCGCTGTCGCCGGTCAGGCTGTAAGGCTTTTTCGAGAAGTCGACCTGGTTGATGTGGTCGAAAACGATCTCGGTTTCAAAGCGCTCGGCGTGCTCTTTCATACGTTCCATCAGCACCGGGCCGGTCAGGCCGTGCACATCGCCCGGCCAGTTGTCGACTTCGGTGGTGGTGGTCAACTGACCGCCCGCCTGCATGCCGGTAATCAGCAGCGGCTTGAGGTTGGCCCGGGCAGCGTAGACGGCAGCGCTGTAACCGGCAGGGCCGGAACCGAGAATAATCACTCGCGAATGACGGGTATCAGACATGACTCACTCCTATCGACCGCCCGGACTACAAGGCAGCTGGAATAAAAAAGGACCGCGAAGCACTTGGGGAAGGCTTGAACTCGCAGGCCCTGAAAATAATGGGTGCAGCGTATAGAGGGGGGCAAGATTAAGGAAATACGGAATAACAATCCAGCTCATAGGTGGTCTCTATGCAGTCGACGCGGTTAATCGACACCCTGGTTACCTAGATGTTACCGCTGATGTCGCCGCTTTCGCCGAACAAGCAAAGCCGGTAAGGTCGGCGCGTTCGTCTTCCTGCTCGGAGTTCTCCATGCCTGCCCCTGCTCTTTCTGGCCCGCAATACCTGCGTGAAGGCCTAAAACTGGTGTTGAGCCCTGGCCTGCGCCTGTTTGTGCTGCTGCCGTTGGCGATCAACCTGGTGCTGTTCGTCGGTTTGATCTATTTCGCCGGCCATCAGTTCAGCCTGTGGGTCGACACCTTGATGCCGACGCTACCCAGTTGGCTGAGTTTCCTCAGTTACATCCTGTGGCCCTTGTTTGTGGTACTGGTGGTGTTGATGGTGTTTTTCACCTTCACCATGCTGGCCAATATCATTGCCGCGCCGTTTAACGGTTTTCTCTCGGAGAAAGTCGAGGTAGTGGTGCGCGGCACCGATGACTTCCCCGCCTTCAGCTGGGGCGAGTTGATTGCCATGGTCCCGCGCACCCTGGCGCGGGAAATGCGCAAACTGGGTTACTTCCTGCCACGCGCCATCGGCCTGTTTATCCTGTCGTTCATTCCGGTGGTCAACCTGATCGCCGCGCCGTTGTGGCTGCTGTTCGGCGTGTGGATGATGGCGATCCAGTACATCGACTACCCGGCGGATAACCACAAGCTGGGCTGGAACGAAATGCTCGCCTGGCTGCGCCAGAAGCGCTGGCAGAGCATGAGCTTTGGCGGCATTGTTTATCTGGTGCTGCTGGTGCCGGTGGTCAACCTGCTGATGATGCCGGCTGCCGTCGCGGGAGCCACGTTATTCTGGGTACGTGAGCAAGGCGCCGAGGCGATGGCGCGGCAGGCGATAGCCAAGTCATAAATCCATCATCCTAGCGTCACAATGACGACATGGCCCACGGTGACACTGTGGGTCATGACGACAGCCTCGCTCCACATCACCCTGATTACCGAAACCTTCCCGCCGGAAATCAATGGGGTGGCCAATACCCTTGGCCGCCTGTGTGAGGGTTTGCGCGCGCGTGGCCATCATGTCGAATTGGTACGCCCACGCCAGGGTGTCGACCAGAGCCGACCCAGCGACGATGGATTACTGTTGTGTCGCGGCTGGCCACTGCCGGGTTACCCGGGGCTGCAATGGGGCCAGTCGTCGATGCACAAGTTGCTGCGGCGCTGGACGCGCCAGCGCCCGGACGTGCTGTACATCGCCACTGAGGGGCCGCTGGGGCTGTCGGCGCTACGTGCGGCGCGGCGCCTGGGTATCAGCGTGGTCAGCGGATTTCACACCAACTTCCAGCAATACTCCAATCAATATGGCTTGAGCCTGCTCAGCCGCATGGTCACCCATTACTTGCGCTGGTTTCACAACCGCTCGACCCTGACCCTGGTGCCCAGCGCCAGCCAGCGCCTGGAGTTGGAGCGTCGCCACTTCGAGCGCCTGGGCATGTTGTCACGCGGCGTCGACAGCCAGTTGTTCCACCCCGCCAAACGCGATAACGCGTTGCGTGAAAGCTGGGCGCTCAACAACGACCAGATCGCCGTGTTGCATGTGGGCCGCCTGGCACAGGAAAAAAACCTGGGGCTGCTCAAGCGCTGCTTCGAAACCTTGCAGGACACCTACCCGCTGCGCCAGATGAAACTGATCATCGTCGGCGACGGCCCGCAGCGGGCGACGCTGGAAAAGGAACTGCCCGAGGCGATTTTCTGCGGCACCCTGCGCGGTGAAGAACTGGCGCGGCACTACGCGTCCGGCGATGTGTTCCTGTTCCCCAGCCTGACCGAAACCTTCGGCAACGTGGTGCTGGAAGCCATGGCCTCGGGACTGGGTGTGGTGGCGTACGACCAGGCCGCCGCGACCCAGCATATTCGCCATGGCTACAACGGCGTGCTCGCAATGCCGGGGGATGAGGATGCGTTTTGTGACGCCGCCAACTGGCTGCTGGAAGATGCGGAGAGTTTGCGCCGTATGCGCTTGAATGCTCGCCAACATGCAAGCCGCCAGGGTTGGCCGGCGATTATCGAGCAGTTTGAGCGTCAATTGCGCGGGGTGTGCGGCGAGCGGACGGTGATTGCAGGGGAGTCGCGTTTGATCTGAGGCCAGTGTTGACCGTTAGATCGCAATCGCGGGCAAGCCCGGCTCCCACATTGGAACGCATTTTCCTGTGGGAGCCGGTTGCCCGCGATGGCGTCGAAGCAGACGCTACACCAGGCTGGTCAACGCCTCACGACTGAACGGCAGAATGTCGCCCTCACGGCCTTCGCGCACTTTCACGGCCCAATCCGGGTCCACCAGCAGGGCACGGCCCACGGCAACCAGGTCGAATTCCTCGTTGTTCAGACGCTCCAGCAGTTTTTCCAGGCTGGCCGGTTGGGCGACCATGTCGGTGTTGACCATGAACTGCAGGAACTCGCCATCCAGGCCCACACTGCCGACGGTGATGGTCGGCTTGCCGGTGAGCTGGCGGGTCCAGCCGGCCAGGTTGAGGTCGGAGCCTTCGAATTCCGGCTCCCAGAACCGACGCGTGGAGCAGTGGAAAATATCCACACCGGCGTCCGATAACGGCTTAAGGAACTCACCCAGCGCCTCGGGGGTTTGCACCAGGCGCGCGGCGTAGTCCTGCTGCTTCCATTGAGAGAAGCGCAAGATGATCGGGAAGTCCGGGCCGACGGCGGCGCGGGTGGCCTGGATCAACTCGATGGCAAACCGCGAACGGTTGGCCAGGCTGCCGCCGTATTCGTCAGTGCGCTGGTTGCTGCCTTCCCAGAAAAACTGATCGACCAGATAGCCGTGGGCGCCGTGGATCTCCACGCCATCCATGCCGATGCGCTGGGCATCCTTGGCGGCTTGGGCGAAGGCGCTGATCACGTCCTTGATGTCTTGATGGGTCATGCCGTGAACGACGACAGTGCCGTCTTTGAGTTTCTCCATCGGGCCGTAGGCCGGCACGCTGGCGTCAGGCTCGGTGCCGATACGGCGCACGCTGCCCACGTGCCACAGCTGCGGGACGATCTTGCCGCCTTCGGCGTGTACGGCGTCGACCACTTTCTTCCAGCCGGCCAGCGCGGCCTCACCGTAAAAATGCGGGACGTTCGGGTAGCCATTGGAGGCCTGATGATCGACCACGGTGCCTTCGGTGATGATCAGGCCCACACCGGCGGCGGCGCGGCGACGGTAGTACTCGATGACTTTGGAATTGGGTACGCCGCCCGGTGAGAACGAACGGGTCATGGGCGCCATGACCACACGGGTGGACAGTTGCAGTGCACCGAGCTGGAAGGGTTTGAACAGAGCTTGGACGGGCATGGGGCACTCCACATAAGAGGGATTTATGATGTGGATAATATGAGCCGCGCAATGTACTGGGTAGCACTATTGATCTGGGTGATTAAGGGGTAAAAGCGGGACGCTGAGCGTCCGGGGCGGCATTCCCACGCAGAGCGTGGGAACGATCAAGCTGCACCAAAGGTGTTCAGCTCAGGGCTTTTTCGATGGCCTGTACGATCGTCGGATCATCCGGTGCGGTGCGCGGCGAGAATCGCGCCAGTACACGACCGTCCTTGCCGAGCAGGAACTTCTCGAAATTCCAGGTGATATCCCCGGGAAACTCAGCGCCCTCGCCCGCCAGCAGGCGATACAGCTGATGGCGATCGTGGCCGTTGACGTCAAGCTTGCTGCCCAACGGAAAGGTCACGCCGTAGTTCAGGCTGCAGAACGCCTGAATTTCTTCTTCGGTGCCCGGCTCCTGGCCTGCAAACTGGTTGCACGGCAGGCCAAGCACAGTAAACCCCTGGCCTTTGTACTGCTGATAAAGGTTTTCCAATGCCGCATATTGCGGGGTCAAACCACATTTGGAGGCCACGTTGACCACCAGCACCACTTGCCCCTTGAAGGGCGCCAGCGGCAGCTCTTGTCCGTCCAAAGCTTTGAGTTTCAGGTCGTGGAAAGCACTCATGACGAACTCCAGATATCCCATGTTCTTCGCGTTGCGGCTGTACGAGATTACAGACCACAAGCCTGCAATCATAGACGCCGATTGAAAAACTCGCCCGCCGGTTACTGCGCGGTCGGCCAGGGCAAAATCGGAATCGCGGTGACCGCATTCTGCGGGCTGCCTTCGATCAGACGGTCGCTGTAGACCAGGTACACCAGGGTATTGCGCTTCTTGTCGAGGAAGCGCACCACCTGCATGGTCTTGAACACCAGCGAAGTGCGCTCCTTGAACACTTCGTCGCCATCCTTGAGCTCGCCCTTGAAGTGAATCGGGCCGACCTGACGGCAGGCTATCGACGCTTCAGCGCGGTCTTCGGCCAGGCCCAGGCCGCCTTTGACGCCGCCGGTCTTGGCACGCGACAGGTAACAGGTCACGCCGTCGACCTTGGGGTCATCAAACGCCTCGACCACTATGCGGTCGTTGGGGCCGACAAACTTGAACACCGTCGACACCTGGCCGATTTCTTCGGCCGAGGCCAGCAACGGCATGGCCAGCAGCAGGCCGAGCAATCCTTTCATGACACGCATCGTGTATTTCCTTTATTCAGACCAGGATCAGGTTATCGCGGTGAACCAGTTCCGGTTCGGCCATGTAACCCAAGAGTCCGACAATCGCGTCGGACGATTGTCCAATAATCTTCTGGGCTTCCAGTGCGCTGTAGTTGGCCAGGCCACGGGCGATCTCGCGACCATCGGGCGCCACACACACCACCATCTCGCCACGGCGGAAGCTGCCCTGCACCAACTTGACGCCGACCGGCAGCAGGCTCTTGTTGCCCTGGGACAAGGCTGACACAGCACCGTCGTCCAGAACCAGCGTGCCACGGGTTTGCAGATGACCGGCCAGCCACTGTTTGCGCGCCGCGAGCATGCCGCGTTCCGGCGACAGCAGCGTACCGATGCGCTCACCGGCCTTGAGGCGGTCCAGCACACGCTCCAGGCGCCCACCGACGATGATGGTGTGCGCGCCGGAACGCGCGGCCAGGCGCGCCGCACGCAGCTTGGTCTGCATGCCGCCACGGCCCAATGCACCGCCGACACTGCCGGCCACGGCGTCGAGCGCCGGATCATCGGCGCGGGCTTCGTAGATAAGCTGGGCGTCGGGGTTGTTACGCGGGTCAGCGTCAAACATGCCGTCGCGGTCGGTGAGGATCACCAGCAGGTCGGCTTCCACCAGGTTGGCGACCAGCGCGGCCAGGGTGTCGTTATCACCGAAGCGGATTTCGTCGGTGACCACCGTGTCGTTCTCGTTGATCACCGGGATGACCTTGAGCTCAACCAGTGCGCGCAGGGTGCTGCGAGCATTGAGGTAACGCTTGCGGTCGGACAGGTCGTCGTGGGTCAGCAGGATCTGCGCCGTGTGGCGGCCGTGCTCGGCGAAGCTGGATTCCCAGGCTTGCACCAGGCCCATTTGGCCGATGGCGGCGGCGGCTTGCAGTTCGTGCATCGCGCTGGGTCGCGCGGTCCAGCCGAGGCGGCTCATTCCGGCGGCAACGGCCCCGGACGAGACCAGCACCAACTCGACACCGGCCTCATGCAAGGCCACCATCTGCTCGACCCAGACGCTCATGGCTGCGCGATCCAGACCTTTGCCATCCGCCGTCAGCAGCGCACTTCCGATCTTTACGACCCAGCGCTGCGCACCTGTCACTTTGCTCCGCATCATCTTCAACCTTAGATAGAGGGCCGCGCGACCCAGCGCTGGCCATAACGTTATATCCGGATACTAAAACGCCGCTCTGTAAGGAGCGGCGTTCAAGTTTACTGCAACGAATCAGTCGCGCACGTAAATGATTTCCGGACCGTCTTCATCATCCACGTCTTCTTCGTCCCAATCGTCGTCGCCGATGTCATGGACCGACTTCACGCCGCTGCGGCGCAGGGCACGCTGGTCGTCCAGAGCCTGCAGCTGGGCGCGGGCTTCGTCTTCGATCTGCTGGTCGAGTTCGGCCAGTTCGGCCTTGAATACCGGGTCGGCCGCCAGGCGGTCGGCGCGGTCTTCGAGGTAGCGCATGATGTCGCGGGTCAGGCGCTCGGTGCCTTCTTTGGCGATGGCCGAGATCACATAGACCGGGCCTTCCCACTCCAGACGGTCAACGATTTCCTTGACGCGTTCTTCGTGCTCTTCTTCGAGGATCTGGTCGCACTTGTTCAGCACCAGCCAGCGGTCACGCTCGGCCAGGGCCGGGCTGAACTTGGTCAGCTCGCTGACGATCACTTCGGCGGCATCCGGTGCGCTGGTGTCATCCAGCGGCGCCATGTCGACGAGGTGCAGCAGCAAACGGGTACGCGACAAGTGCTTGAGGAAGCGAATCCCCAGGCCGGCACCGTCGGAAGCGCCTTCGATCAAGCCGGGAATGTCGGCGATCACGAAGCTTTTCCAGCGGTCTACGCTGACCACGCCCAGGTTTGGCACCAGGGTGGTGAACGGGTAGTCGGCGACTTTCGGCTTGGCGGCCGAGACCGAGCGGATGAAGGTACTTTTACCGGCGTTCGGCAAGCCCAACAGGCCCACGTCTGCCAGTACTTTCATCTCCAGCTTGAGGTCACGCTGCTCGCCGGGCTTGCCCGGCGTGGTCTGGCGTGGCGCACGGTTGGTACTGGACTTGAATCGGGTGTTACCCAGACCGTGCCAGCCGCCCTGCACAACCATCAGTTTCTGGCCGGCCTTGGTCAGGTCGCCAATCACTTCCTGGGTCGCAGAGTCGATGATCGTGGTGCCGACCGGTACGCGCAGTACCAGGTCTTCGCCTTTTTTACCGGTGCAGTCGGTGCTGCCGCCGTTGGAACCACGCTCGGCATCGAAGTGCCGGGTGTAACGGTAGTCGACCAGGGTGTTGAGGTTTTCGTCGGCCATCATGTAGATGGAACCGCCGTCGCCGCCGTCACCGCCGTTTGGGCCACCGTTTTCGATGAATTTTTCGCGACGGAAACTCATGCAACCGTTACCGCCGTCGCCTGCTTTTACTCGGATGGAAACTTCATCAACGAACTTCATAACAAAACGCCTCTCGTCGCATGGACGAGCTTAAGAAACCAAGACATAAGACTCTTGCAAAAATGAGCGCAGCGACCTCAGAAAACGACCGCACATCCAGCGCCTGAGCCCATCACAAACAGCTTTGCAAGAGACTCACTCCACAAACGAAAAAGCCCCGTCGCGAGACAGGGCTTTTCCAGCGATCGCGCAATTAAGCGGCGACAACGCTCACGTAACGGCGGTTGAACGCGCCTTTTACTTCAAACTTGATCACGCCTTCGATTTTAGCGAAGAGGGTGTGATCTTTACCCATGCCAACACCGTAACCGGCGTGGAATTGGGTGCCGCGCTGACGCACGATGATGTTGCCCGGAATGATTTTCTGGCCGCCATACATCTTAACGCCAAGGCGTTTGGCTTCTGAGTCGCGACCGTTACGGGTACTACCACCAGCTTTTTTGTGTGCCATGAGTCAATTCTCCTAGTGAGGAATTAGGCTGAAATTAAGCCTGAATACCGGTGATTTTGATCTCGGTGTACCACTGGCGGTGGCCCATACGCTTCATGTGGTGCTTACGACGACGGAACTTGATGATGCGGACTTTATCGTGACGACCTTGGGAGATCACTTCAGCCACAACGGTAGCGCCAGCAACAACTGGAGCGCCGATGTTCACGTCATCGCCATTAGCGACCAACAGAACGCGATCAAAGGTAACGGATTCGCCAGTAGCGACTTCCAGTTTTTCGATCTTCAGGTATTCACCTGGGGCGACCTTGTATTGCTTGCCACCAGTAACAATTACTGCGTACGACATGGTATTTCTCCGATAATCCTGCTCACCCAGCGCTTTATAAGAAAAGGTATTGGCTGGCATGGCTGCATGGGATGGACGTCCCGAATGCAATTGCGTAAGGCAGGTGCTGCCCAGGAAGTTCAGGGTGCGCGATTGTACGCAAGCTGTAGATGCCTTGCAAGGGGCCGCCAGTCGCCTTGAAAGCGTAGCGAGCGAAGGGAAGACAACGAAAAAACAGGCGAGGAAGCGGAGTTTACGGGTTGTAAATGAGCATTCCGAGCCTGTTTTTGACGCAGGATTGCGCGCGTAGAGCCGAAGGCTCCAAGCCTGCAGTAGCTTTCATGGTGACTGGGCGCGCCTTGACACTGCGGGGTCAGGGTCCTAGCATGCCGCGCAACCCTTCTGGAGCGACTGTCGCTGATGCAACCCCAAGCTTTCTACCGCGCGGTCGCGGACGATTTTAGCGCCGTCGACGGCATCATCAAGCAGCAGCTGACGTCTAAAGTGCCGCTGGTCTCCAAAATTGGCGACTACATTACGTCGGCGGGCGGTAAACGCCTGCGTCCTTTATTAGTGTTGCTGTGTGGCAAGGCACTGGGCCGCGAAGGCGATGACCTGCGCCTGCTGGCCGCCACTATCGAATTCCTGCACACCGCCACCCTGCTGCATGACGACGTGGTCGACATGTCCGGCATGCGCCGTGGCCGCGAGACGGCCAATGCGATGTGGGGCAATGCCCCCAGCGTACTGGTAGGCGACTTCCTGTACTCGCGCTCGTTCGAAATGATGGTCGAGCTGGGCTCGATGCCGGTGATGAAGATTCTTTCACAAGCCACGCGCATCATCGCCGAAGGCGAAGTGTTGCAGCTGTCCAAGGTCCGCGACGCCAGCACCACCGAAGAAACCTACATGGAAGTGATTCGCGGTAAAACCGCGATGCTCTTCGAAGCATCCACCCACAGCGCCGCCGCCCTCTGTGGCGCAACGGCCGAACAGGCCGAAGCCCTGCGCACCTTCGGTGATCATCTGGGCGTGGCATTCCAACTGGTCGACGATCTGCTCGACTATAAGGGCGACGCCGAAACCCTGGGCAAGAACGTCGGTGACGACCTGGCCGAGGGCAAGCCGACCTTGCCGCTGATCTACACCATGCGCGAAGGTACGCCGGAACAGGCCGCCCTGGTGCGCAAGGCGATCCAGAAAGGCGGAATTGAAGACCTCGAAGCTATCCGTGCAGCGGTAGAAGCCTCGGGTTCGCTGGAATACACCGCACAGTTGGCGCGCGACTATGTGGCCCGTGCCATCCAGTGCCTGGACGCCCTGCCAGCCAGCGAATACCGGGACGCCTTGGTTGAGCTGAGTGAGTTTGCGGTCGCCCGTACGCACTAAAGACTCTTTGCAGAGCTGGCTTATGTGGGAGCGGGCTTGCTCGCGAATGCGGTAGATCAGTCAGCTATGAAGTGACTGACACACCGCATTCGCGAGCAAGCCCGCTCCCACATTTGGTTCACCATTCCCAACTCACTCCCCGCTCTCAGCACAAAACCCTATATAATGTGCGACTTTTAGCCACCCTGACTCTCAAGGAGCTTTAGTGAGCACGTTGCCACCCTGCCCAAAATGCAATTCCGAGTACACCTACGAAGACGGCGCCCAGCTGATCTGCCCGGAATGCGCCCACGAGTGGTCCGCCAATGGCGAGGCCGAAGTGGCGGGCGACGAAACCGTGAAGAAAGACTCTGTGGGCAATGTCCTGCAAGACGGCGACACCATTACCGTGATCAAGGACCTCAAGGTCAAGGGCACGTCACTGGTGGTCAAGGTCGGCACCAAGGTCAAGAACATCCGCCTGTGCGACGGCGATCACGATATCGATTGCAAGATCGACGGTATCGGCCCGATGAAACTCAAGTCCGAGTTCGTGCGCAAAGTCTGAACCTGCTGCATCCATCCCGCGCCCGCCGCGGGATGGCGTTTTGCCCTCCGCGCTGACCTGTCTCAATATCCACACAGAAAAACCAGGAAACCGCCAATAGGCACTTGCTATTCTACGAATAAGAATTATTCTCATTGAAACCCATCAAGGAGAACCACCATGACTTATTTGATAGATGCCTGGCTGGATCGCCCACACCCTTACCTGCGGATCCTGCATCGGGAAACCGGCGAAGTTTGTGCGGTGCTGGAAGAAGAAGCCTTGAGCGAACTGCAGGACCAGGGCGACCTGGACGTCAACGGCTTGAGTTCGAGTGAACCTGGGGTGCTGAAGGAGGTGGTGCGTAATCTGTTTCTGTTCTGCTATGCCAGAGCGTTGCGCCCGGCGACGGAGCTCAATGGCAAGTTCCACCCATGAACCACCGCGCAAAACCTGAATGCACCGGCTTCATGTGGGAGCCGGGCTTGCCCGCGATACAGGCGACTCGGTCAAACCCGCTACCGAGGTGATGCTATCGCAGGCAAGCCAGCTCCCACACAGAGCCAGGCGCAATCAACAGGCCTTACAGAACGTCGAGCAGCTCAACGTCGAACACCAGAACGCTGTGCGGCGGAATGCTGCCAACGCCTTGGGCGCCGTAAGCCAGTTCGCTCGGCACGTACAGGCGCCATTTGCTGCCGGCATTCATCAGTTGCAGGGCTTCGGTCCAGCCAGCGATCACGCCGCCCACCGGGAATTCTGCAGGCTGGCCGCGCTCGTAGGAGCTGTCGAACACAGTGCCGTCGATCAGGGTGCCATGGTAGTGAGTACGCACCTGGTCTTCACGAGTCGGCTTGGCGCCGCTACCGGCGGTCAGCACTTCAAATTGCAGGCCGGAAGCCAGGGTGGTGATGCCTTCACGCTTGGCGTTTTCAGCCAGGAACTCCAGGCCGGCGCCAGCAGCCGCTTCGGCCTTGGCTGCCGCTTCGGCTTGCATGATTTCACGGATCACTTTGAAGCTGGCCGCCATTTGCTCTTGATCAACACGGCTTGGCTTGCCGGCGAAGGCGTCGGTCAGGCCAGCCAGGATGGCGTCGATGCTCACGCCCGGTGGCGGGTTGTCGCGCAGTTGGTCGCCCAACTGACGGCCGATACCGTAGCTGACGCGGGTTTCGTCGGTGGACAGATTAACTTCGGACATGAAGAGGCTCCGCTGTAGGGCAGCACGGTTTCCCGTGCCATCCAGAACTAAAAGGGCCCGCAGACTAGCACACAAGAGCCGCCTCTGATCAGCCCCCCGGCTGCCGCCTTCAGAGGATCCAACCTTGCAATAGCGACCCTTCGTCGCACCCGTAAGAAATGTATTTCAGAATCACCCCCCGCCGCCGATACAGCGCTACAAACTTTGGCTGGCTCAAACAACAACACCGTCCAGCAGACACACATCATTCTTGCGGAGCATTCGATGAATAGCTGGTTCGGCAACATCAGCGTCAACCTCAAACTCGGCCTGGGCTTTGGCCTGGTGCTGGTCCTCACCTCGATCCTGGCCCTGACCGGCTGGACCAGCCTGGGCGGCTTGATCGACCGCAGTAACTGGATGAGCGACATCACCCAGCTCAACGCGTCCCTGACCAAGCTGCGCATCGTGCGCCTGCAATACATGCTGGCCAATGGCGACGAAGCCGTGGCACAGAACGTCCAGACCAGCCTTGACGCCTTCGCCGCCCAGCAACAGAAACTGCTGGACAGCTTCAAGAGCCCGGAAAATCGCAAATTGCTCACCGAGCAGAAAGCCGTCATCACGGCTTACCAGCAGTCGCTGAACAAAATGCGTGAGGCCTACCGTAACGGCAATGCCGCGCGCCAAGTGATGGGCGACAAGGCCGACATCGCCAACGGGCAGATCGACGCACTGGAGACCGGCGTGCAGCAAGCGCCCGACAGCCCGGAGCGCTTCGCCCAGTACCAGGCTGTGACGCACGCCAAGGAAGAATTCCACCTGGCGCGCTATGAAGTGCGTGGCTACACCAACTCCCCCAGCGCAGAAACCGAAGCCCGCGCTGCGGCTCAAATCGAGAAAGCCATCAGTGGCTTGAAAGGCCTCAGCAGCTTATTTGGTTCAAGCCAACAAAGCGCACTGACGTCGCTGGAAACCGCACTTGGCGCCTATCGCAGCGCCGTACAGAGCTACAAGGCCGCCAACGCCAACATCGTCAGCGCCCGCGCCGAAATGACCACCCAGGGCGCCGATATCGTCACCATCAGCGACAAGCTGTACGACATTCAGCTCGATCGCCGTGACGCCGAAAGCACCCAGGCCCGCAGCCTGCAATTGATCAGCACCTTGCTGGCGTTGCTGGTGGGCATCATCGCGGCCCTGGTCATCACCCGCCAGATCACTCGCCCGATCCAGGACACCCTGGCCGTGGTGGAGCGTATCGCTTCCGGTGACCTGAGCCACAATATCCAGGTGACCCGCCGCGATGAACTCGGCGTATTGCAGCAAGGTATCCAGCGCATGGGCACCACCCTGCGCGAGCTGATCAGCGGTATTCGCGACGGCGTAACCCAGATCGCCAGCGCCGCCGAAGAACTCTCGGCCGTGACCGAGCAGACCAGTGCCGGCGTGAACAGCCAGAAGATCGAGACCGATCAAGTCGCCACCGCGATGCATGAAATGACTGCCACCGTGCAGGAAGTCGCGCGCAACGCCGAGCAAGCCTCGCTGGCCGCCGCCGACGCCGATGGTCAAGCCCGCGCCGGCGACAAAGTGGTGGCCGAGGCCATCGCCCAGATCGAACGCCTGGCCGCCGAAGTGGCGCGCTCTACCGACGCCATGACGCACCTGCAGCAAGAGAGCAACAAGATCGGCAGCGTGATGGACGTGATCAAGGCCGTGGCCGAGCAGACCAACCTGTTGGCGCTCAACGCGGCAATTGAAGCGGCGCGTGCCGGTGAAGCCGGTCGTGGCTTTGCCGTGGTGGCTGACGAAGTGCGTGGCCTGGCCCAGCGCACACAAAAATCCACCGAGGAAATCGAAGGCCTGGTCGCCGGTTTGCAGAACGGCACCCAGCAAGTGGCAACGGTGATGAATAACAGCCGCAGCCTTACCGACAGCAGTGTCGAGCTGACGCGCAAGGCCGGTGTATCGCTGGAGAACATCACCCGTACCGTGTCGAACATCCAGTCGATGAACCAGCAGATTGCAGCGGCCGCCGAGCAGCAGAGCGCTGTGGCTGAAGAGATCAGCCGCAGCATTGTGAACGTGCGCGATGTGTCGGAGCAGACCGCTACTGCGAGCGATGAGACGGCTAAATCGAGCGTGGAACTGGCGCGTTTGGGCAGCCAGTTGCAGCAGATGGTCAGTCATTTCCGGGTGTAAAAAACTAAAGCGAAAAAACCAAAAAGCCGCCTCGGTTCAAGCCGAGGCGGCTCCACTTCTCAGACCTTAAAGGTCATCGAAGCTGTCCCGCAGGAATACCCAGACGTGATAAACACGCAGGGCATTCACTACGAGGTTCCACGTACGTCGTGCAAACTTAGACATACCCGGCCCTCCTTGAGTTGGGCCTTACCTCCAGCGCACTTACCGGAACATGTGAGCCTTCAGACGCGGGTCGATTGCGCCTTTTGAGGCAGCCGGGCTAATGGTCCTTCCGCATCAATCCGGCACGGATTACTAGCCCGTGGCGGTCGGTCCAGAATTCGCGCGCATACCCGGCTCACCTGAAAAGCAACAAACGCAGAACGGGGAAGATCCTAACCAACATTCCCGTCTAAGGTGTGTCGAATAGTGGTCAAATATCCAGTATCGACCGATAGATTCATTGCAAGCTTTTGCAGCCAAATCGGGCAAGAGAAAAACACCTAAAGTATCCATGCTGGCGACGGTTCCGTCTTGCGTGACGACATGACCGGCGGTAGTATCTGGCTGCGGGTCGATTGCGTCTTTTGAGATAGCAACCCAGCCACTCACTGGGTTTGCAATAAAAAACCGCCCTACTAAGGCGGTTTTTTATTGCCTGCGATTTACCCTTCAGCCCTCGCCTTCCTCAACAAACACCAACCGATTCCCAAACGGGTCCTTGATGCTCATCTCCCGCGAGCCCCAGGGCGTTTCTTCAACCCCAGGCTTGGCATACCGGTAGCCCTTGGCCAGCAACTGCTGCTGGTAGCCGTCCACGCCTTGTGCCTGAATCCGCACCGCCGCACCCGGCGAAGCATCGCCATGGTGTTCGGATAAATGCAGCACGCATTCGCCCAACGACACCTGTAGGTACAACGGGAAATTCGCCTCGAAACGGTGCTGCCAGTCAATCTTGAACCCGAGGAAGTCGACGTAGAACTCCAACGCTTTGGACTCGTCGAATATGCGCAAAATCGGGGTGACTTTTCCTAAGTGCATGGCAACCGCTCCCTGTATGAATGCGCCCACTATAGAGACGAAAACCCGCCACGCAAATCGCCATTGCGCGCGAGGAACAACCCCGGCCGCTGACCATTGGCCTGCCCCTCGCTATAGCTCAGCACGCCATTGACCCACACGCCATCAATCCCCTCGGCGGCGCGTTGCGGTTCTTTGAAGTCCGCCACATCACGCACGCGCAACGGGTCGAACAACACCAGGTCGGCCCAGTGCCCCTCACGAATTTCTCCACGCTCGGCCAGCCCAAAACGCGCCGCCGACAACCCGGTCATTTTGTGCACCGCCGTGTGCAGTGGAAACAACCCCACATCGCGGCTGAAGTGCCCCAGCACCCGTGGGAACGCGCCCCACAAACGTGGATGGGGAAACGGGTCTTCCGGCAAACCATCCGACCCCACCATCGACAACGGATGCGCAAGAATACGCCGTACATCCGCCTCATCCATTCCGTAGTACACCGCCCCAGCCGGTTGCAGGCGACGTGCCGCATCCATCAGCGAAACGTCCCATTCGGCAGCGATGTCCTGCAGGTCGCGCCCGCCGACCTCCGGGTGCGGTGTTGACCAGGTAATCGTGATACGAAACGCGTCGGTGACCTGTTTTAGATCCAGCGTCGACGAGCTGGCGGCATAGGGATAGCAATCACACCCGACCGGATGGGTTTTCGCTGCCAACTCCAACGATGCCAACAGTTGCGGACTGCGCCCCCAATTGCCCGCACCGGCACACTTGAGGTGGGAAATGATCACCGGTGCCTGCGCATGTCGGCCAATCAGAAATGCCTCATCCATCGCCTCCAGCACCGGTTCGAATTCGCTGCGCAAATGCGTGGTGTACACCGCACCAAACGCCGTGAGTTCCTCACTGAGTTGCAGCACTTCATCGGTCTCGGCATTGAACGCGCTGGCGTAGGCCAGGCCTGTGGATAACCCTAGGGCACCCGCCTGCAGACTCTCCTGCAACTGCACGCGCATGGCGGCAATTTCGCCGGGGGTGGCGGTGCGGTGCAGGTCGTCCATATGGTTGCTGCGCAATGCGGTGTGGCCGATCAATGCGGCTACGTTGACCGCCGGATGGGCCTGCTCCACCGCCGCGCGATAGTCGGCAAAACGTGGATAGGCGAATGCTTCACGCGCCCCCAGCAGGTTCATCGGGTCGGGCGGATCATTGCGCAAACTCACTGGCGATGCACTGATGCCGCAGTTGCCGACAATCACCGTGGTCACGCCCTGGCTGAGCTTGGGCAGCATCTGCGGATGGCGGATCACCACCGTGTCATCGTGGGTGTGCACGTCGATAAAACCCGGCGCCAACACGCGGCCACTGGCGTCGATTTCCTGCTCACCGGTTGCGCTCGACAAATCGCCAATGCGCTCGATGCGCCCGGCGCGCAGCCCCACATCGGCGACATAGCCCGGCGTGTTGCTGCCATCAATGATCAGCGCCTGGCGGATCAGCGTCTCGTACTTCATTTCAGTCTCCAAGCGGCAGGCTGTCGGGGCCGCCGCGATAATCGTCGAGGGCCAGCTTGATCCGGCGCAGGCGTTCCTGGTTGTCGTCCGGCCGGGCCAGCGCCAGCTCGGTGGCGAGCAGATCGATGGCCAACAGCATGCCGTAGCGCGCCGCAGTGGGCTTGTAGATAAAACTGGTTTCGGCCGGTTGCAGCGGCAGCAGTACGTCCGCCAATTCGGCCAGAGGGGAGTCGGCCAGGGTGATGGCGATGATGGGCGCATCGTAGCTACGCGCTAGCTTCACCACGTCCAACAGTTCTGGCGTCAGCCCGGTGAGCGAGCACACGATCAGCGCCTGCTCCGGGCCTAAAGTGGCCGCCGTGACCCGCATCATCACCGGGTCGTGGCTGGCGGCAATCGGGTAGCCCAGGCGTACCAGGCGCACCTGCAATTCGTCACTGCACAGGCTCGATGGGCCGCCCATGCCGAACGCGTGAATCATCCGCGCCTTGCCCAACAGGCTGACCGCATCAACAAAACTGGCCTGGTTAAAACCCGACAGGTGCTGACGCAACGTCGCTTCGATATCGCCCAGAATCTGCCGGTGAAACGCCGACTGTTCCGGCAACCCGGCCGGGTCGAGGAAGCGACTGCCCACGCCACTGGCCTGGGCCAGTTGCAGGCGCAAATCGCGTAAATCGCGGCAACCGACGCTACGGGCAAACCGCGACAAGGTTGCCGTGCTGACCTCGGCCCGTTGCGACAACGCTTCCAGACTGGCCGACGCGGCAAAGCCCACGTCATCGAGCATCAGCTTGGCGATACGGCCTTCACCGGCGCTGAACGAATCCTGACGGGCGCGGATCTGGTAGAGGATGTCCATCGGCTTGGCTCCGGGTTACAAAATGAGGCTTATAAAACAAGGCTTATAAAACAATGCTTATAAAACAAGAGACAGGCCGTAAGTCAGACCGAACGCGACCACCGAAATCAAAGTCTCCAACACTGTCCAGGTCTTGAAGGTCTGGATCACCGTCATATTGAAGTATTCCTTGATCAGCCAGAAGCCGCCGTCGTTGACGTGGGAAAAGATCACCGAACCCGCACCGGTCGCCAGCACCAGTAATTCAGGGTGTGGATAACCCAGGCCCAAGGCAACGGGCGCGACTACACCCGAGGCCGTGGTCATGGCCACGGTGGCCGAGCCGGTGGCGATGCGCATCAACGCGGCAAACAACCAACCCATCACCAGCGGCGACAGGTGGAACGCGTGCGCCAGGCCAAGAATCTCATGGGTCACGCCCGCGTCCACCAGGATGCGGTTCAAGCCGCCGCCCGCGCCCACCAGCAAGGTGATGCTGGCGGTCGGCGCCAGGCACTCATTGGTGAACTTGAGGATCGCTTCGCGGTTGAAGCCCTGGGCCAGGCCCAGGGTCCAGAAGCTCACCAGCGTGGCGACCAGCAGCGCAATCACCGAGTTGCCGATAAACAGCAGGAATTGGTTGAAGCCAGTGCCCGGAGTGGAAATCACGTTGGCCCAACCGCCGATCATCATCAGCACCACCGGAAGCAGGATGGTGCCCATGGTCAGGGCGAAACTTGGCAAACGTGTACGCGGCTCGCGCTCGATAAACTGGCGTTCCAACGGGTTTTCCGCCGGCAAGTGGATGCGCGGCACGATGAACTTGGCATACACGGGGCCGGCGATGATCGCCGTGGGAATGCCGATCAGAATCGCGTACAGCACGGTCTGCCCCACCGACGCGTTATAGGCCAGCACCGCCATCATCGCCGCCGGGTGTGGCGGCACCAGCGCGTGCACCACCGACAGACCGGCGACCATCGGCAAGCCGACCATCAGGATCGACACGCCCACGCGCCGCGCCACCGTAAAGGCGATCGGCACCAGCAACACAAAACCGACCTCGAAAAACAGCGGCAGCCCCACCAGGAACGCAATACACACCATCGCCCAATGGGCGTTGCGCTCGCCGAAACGGTTGATCAGCGTACGCGCCACCTGCTCGGCACCGCCGGATTCGGCCATCATCTTGCCAAGCATGGTGCCCAGCGCCACCACCAGGGCGATATGCCCAAGGGTCTTGCCGACGCCCGCCTCATACGAGCCCATGATGGTGTCCGCCGGCATGCCGGCCATCAAAGCCAGGCCGATGGACACCAACGTGATGACGATAAACGGGTTGAGTCGGTAACGTGCAATCAGCACGATCAATGCAATGATGGCGATGGCAGCGTATGCCAACAGCCCAAAGCCCAGTGGTGCGGCCATGCGGTACTCCTTGGAAAGGGTCACGTCGAATTGGTTGTGAAACTCATAAATCATTACCGGGTTTAATTTTCAATTTTTATGAAAGTCATTTTCGCCCACGGATAAGCGCTGTCGCTTTGGGATATGCCCAACGCCAGTCGATGAAAATTCGGGGGGTGTTCTTACACGAAGTTTTTTGCGCGGGGAAACTCAGCTACCAGGGCCGAGTCTCAAATGGCAGCCCTACTCACAACCAGGAAAACCGACAATGAAGCGCAAGACCCTGCTTGTTCCTTTCGCCGCCAGCGCACTGCTGCTGGCCTTTTGCGGCAGCGCCTCGGCCGATGACAGCCCGGCGCTGAAAAAATGCCTGGATGGCGCCAACACCACGGCGGATATGGTTGCCTGCAACGCCACCGAAGCCAAGATCCAGGATGCGCGCCTGAACAAGGCCTACAAAGCCGTCCTTGCCCTTCAGGAAGGCAAACAAAAGCAGCAACTGCAAGACGTGCAGCGCCTGTGGATAAAGTACCGGGACGCCAACTGCGGCTTCATCGGCTCAGCGACCGGCGGCACCATCGATCAGGTCAATGGCATCGGCTGCATGCTGGACATGACCCAGACCCGCGCCCAGGAACTGGAAAACATGCTGCCGCTGTAATCAGTCGTGATGCACGCGGGCGCGCTTGAGCAGCTTCTTGCAGCGCTCCGACAAATGCAGCACGCGCACATGCTTGCCGGCCTTGGTATAGCGCTCGCGCAGGGTCATCAACGCAGCAATCGCCGAGTAGTCGACAAAGCTCAGGTGACGACAATCGAGCGTCACCTGGGCCGGGTCGTTGGCCGGGTCGAACTGGTTCAAGAACGGCGTGGTCGAGGCAAAGAACAGCGTGCCGTGCAGGCGATACAGCTTGCTGCCGTCGGCTTCCAGATGCTCATCGGCATACAACTCACGGGCCTGTTGCCAGGCGAAGTTCAGCGCCGCAATCACGATGCCGCACAGCACGGCGGTGGCCAGGTCGGTGAACACGGTAATCACCGTGACCGCAATAATCACCAGCACGTCATTGACCGGCACCTTGTTGATCACCCGCAGCGACGCCCAGGCGAAGGTCTGCTGGGACACCACGAACATCACCCCCACCAGCGCCGCCAGCGGAATGCGCTCGATCAGCGGCGACAGAAGCAAAATGAACAACAGGATCATCACCCCGGCAAACACCCCGGAGAAACGCCCGCGCCCGCCGGAGCTTAAGTTGATCACGGTTTGCCCGATCATCGCGCAACCGCCCATGCCGCCAAACAGGCCCGAGACCATATTCGCCGCGCCCAGGGCCACGCTTTCACGGTCGGGGTAGCCACGGGTTTCGGTGATTTCGTCGGTGAGGTTCAGGGTCAGCAGGGTTTCCAGGAGGCCAACCATCGCCATCAGGAACGCGTAGGGCGCGATGATGCCGAGGGTTTCCAGGGTCCAGGGGATCTGCGGCAACGCGAAGGTCGGCAGGCCGCCGGCGATGTGGGCCATATCGCCCAACGTACGGGTCGGCAAGCCCAACACGTACACCGCCAGCCCGACGCCCAAAATCGCCACCAGCGCGGGCGGCACGGCGCGGGTCAGGCGTGGCAGCAGGTAGACAATCGCCATGGTGGCCGCCACCAGCCCGGTCATCACGTACAACGGCGTGCCGCTCAGCCAGGTTTCACCGCTTTTGAAATGCTCCAGCTGTGCCAGCGCAATGATGATCGCCAGGCCGTTGACGAACCCGAGCATCACCGAGTGCGGCACCATGCGCACCAGTTTGCCCAGCCGTAACAGGCCGAACGCGACCATGATCAGCCCGCCCAGCAGCACGGTCGCGAGCAAATACTCCACGCCGTGTTGCACCACCAGCGCCACGATCACCACCGCCATCGAACCCGCCGCGCCCGAGACCATGCCCGGCCGGCCGCCGAACAAGGCCGTGAGCGTGCAGATGATAAAGGCGCCGTAGAGGCCCATCAGTGGGTTGAGGTGAGCCACCAGGGCAAAGGCGATGCATTCGGGCAGCAGCGCAAAAGACGTGGTGAGGCCGGCCAGGGCATCGGCGCGCAGACGGGTGAGGTTCATGAGTTACCAGGGAGTAGCGAGGGATATGGCGGGGGATGGTACGGAATTGCGGCGGGTGGGGCCAGTGAAGTGTCAGCCAGATAGACCGAGTGGCCCCCTTCGCGAGCAAGCCCGCTCCCACATTTGACTGCATTCCAAAGCTGGAACGCGGTCAGTGTGGGAGCGGGCTTGCTCGCGAAGGGCGCGCCGCGGTACTAAGCGAACATCACACCATCTCGTGACGAATCCACTCCACCACCGACGTGCGCTTCGGCGCCCAGCCCAACAACTCACGTGCATGCTTGCCACGCACCCGGCTGTTGGAGCCCAGGCCATAGTTGGCCATTTCATAACCCCACTCTGCCTCAGCCTCGGCCAATGGCCAGTCCTGCGGCTCGCCCAGGTTCAGCGCTTGGGCAATCGCGGTGGTCATGTCGACAAATGCCGCTTCGCTGCTTTCCACAAAGTAGAACGTGCCCGGGACGTTTTTGGTCAGCGCCAGCAGATACAGGGCCACCACGTCTTCAATGTGCACGTTGGACCAGATGTTCTGGCCGGTGCCCACATGCCGTACCACACCACTTTTGCGCGCTTGCTTGAGCAGTCGCGGCAACTGCACGCTGTCACGCTTCACGCCCAGGCTGTGACCGTAGATCAGGGTGTTGCAGATCACCGCCGAGTTCACGCCGTCTTTGGCCGCTGCCAGGACCAGGTTGTCGATGGCCACGCGCGCGGCCTTGTCGACGGTCGGCTCCGGCAGGTTGTCTTCAACGTAGATGACATCGCTGGCTTTACCGCCCGACGCATCACCGACAATGCTCGAACCGCTGGTGTGCAGGAACGGCTTGTTCGAACCTTTCAAGGCGGCCAGCAAGGTTTCGACGGCAGCACGATGGTCGCTGCTGGCGGCATTGATCACCGCATCAGCTTTAGAAGCCTGCGCGGTCAACACGGCGGCGTCATCCAGCATGCCGATCACGGGAGTGATGCCCAGGGCAGTCATTTCAGCCGCTTGCTCGGCGCTGCGCACCAGGCCGGTGACCGTGTGGCCGGCCTTGACCAGGCCGGTGGCGATGGAGCCGCCGATAAACCCTGCTGCGCCGGTGACGAATACATTCATGGAGGTTGCTCCTGACGGGGTAAGTGATGGGCCCAGTATCAAGCAGTCATTTGCGCCGAATAAGCCCATGTTGCCCAATTCAATCTTGCGTGCAGGTCACGAATCAACAGGCATATCGCGCCAACTTGGCTTGAATGAAGTCCAGGAAGCACTGGATGCGCAGCGCCAACTGAGAGTTACGGTAGAACACCGCGTGGATCGGCTGGCGATAGCCGCTGTTGAAGGCTTCCAGCAACGGCACCAGGCGCCCGGCATCGATGTCGGCGTTGGTCATGAAGTTCGACAGGCAGCAAATGCCCTGCCCTTCCAGCGCCAGCTGGCGCACGGTTTCACCGCTGGAGGCGGCAATGCTCGGCTGGATCAGCCAGCGGTCGCCTTCCACGTGACGCAGCGGCCAGTGGTTGAGGGTTTCGGTCTGGGTAAAGCCCAGCAGCGTATGGTCGGCCAACTCGGCCACTGTCTTCGGCGTGCCGAACTGCTTGAGGTAATCGGGGCTGGCGAGGATATGCAGCGGGGTGCAACCCAGTGACCGCGCATGCAGAGTCGAGTCAGCCAGGGCGCCGATACGAATGGCAATGTCGGTGCTTTGCTCCAGCAGGTCGATGATCAGGTCGTCGCTGTTCAGTTCCAGCTGGATATCCGGGTAGAGGCTGCGAAACTCGGCAATGTACGGCACGATCCCATGCAGCATGAACGGCACGGCCGCATTGATGCGCAGGCGCCCGGCCGGGTTCTTCTGGCGCGACGACAGGCGCTCTTCCAGCTCGTCCATCTGCGCCAGGATCACCTTGGCCTGTTCGAAAAAATACTTGCCCTCTTCGGTCAGGTCCATGCGCCGCGTGGTGCGGTTGATCAGCGTGGTGTCGAGCTTGGCTTCCAGGCGCGACAAGGTGCGGCTGACTGCCGACGGCGTCTGCCCGACCTGCTCCGCAGCCGCCGAAATCGAGCCGCACTCAATCACGCTGACGAAGATCTGTAGCTCATCGGATCGGGCTTTCAAGGGTTGTCCTCTCAATCGGTTCGCGACAGCTTACACCGTGAACAGCCACTCAGCCGCTGATCAACAGATGACTGCCCAACAGCACCATGCCGATAAAAAACACCCGCTTGAACAGCACCGCACTGATGCGCTGGCGCAGCACCTGGCCCAGCCACATGCCCAGCAACGCGGGTATCAGCGCCAGCAACGAGGCGCTGACTTCGCCACCGCCCAGTGTGCCGCGCCAGGCCAACGCAGCAGCCAACGCCAGCGTGGAAGCGGTGAACGCCAGCCCCAGCGCCTGCACCAATTGATCGCGGTGCAAACCCAGGGCTTGCAGATAGGGCACGGCCGGAATCACGAACACACCGGTCGCCGAAGTGATCAGGCCGGTGACCAGACCGCACAACGGGCCCAGCCAGCGCTCGGTTTGAGGTTTCACCTTGAAGGTCGGCAGGAACAAGCCACTTAACGCATACACCAGCAAGGCGCCACCTAGCGCGCGAACCACCCAGTGCCCGCCGTCCATGCCCAGCCACAAGGTGCCGAGCCCGGTGCCGAGGAAAATCAGCAGCAGCATGGGCCATAGGCGTTTGAGCAAGGCGCTCAAGTGGCCGCCGAACGCCAGTTGCCAGAGGTTGGTGACCGTTGAAGGGATGATCAGTAAAGCAGCAGCCTGCGCCGGCAGCATAGCCAGGCCGAGCATGCCCATGGCCACGGTGGGCAGGCCCAGGCCGATCACGCCTTTGACCGTGCCGGCCAGCAGGAAGGTGCCGATTACCAGCAGGGTCAAGGCGGGGCCAAGGTTTTGGTAGAACGCAAGGAAGGTAGTCATGGGGCGATTGTGTGGACTTAAGGCGTTTATGGAAATTCGCCATATACTGAGGCAGCCTCTTGTTTTGTGTGAGGCTGAGGGCCTCTTCGCGAGCAAGCCCGCTCCCACATTTGAAATGCATTCCAATGTGGGAGCGGGCTTGCCTGCGATAGGGCCAGTGAAGTCACTCGAGAAACCCCAGCCATGCACTTTGACCTGATCGACCTGCGCCTCTACCTGCACACCCTCGACACCGGCAACATCACCGCCGGCGCGGCGCGCAGCCATTTATCCCTGGCCGCCGCCAGCGCGCGCATCCGCGCGATGGAAGCATCACTTGGCATTGAGCTACTGGAACGTAACCGCCGTGGCGTCACCCCGACACCCGCCGGCAAAGCCCTGGCCCGCCACGCCCGACTGCTGTTGCAACAGGCCGAGCACCTGCAACAGGACCTGGCCGAATACGCCAAGGGCATCAAAGGCCAGGTGCGCCTGCTGTGCAACACCACCGCCCTGAGCGAATACCTGCCGGAACTGCTGGCGGATTTTTTGCGCCAACACCCCAACCTCGATATCGACCTGCAGGAGCTGCCGAGCCTGCGCATTACCCAAGCTTTGCGCCAGGGCACAGCAGACCTGGGGATTATCTCTGATGCCGTGGACACCCACGGCCTGCAGACCCTGCCGTTTCGCGATGACCCGCTGGTGCTGATCATGCCCCTCGATCATCCGTTGGCGACGGCGAATTTCATCGACAGCCTGCAATACGACTACGTCGGCCTGACCGCCCACAGCGCCCTCTCGGTGTACCTGGAAGAACAGGCCCTGCACGCAGGCTTTCGCCTGCAAACCCGCATTCGCGCCGAGGGTTTTGATGGGTTGATCCGCATGGTCGCCGGCGGCGCCGGCCTGGGCATCGTGCCCCAGGCTGCATTGGAACGTTGGCCGACAGAAAAGCGCATCAAGGCCCAGCCATTAACTGAAGACTGGGCCTGTCGCACGCTGCTGTTATGCGCCCGCTCCTTCGAGCAGTTGCCGGGTTACGCCAAAGCCTTGTTCGACGCCCTGGCCCTGCCCTTGCGGAAAAACCCGTAATACACCGCCGACAGAATCAGCAGGGATGGCACCCCAAACACCAGCGTCATCTTGAAGGCCTCGGTGAAGTACGTGGTGATCATCACCGCCCCCATCAGCACCAGACCCAGCAGCGTGCTGTAGGGAAACAGGCGCAGCTGAAACGACAACTTCGGCCCGCCATGGCGCTTGCGATAACGGCGGAAAAACAGGTGCGTGAGGAAAATCATGAACCAGGTGAAGATCGCGCCAAACATCGAAATCGCCATCATCAAGGTGAACGAGCTTTCCGGGTACACCACATTCAGCAGGGTCGCCAGGGCGATGCCGGAGCTGGACAGCAGCAACGCGTTCAGCGGAATGCCGCTCTTGCTCAAGGCGCCCATGGACTTGGGCGCAAAGCCTGCACGCGACAGGCTGAACATCATGCGTGTGGTGATGTAGAGCTGGCTGTTCATCGCCGACAACGCGGCGATCAGGATCACGAAGTTCATCACCCCGGTGGCACCGGGAATGCCGATGGTCTGCATCACCGTGACAAACGGGCTCTGGGTCTGGCCGGCCTGGTTCCACGGCACAATGGCGAGCATCAACGCGAGCGTCAGCAGGTAAAACACCACCAACCGCACGATGGTGGCGCGAAAGGCTTTCTTTACCGCCTGCTCCGGGTCGGCGGCTTCACCGGCGGCCACGGCGATCATTTCTACGCTCAGATAACTGAAGATCGAGACGATCACCGCGATCCACATGCCGCTCAGGCCATGGGGGAAAAACCCCTCATGGGCCGTGTAATTCTGCACGCCATAGTCAGGGTTACCGGAACCGAACACCACGTACACGGCGAGGATGATGAAGCCGACGATCGCGGTGATCTTGATGGTCGAGAACCAGTATTCGAAGTTGCCGAAGGTCTTTACGCTGATGGCATTGAGCAGAATCAGCACGCTGGAAAACGACACGATCCACACCCACTCCGGCACGTTGGCGAACCAGTACTTCATGTACATCGCCACCGCCGTGACCTCGGCGCCCACCGCCAGCACAATTGCCGCCCAGTAGGCATAACGCACCAGAAAGCCGGCCAGCGGGCTGATGTAAAACTCGGCATAGGCGCCGAACGAGCCCGAGGTGGAGTGCGCCACGGTCATCTCCGCCAGGCAGCCCATCAGCAACAAGGTGATCAACGCGCCGATGGCGTAACTCACCAGCACACTCGGCCCGGCGTAACCGATGGCGTAGGCGCTGCCCATGAACAGCCCGGTGCCGATGGCGCCACCGATGGCGATCATGCTCATCTGGCCGGAAGTGAGCTGGCGCCTCAGGCCCAGTTCGCGCTGGGTGATCTCTGCAAAGCCGTTGTCTGGCGTGGTCACGTGGTGTGCCCCTTTATTATTGTGATTGCACTGTTTGGATATTGACGCAGATTCCCTGTGGGAGCGGGCTTGCTCGCTCCCACATTTTGATTCGTGTTGTACTTAAGTGACGCTGTTGCGCACTTTGAATTGCGGCTGGTCCCAGGTGTGGTTGTCGAGGATTTCGCCCAGGATCTCCACGGCGTCAAATACCTCGGTATAGCTCGTATACAACGGCGTAAACCCAAAACGCATGATGCGCGGCTCGCGGTAATCACCGATCACCCCACGGGCAATCAAGGCCTGGATCACCGCATAACCTTCCGGGTGTTCGAAACTCACATGGCTGCCGCGCTTGGCATGCTCACGCGGCGTAATCAGCACCAGGCCGTGGGCGGCGCAACGGGCTTCGACCAGCGCGATAAACAGGTCGGTCAAGGCCAGGGATTTGCTGCGCAGGCTGGCCATGTCGGTCTGGGCAAAAATCTCCAGGCCGCATTCGACCATCGCCAACGACGTGATCGGTTGTGTGCCGCACAGGTAGCGCGCGATGCCGGCGCTTGGCGCGTATTGAGCTTCCATGGCGAACTGGCGCGAGTGACCGAACCAGCCCGACAACGGCTGGCGCACCACATCCACCAACGCCGGGTTGACCCACACGAACGCCTGGGAGCCAGGCCCGCCGTTCAGGTATTTGTAGGTGCAGCCAATTGCATAGTCAGCACTGGCGTGATGCAGATCGATGGGCACCGCGCCCGCCGAATGCGCCAGGTCCCAGATACTCAGCGCGCCGCATTCATGGCTCAGGGCGGTGAGCGCCTGCATGTCGTACATGTAGCCGGTCTTGTAATTGACGTGGGTGAGCATCACCACCGCCACGTCCTGGCCGATGGCTTGGGGCAGTTCGTCCGGGCTGTTGACCAAGCGCAGGGAATAGCCCTGTTGCAACAGCTCGGCCAGGCCCTCGGCGATGTACAGGTCGGTGGGGAAGTTACTCGCCTCGCTGACGATCACCTTGCGCGCAGGCTCGCGTTGGCGCTGTACGCTCAAGGCAGCGCTGAGCACCTTGAACAGGTTGATCGAGGTGGTATCGGTAATCACCACTTCACCGTCACGCGCGCCGATCAGCGGCGCCAGGCGGTTGCCCAGGCGTTGGGACAAGTCGGCCCAACCGGCGCTGTTCCAGCTGCGAATCAAGCCATTGCCCCACTCCTCGGCGATCACCTGCTGCGCTCGCGCCAACGCCGCTACCGGGCGGGCGCCCAGAGAGTTGCCATCGAGGTAGATCACGCCCGCAGGCAAGGCAAACTGCTGACGCAGTGGCGCCAGCGGGTCCTGGGCGTCGAGGGCTTGGCAGTGGCTTCGAGTGGTCATAGGGCGTCCTGATTTTTATAAGTGAGGATGGACCAAATAATGAACGAAGCTTTAGAGAATTTTCGTGCAAAGTGGTAGGTAACAGGCTAATTAAGCTGTAGGAAATTCGAATTTAACCCCCAAACACGCGGATTTATTCTAACCATGATTCTCGACGCCACCGACCTGCGCCTCCTGCATTTTTTGCAACAGGATGGGCGCATCAGCAACCAGGAATTGGCGGAAAAAGTCGCCCTGTCGCCCTCCGCCTGCCTGCGCCGTTTGCGCCTGCTGGAGAGCGAAGGAATCATCAGCGGCTACCGCGCCGTGTTGAATGCCGAGCAGTTGGGGATTGAGCTTGAGGCCATCGTGCACCTGTCGTTGCGCCAGGATGTGGAGGACTGGCACGAGACCTTTATCAAGAAGGTGCAAGGTTGGCCGGAGGTGGCCAGTGCCTATGTGATCACCGGCGCCAGCAACTATGTATTGCGCGTGCAGGCGCGCAACCTCAAGCACTTTTCCGACTTTATCGTGAACCACCTGAACCGCACGGCCGGGGTGATGGATATTCGTTCGGAGATTGTGTTGCAGAAGATCAAGGATCGGGATGAGGTGTTGGATCTGGTGGTGCGCAAATAACCAGATGCTCGTTCCCACGCTCTGCGTGGGAACGCCTCCTGTGACGCTCTGCGTCACGCCTTTAAGAGCGGACGCGGAGCGTCCTGGGCGGCATTCCCACGCCGAGCGTGGGAACGATCTTGCGCGTTTAATCAGTCTTCGAGGGCGCGAACGCGCTGCATGCGCTTTTGCTCTACCGGCGCGTCTGCCAGCTGCAACTCAAAGTCAAAATCAATCTGCGCAAACCGCCCTTGCACCCCAAACTCCCGCGCCAATTGCTGATCGTCACTAAAGCGAATCTCGGCGATCAACTCATCGCGCGTCGCGTAGGCAAAATCATCATGCAGGTACGGGTCGTCCGACAGGTTGATCTGCGTGGTGAGATGCCGGTGCCCCGGCGCCGAGATAAAGAAGTGAATATGCGCCGGCCGTTGCCCGTGGCGCCCCAATTGGTCGAGCAACTGCTGCGTCGGCCCGGTCGGCGGGCAGCCATAGCCCGACGGCACGATGCTGCGAAAACGGTAGTTGCCCTGGGCATCGGTCTCGATGCGCCGACGCAGGTTGAACTCCGATTGCGTCGGGTCAAACCACGAATAGGTGCCACCCGTGTTGGCCTGCCACACATCCACAATCGCGCCCGCCAACGGCTTGCCATCGGTGCCCCGCACTTGCCCGCGCATAAACAGCGGCACCGCGTCGTCCTTGCCATCGTCCAGCCGCGCTTCGTAGTGGCTCAGTGGCGCACCCGCCACGTACAGCGGGCCTTCGATGGTGCGGGGCGTGCCACCGGATTTGCCGGCCTCTTGGTCCGCAGCGTCCATCAACAGGTCCAGGTAATGCTCCAGGCCCAAGCCGGCGGCGAGCAAACCCGCTTCCTGATTTTTACCCAATTCGTTGAGGTAATTGACCGCCTTCCAGAACTCTTCCGGGGTCACTTCCAGGTCTTCGATGATGTTTACCGTATCGCGCAGGATCCGATAGATCAGCGCCTTGGCGCGCGGGTTGCCGCCGTCGTTATGGTTGCCGCTGGCTTCTTCGAGAAACGCCTGGGCGTGGGCAGTCTGGGACAGTCGGATGGACATGGTGCAAATCCTCATCTTGTAATTATTGGGTGCAAACGGGCTTAACGGTCGTCCTCATGGATCGACGAAGGGTGGCGGCACAGGGCGTTCACTTCGATGGCTATGTAGGGAAAAAGCGGCAGTTGCATCAGCAGGTCGTGCAGGTCTTGCACGCTGTCGACGTCGAACACGCTGTAGTTGGCGTAGTGCCCGGCGATGCGCCACAGGTGGCGCCATTTGCCCTCCTGTTGCAGGCGCTGCGCCAGGGCTTTCTCCTCGGCCTTGAGGCTGGCGGCGCGCTCGGGGTTCATGTCCAGCGGCAGGTTCACGGTCATTTTTACGTGGAACAACATGGCAGGCGCCTCTTAGTGTGTGTCACGACGAAAGAACGCCAAACGCTCTTCATCAATGGCCAGGCCCAGGCCCGGTGCGGTGGACACATGCAGCTCGAAATCGCGGTACACCGGCGGCTCGCTGAGGATGTCTTCGGTCAGCAGCAGCGGGCCGAACAGTTCGGTGCCCCACGCCAGCGTGTTCAAGGTGAGGAAGGCATGCGCCGACGCCAACGTGCCGATGCCGCCTTCGAGCATGGTGCCGCCGTACAGGCCAATGCCCGCCGCCTCGGCAATTGCGGCGGTGCGCAACAGCGCACGCGGGCCGCCGTTTTTGGCGATCTTGAGCGCGAACACTGAAGCCGCGCCCTCGCGGGCCAGGTTGAAGGCGTCCTCCACACACTCAATGGACTCATCGGCCATGATCGGCGCCGGGCTCGACAGGTTGAGCCGGGCCATGCCGCCACGGTTGTTGCGCGAAATCGGCTGCTCGATCAGGTCGACGCCGTTATCGCCCAGCACCTTGCAGGCGCGCAGGGCCACGGCTTCGTCCCAGGCCTGGTTGACGTCGACGCGCACACTGGCGCGTTCGCCCAGGGCTTTTTTGATCGCGAGCACATGGGCCAGGTCGCGGCTGACCTCACCGGCGCCGATCTTCAACTTGAAGATACGATGGCGGCGCAAGTCGAGCATCTTTTCGGCTTCGGCGATGTCCTGTTCGGTGTTGCCGCTGGCCAAGGTCCAGGCCACCGGCAAGGCGTCGCGCACGCGCCCGCCGAGCAGCTCGCTCACCGGCAGGTTCAGGCGTTTGCCCAACGCATCGAGCAAGGCGCTTTCGATGCCGGATTTGGCAAAGGTGTTGCCGCGAATGCTGCGCTCCAGGCGCAACATGGCCGCGTTGATATTGCTTGCGTCCTGGCCGATCAGCAGCGGCGCGAAGTGACGGTCAATGTTGACCTTGATGCTGTCCGGGCTTTCGTTGCCGTAACTCAAACCGCCGATGGTGGTGGACTCACCGATGCCTTCAATGCCGTCGGCGCAACGCAGGCGGATGATCACCAGCGTCTGGTTTTGCATAGTGTGCATCGCCAGCTTGTGAGGGCGAATGGTGGGGAGGTCGACGATGATGGTCTCGATCGACTCGATGGCGCAAATCGGCATGGCTATACCCGTTGGGTTCTTTATAGGTTTGAGCCGATTCTGTGCCGTATTTTTAAAGGCTTCCAATATAGAATGGGTCTCGCACAATACCCTCAAGGTATGAAAGGAGCCGTCATGGAACTGCGTCATCTGCGCTATTTCCAGGTGCTGGGTGAAACCCTCAACTTCACCCGCGCCGCCGTTCGCCTGCACATCGCCCAGCCGCCGTTGAGCCGGCAGATCCAGCAACTGGAAGATGAACTGGGCGTGATTCTGCTGGAACGCGGCCGCCCGTTGCGGCTGACCGAGGCCGGGCGGTTTTTCTATGAGCACGCCAATGTGCTGCTGGAACAACTGGCTAAAGTCTGCGACACCACGCGGCGCATCGGCCAGGGCGAAAAGACCTGGCTGGGCATCGGCTTCGCACCCTCGACCCTGTACGGCGTGCTGCCGGAGTTGATTCGGCGGCTGCGCAACCATGAGGCGCTGGAGCTGGAGCTGGGCTTGTCGGAGATGACCACCTTGCAGCAAGTCGAAGCGCTTAAGGCCGGGCGCATCGATGTGGGCTTCGGGCGCATTCGCATCGACGACCCGGCCATCGTCCAGCGCGTGCTGGTGGAAGACCGACTGGTGGCCGTATTGCCCGCCGGCCACTCGCTGCTCGGCGCGCCCGCCACCCTCGCGCAATTGGCCGCAGAGCCCTTTGTGCTCTACCCCGGCAACCCGCGCCCCAGCTATGCCGACCATGTGATCGCGCTGTTCGACGCCCATGGCTTGAGCCTCAAAGTGGCGCAGTGGACCAACGAGTTGCAGACGGCGATCGGGCTGGTGGGCGCAGGCATGGGCGTGACGCTGGTGCCGGCCTCGGTGCAGGTGTTGCACCGGGCGGACATCGGCTACACGCCGATTGTGGAAGCCACTGCGACTTCGCCGATTATCCTGAGCCGGCGCGTGAAGGATCAGTCGCCAGGGCTGAGTCATTGTTTGCAGTTGGTTGAAGAGTTGATCTAAGTTCTCCCAAACAATGCAATTCCCCTGTGGGAGCTGGCTTGCCTGCTCCCACAGTTTGATCTTCATTGTTTTCAAATGCTGCGCAGGCGCTTGCGCTGCAGGGTCTGGCTGGGGGATTCATCAAACAACTTGCGGTACTCCGCCGAAAACCGTCCCAAGTGGGTAAAGCCCCAGCCCAGCGCGATCTCGGAGATGGTGCGGATTGAACCGTGCTCGAGGATCTCCTGGCGCACGGCACCCAGCCGGTACTTCTTCAGGTAAGCCATCGGCGACAGCGCAAAGTATTTGCGAAACGCATCGAACAGCTTGAACCGCGACACACCCGCGGCCACTTCCAGGTCTTCCAAATTCACTGCCTCGCGGGCGTTGTCGTGGATGTATTGCCGGGCCCGGATCAAATAATGCGGCAGCTTCACGCCCAGCACGGCGCGCAGTTCTTCCGAATAGTTGTTCGGCTGGGCCAGGATCAACCCCTTGATCAGCGAGCTTTCCAGATCCCGCGTAAACGCCGCCTGCTCATACAACTCGCTGCTGCACTCAAGCTCGGCAATAAAGTAGCGCGCCATGCGCCACCACGACGCCGAAGCACCGTCCACGGCATCCATCACCGACTCAAAACGCAGTGGCGCTTCAATCGGCCGTTGCAGCAACCCTTCCAGCGACTCACTCATCGCCGCCCGCGTAATCACCACCTGCAATTTGCGACAATCACCGGATATCGCCAGTACCTGATGCTCGTTAGGCGACAAAATCACGCCTTGGTCACGGTTGGAGCTCAAGCGCTCGCCGTTCTTGCTCAATTCCTGCTCGCCCACCAAGGGCAGGCTCAGGCTGTAGCTGCTGAAGTGCTCGGCGTCTTCGATATCAATGGTCACGTCGGTGCCATATTCGATCACGCCCAAGGTGGTGGCGCGGGACTTGAACACGTTGGCGCTGTGGTGAAAACGCAGGCGCTCGGGCGTGCTTGTCGCCAGGCGGTGCGGCCCGCAAATGCCGGACATCCAACTGCAGGCGCCTTCCAGGTCGAAGCGTTGAATATGGATTTCGCGTGTATGGCTACTCATCAGGGTGCACCCACGGCGGTTAGGCGGTTGCGCGCTCTGGCGGCGCGTCGTTGGCAATCGACAGCAAGTTCTACGCCACGCCCGCCTGAATGCAACCGGGTGGATAGCAACCGTCGACTATGTGGATAAGCCGCAGGCGTTTGCGACCTTCCCTTGGTAGGACAGTAGCGCATGGCGTCACCTGGGCGCACTGAACTGGGTATTTGCTGCCCAATTTTGCGGCCTGCCTTCCCCCATTAAGCGGATAGCCCGCGCCCTGCTCCACTGCCTCTAATAACCCACCGATTAGCCCCTATCAAAAAAGGTGCCTCCCATGAGTGGTGCAAGAAGCGTCGAGCAGTGGAAAACGTTTATCGAAGGTTGCCTGGACTTTCGGCCGGTGGACGAAGTGTTCCGCATTGCCCGCGACATGTTCACCGAGCCCGAACTGTTCGATCTGGAGATGGAACTGATCTTCGAAAAAAACTGGATCTACGCCTGCCACGAAAGCGAACTGGCCAATAACCACGACTTCGTGACGATGCGCGCCGGGCGCCAGCCGATGATCATCACCCGCGACGGCGAGGGCCAGCTCAATGCGCTGATCAACGCCTGCCAGCATCGCGGCACCACGCTGACGCGCGTCGGCAAGGGCAACCAATCGACCTTTACCTGCCCGTTCCACGCCTGGTGCTACAAGAGCGACGGCCGGCTGGTGAAGGTCAAGGCGCCGGGCGAGTACCCGGAAGGTTTCGACAAAGCCACACGCGGCCTGAAAAAAGCCCGTATCGAAAGCTACAAGGGCTTTGTGTTCATCAGCCTCAACGTGCAAGGCACCGACAGCCTGGAAGACTTCCTCGGTGACGCCAAAGTGTTCTTCGACATGATGGTCGCGCAGTCCGCCACCGGTGAACTGGAAGTGCTGCCGGGCAAATCCGCCTACACCTACGACGGCAACTGGAAGCTGCAAAACGAAAACGGCCTGGACGGTTATCACGTCAGTACCGTGCACTACAACTACGTGGCCACGGTGCAGCATCGCCAGCAGGTGAATAGCGAAAACGGCAGCGGCTCCGCCAGCACCCTGGACTACAGCAAACTCGGCGCCGGCGACGCGAATACCGATGACGGCTGGTTCGCCTTCAATAACGGCCACAGCGTGCTGTTCAGCGACATGCCCAACCCCGGCGTGCGCTCGGGCTACGCCACCATCATGCCGCGCCTGGTGGATGAACACGGCCAGCAGAAAGCCGAGTGGATGATGCACCGCCTGCGCAACCTGAACATCTACCCGAGCCTGTTCTTTCTCGACCAGATCAGCTCGCAGCTGCGCATCATCCGCCCGGTGGCGTGGAACAAGACCGAGATCATCAGCCAGTGCCTGGGCGTGAAAAACGAGTCGGAGGCCGACCGCGAAAACCGCATTCGCCAGTTTGAAGACTTCTTCAACGTGTCAGGCATGGGCACGCCGGATGATCTGGTGGAGTTTCGCGAAGCCCAACGCGGTTTCCAGGGCCGCCTGGAGCGCTGGAGCGATATCTCACGGGGCAGCCATCGCTGGGAAACCGGCCCTACGCCGAACAGCGAAGCCATCGGCATTCAACCGGCCATGACCGGCACCGAATTTACCCACGAAGGCCTGTATGTGAACCAGCACCGTAACTGGCAGCAATTTCTGCTCAAAGGCCTGGACCAGCAAGCGCTGACACTGCGGGAGGTGAAGTGATGGATGCCCAATTGCAGTACCGGATCGAGCAATTTTTCTACCGCAAATCCGAACTGTGCGACGCCCAGGACTGGGACGCCTACGTGCAGCTGTTCGACCCGCAGAGCGAGTTTCACCTGCCGCAATGGGACTCGGAACACGTGTACACCCGCGACCCCAAACGCGAGATGTCGCTGATCTACTACGCCAACCGTTCGGGCCTGGAAGACCGCGTGTTCCGTTTGCGCACCGGCAAGGCGGCGTCGGCCACGCCGATGCCGCGCACCTTGCACTTGATCAATAACGTGCGGATCGCCGAGCAGGCAGACGGCACGCTGGAGGTGAAGCTGAACTGGCACACGCTGTTCTATCGCCTGGCCACCTCAGAGCAGTTTTACGGGCCTGCTACGTACCACCTGAAACCGAATGGCGACAGCTGGCTGATCACCCGCAAGCACGCACTGTTGCTCAACGACACCATCAACTCGGTGCTGGATTTCTATCACCTTTGACTGCGCCCATGGGCTAGCTGGCCACTGTGGCGAGCTGGGTTGTTGTGGCGAGCGGGGCAGCCACAAAAATCAGATACGCGGAGTTATGCGGATGAATCACAAAGTGGCCTTCAGTTTTGCCGACGGCAAAACCCTGTTTTTCCCGGTAGGTGCGAATGAAATCCTGCTGGACGCGGCACTGCGCAACGGCATCAAGATCCCCCTCGATTGCCGTGAAGGCGTGTGCGGCACCTGCCAGGGCCGTTGCGAGTCCGGCGCTTACACCCAGGATTATGTCGATGAAGAAGCCCTCTCCAGCCTCGACCTCAAGCAACGCAAGATGCTCAGTTGCCAGACGCGGGTGCAGTCCGACGCAACGTTCTACTTCGATTTTGAGTCGAGCCTGTGCAATGTGCCAGGGCCGGTGCAGGTGCGCGGCAAGGTCAGCGAAGTGCAACTGGTGTCGGCCAGCACGGCGATTTTGCAGCTGACCCTGGACGACTCACTGGACTTCCTGCCCGGTCAGTATGCCCGTCTGTCGGTCCCAGGCACCGACCGTTGGCGTTCGTATTCTTTTGCCAACCGGTCGGGCAATCAATTGCAGTTTCTGGTGCGCCTGCTGCCCGATGGCATCATGAGCAACTACCTGCGCGAACGCTGCCAGGTGGGTGATGAAGTGCTGATGGAGGCGCCATTGGGTGCCTTCTACCTCAGGCATGTGACCCGGCCGCTGATCCTGGTGGCCGGCGGCACCGGCCTGTCGGCCTTGCTGGGCATGCTCGACGAGCTGGCCGCCAACGGCTGCGACCAGCCGGTCCACTTGTATTACGGCGTGCGCGGGGCCGAGGACTTGTGCGAAGCCCAACGCATCCACGCCTATGCCTCGACAATCCCCGGCTTTCGCTACACCGAAGTGCTCAGCGCCCCGTCACCCGAGTGGCCGGGCAAACGCGGCTACCTCACCGAACATTTCGACCTGGCCGAATTGCGGGACGGTTCGGCGGATATGTACGTGTGCGGCCCCCCTCCAATGGTCGAATCCATTCAACAATGGCTGGCGGATCAGGCACTTGATGGCGTTCAACTGTATTACGAAAAGTTTACGCAGAGTAATATCTGACCCCTCAGCGGTTCTGAGGGGCTGATGCGGCGTGCACTCACCCTCAAGAAAAACAAGTAGAAGGGAATGTTAATGGCGGATGACATGGTTAACCCGGTGGGCCTCAAGCGTGGCCTGAAGAACCGGCACATTCAGCTGATTGCCTTGGGAGGGGCGATTGGCACAGGGTTGTTCCTCGGTTCGGCCGGGGTACTCAAGTCGGCGGGGCCGTCGATGATCCTGGGCTACGCGATTGCCGGTTTCATCGCATTCCTGATCATGCGCCAGCTTGGCGAGATGATCGTCGAAGAGCCGGTGGCCGGCTCCTTCAGCCACTTTGCCCACAAATACTGGGGCGGCTACGCAGGCTTTCTGGCGGGCTGGAACTACTGGGTGCTCTACGTGCTGGTGGGCATGGCCGAACTGACCGCCGTGGGCAAATACATCCAGTTCTGGTGGCCGGAGATTCCGACCTGGGTCAGTGCGCTGGTGTTTTTTGTCGCGGTCAACCTGATCAACACCCTCAACGTGAAGTTCTTCGGTGAAGCCGAGTTCTGGTTTGCGATCATCAAGGTAGTGGCGATTGTCGGCATGATCGTGCTCGGCTGCTACCTGCTGTTCAGCGGCACCGGCGGCCCGCAAGCTTCGGTGAGCAACCTGTGGAGCCACGGCGGGTTCTTCCCCAATGGCGGCATGGGGTTGTTGATGTCGATGGCCTTCATCATGTTCTCGTTCGGCGGCCTGGAGCTGGTGGGCATTACCGCCGCCGAGGCCAGCGAGCCGCGCAAAGTGATCCCCAAGGCGATCAATCAGGTGGTGTACCGCATTCTGATTTTCTACGTCGGCGCACTGACCGTGCTGCTGTCGCTGTACCCGTGGGACCAACTGCTGCAAACCCTCGGCGCCTCGGGCGACCCCTACAGCGGCAGCCCGTTTGTGCAGATCTTCTCGCTGATCGGTAACGACACCGCCGCACACATCCTCAATTTCGTGGTGCTGACCGCAGCGCTGTCGGTGTACAACAGCGGCGTGTACTGCAACAGCCGCATGCTGTTCGGCCTGGCCGAGCAAGGCGACGCGCCCAAGGCGCTGATGAAGCTCAACAAGCAAGGCGTGCCGATTCGCGCCCTGGCCATTTCGGCGCTGGTGACGATGCTGTGCGTGGTGGTCAACTACGTCGCGCCGCACAGTGCGCTGGAACTGCTGTTCGCGCTGGTGGTTGCCTCGCTGATGATCAACTGGGCACTGATCAGCCTCACCCACATCAAGTTCCGCAAGGCCATGGGCGAGCAAGGCGTGACGCCGTCGTTCAAGACCTTCTGGTTCCCGTTCAGCAACTACCTGTGCCTGGCGTTCATGGTGGTGATCATCAGCGTGATGCTGGCGATTCCAGGCATTCGCGAGTCGGTGTATGCGATGCCGGTGTGGGTGGGCATCATCTACATTGCCTACCGGTTGCGGATCAGAAACGCAAAAGTAGCCGTGGCGCAGTAACCCCTGTGAGAGCCGGGCTTGCCCGCGATGGCGGTGGGTCAGTCAGTGGATGGGCTGGCTGACACACCGCCATCGCAGGCAAGCCAGCTCCCACATGAAGCGGACGCAGAGCGTCCAAAGCGGCATTCCCACGCAGAGCGTGGGAACGATCAGCCCCGGTTCTGCGGGGCTTTTTGTTTAGAGCGTGGAACGCACTCGCCACAGTTCGGGGAACAACACCGTGTCGAGCATCTTGCGCAGGTAACCCACACCTTCCGTGCCACCGGTGCCGGGCTGGAAGCCGATGATGCGCTCCACCGTGGTCACATGTCGAAAGCGCCACTGGCGGAATGAGTCTTCCAGGTCGATGAACTTCTCGGCCAACTGATACAAATCCCAATACCGGCTCGGGTCGCGGTATACCTCGCGCCACGCCGCCTCCACCGACTCATCGTGAACCGTGGCCGCCGTCGGATCGCGTTCGGCGCGTTTGGGGTCAATCGCCAACCCGGCTTTAACCATCAGATTGATCGCCTCGTCATACAACGACGGCGTGGCAATCGCCACTTTCAACTCGTTCAGCAACTCCGGGCGATGCGCATGCGGGCGTAACAGCGCTGCGCTTTTATTGCCGAGAATAAATTCGATCTCGCGGTACTGGAACGACTGAAACCCCGACGACTGCCCCAGAAACGGGCGAATCGCCTTGTATTCCGACGGCGTCATGGTCGCCAGCACGGCCCAGGCGTGCACCAGTTGGTCGAAGATCCGCGACACCCTTGCCAGCATCTTGAAGGCCGGCGGCAACTCGCCCAGGCGCACGTGTTCGCGGGCGGCCTTGAGTTCGTGGAGCATCAGTTTCATCCACAGCTCCGAGGTCTGGTGCTGGATGATAAAGAGCATCTCGTTATGGTCCGGCGACAGCGGGTGCTGGGCACTGAGCACTTTGCCTAGGTCCAAATAGTCGCCGTAGCTCATGGACTCGGAAAAATTCAGTTCGGCGTTATGCCATTCTTCCGGCGGCTGGTAATCAGGTGAGAAGGGACACTGGCTCATCGCGTGGGCTCCTTGAGCGGGCGCAGAATGGCACGGACGGGGCTCGCGTCCAGGTTGGCAAAGCGCAGCGGCAGTGCGATCAACTCATAGTCGCCCTCCGGCACGTCATCGAGCACGATGCCTTCGAGAATCGCCATGCCATGGCGGGCCACGGCATTGTGCGAATCCATGGTCTTGGACTGTTGCGGGTCCAGGGACGGTGTGTCGATACCGATCAGGCGCACGCCCAGGCTGGCCAGCAGCTCAATGGTTTGCGGGGCGATGGCGGTGAAATTCGAGTCCCATTCGGTCAGCGGCGCTTGTGGATAAGTGCGCAGCAGCACGCGCTCAGGCAAGTTATCCACACGCCCTTGCAATTGATGCGGCTGCACCAGCGCACCGCTGCCCAGGCAATGCAGCACCCGGCATGGCCCCATGTACACATCCAGCGACACCTCACCGATCGGCGCGCCGTCGGCGCTGTAATGCAGCGGCGCATCCACATGGGCGCCGGTGTGCGGCGAAAACGTCACGCGCCCCACATTCACCGGGCACTCCGGGCCAAACTGCCATACGCGCGCTTCCTGGAACGGCGTATCGCCCGGCCAGGTCGGCGTCGCCGTACTCAAGGGCGGGCTGATATCCCACCACGTTTTTATTGGGTTCATTGCAAGGCTCTCACTCGTTCCTGGGTGAATGATACGAGGGCCAGCCGTGCATTTTCTTGCGAATTCCAGCGTAAGGCGGGAAATATTTCGCAGTTACTGCGAGGAAACAGCAGTTTACCGCACAAACCTATCACTCAAGAGTTCCTCCATTCCCTGTGGGAGCCGGGCTTGCCCGCGGTGACGGCGGCACAGCTTGCATCTCCAGCACCTGACACTCCGCTATCGCGGGCAAGCCCGGCTCCCACAGGGGTTTGCGGCGCCTGGTGAATCACGACGCACCTGCGCTTCTGGGCATCCCGATGTCGAGTTCAGACCACTGGCCCAACGCCCCAGGCCTTAGGGTGGACGCTTCCATTCCCTGCCTCGGAGCCGTCATGTCCAAGCCCATCACCGTACTGCGCGACACCCACCCGCTACCTGTCCTGGATGCCTGCAAATGGGAAAAGCTCGAGGGCGACCCGCACACCGTCAACCTCAACGCCTACACCAGCGAAGACGGCAGCAAGATCATGGGCACCTGGATCTGCACGCCGGGCAAGTGGTACGTGGAATACGTGAAGTGGGAATACTGCCACTTCCAGGAAGGCTACTGCGTGATCACCCCCGAAGGCATGGCGCCGATTCACCTGCGCGCTGGGGATATCTTTGTGGTGGAACCCGGCATGAAAGGCACGTGGGAGGTGGTCGAGACCGTGCGTAAGTATTTTGTGTTTGCGTAAGTCACATCAGACAACCCCTGGCTGACTTCAGCTTAGTCCTAGCGTGAGTCCGCCCCCCTTAAAGCACCCTGCGATGAGTCCTCTCTCTCACGCAGGCTGCCTAAGTGAACGTTCTGACCAAAATATGCACGCTGAATATCTGCATTTTTCTCGCACCCTCTGCCTTTGCTGACTTCATCAACGACAGCACCGGCAAGCTGGAACTGAAAAACTTTTACTTCAACCGCGACTATCGCGAGCCCAATGCCGCACAGTCCAAGCGCGAGGAATGGGCACAAGGCTTCGCGCTGCAAATTGAGTCCGGGTTTACCGAGGGCACCGTAGGCATGGGGGTAGATGTCCTCGCCATGGCAGGCTTCAAGCTTGATTCAAGTACAGACCGAACCCGCTCCGGCTTATTGCCGGTGCGCCAATCCGGCAAAGCCGAAGACAGCTATGGCGAAGCGGCTTTTACGGCAAAATTCAGGGCCTCCCAAACGACGCTGAAAATCGGTGCGCTGGCCCCGCCGACGCTACCGATACTGGAAAAAAACGTTGGCCGCTTGCAGCCGCAGCTTTTCAAGGGCGCGCACCTGCGCTCCCAGGAACTCAAAGACCTGACGCTGGACGTGGGCAGAATTACCCACGTCAACCAGGTCGACTCAACCAACTATGAAGCGTTGGCGGTCGCCACCGGCGCACGCAGGAATATCGTGGTGCGTGGGAAGAATCAATCCAATGCATTCGACTTTGCAGGCGGTAGTTACGCCGTCAACAAACAACTCACCGCCAGCTACTACTACAGCACGCTGGACAACCTCTACACCCAGCACGCGGGCAGCCTTCAACATACCTATCCGGTCGCCGAGAACCAAAGCCTGAAAAGTGAATTGCGTTACACGCGCTCTCTCGATAACGGCCACACCAACATCGACAACACCGCAGTGGGTGCGATGCTGACCTACTCATGGGGGGCGCATAAATTGGGTGGGGCCTACCAAACCATGTCAGGCAACACAGGCTACGCCGCTGTAAGAGGAAGCTATCCCACACTGGTGAATTTTCTGCAGTACAGCGATTTCGCCAATAAGGATGAAAAGTCCTGGCAAGTGCGCTACGACTTCGACTTCACCGCGCTGGGCGTTCCCGGCCTTTCCATGTTCACGCGCTATGCATCGGGCAGCAACGTCGACCGAGGGCCTGGCCGTTCGCAAGGGCGTGAGTGGGAGCGGGATATGGATGTGAGCTATGCCTTCCAGAATCCGACCCTGAAAAACGTCAAAGTCCGCTTACGCAACGCAATGCTGCGCTCCAACTTTGAAAGCGATATAGACGAAACACGCTTGATCGTCAGCTACGAAAAGCCACTGTGGTAACCGGCAAAAACCCGAAAGCCCGCCCGACGCGGGCTCTCGGAAACACCCCTACTTGGGTTTGCGATAGCTGTTGATGATGGCCGAGAAGTCTAGGCCGCCTTCCCCACGCTGACTCATCGATTGATACAACTGCTGGGCCACGGCGCCTAGGATTACCGGTTGCTTGGCCTGGCGCGCGGCTTCGGTGGCCAGGCCCAGGTCTTTGAGCATCAGGTCGGCGCCGAAACCACCGGTATACCCACGGGACGACGGCGCAGTTTCAATCACGCCCGGCCATGGGTTGTAGGTGTCGGAACTCCAGCAGCGCCCGGTGGAGCTGTTGATGATGCCGGCCAGCACTTGTGTGTCGATGCCCAGCGCATCGCCCAGGGCCATGGCCTCGCTGACGCCGACCATGCTGATGCCGAGCAACAGGTTGTTGCAGATCTTGGCGATCTGGCCGGTGCCGACGTCGCCGCAATGCACGATATTGCGGCCCATCTGCGCCAATACTGGTTGCAGGGTGGCAAACAGTTCGGGCGTGGCGCCAACCATGAAGGTCAGCGTGCCGGCTTGCGCGCCACCGGTACCGCCGGAGACTGGCGCATCCGCAACCACCACACCTTGCTTGGCCGCCGCAGCGGACACATCGCGGATGGTTTGCGGGTCGATGGTGCTGCAATCCACCGCAGGCACGCCTTTGCCGATGCCAGCAAGCACGCCATCTTCATTCAGCCACACGCTGCGCACATGGGCAGCGGCCGGCAGCATGGTAATCACCAGCTCCGCGCCACTGGCCGCATCACGCGGCGAGTCGCTGATGGCGCCGCCCAGTTCGGCCAACTCCTTGAGCACTGTCTGGTTCAAATCAAACAGGTTAAGCGCATGGCCAGCCTTGATCAGGTTGCGGGCCATAGGCGCGCCCATGTTGCCCAGGCCGATAAATGCAATCTTCATGGTCGTCTCCCAAATCAGCGCAGGTTGATGGTGGTGTTGACGCCATCGTTGACCGTGTCGTCGTCGAACCAGCGGCTGGTGACGGTTTTGGTCTGGGTGTAGAACTGCACCACTTGCTTGCCATACGGGCCGAGGTCGCCGAGTTTGGAACCACGCGAACCGGTGAAGCTGAAGAACGGCACCGGCACCGGAATCGGGATGTTGATACCGACCTGGCCTACATCGATTTCGCTCTGGAACTTACGCGCCGCCGCACCACTTTGGGTGAACAGGCCGGTGCCGTTGCCGAACGGGTTGGCGTTGACCAGCGCAATGGCCTCATCCAGCGTGGCGACTTCCAGCACCACCAGCACCGGGCCGAAGATTTCCTGGGTGTAGAGCTGCATATCAGTGGTCACGCCCGAGAACAGGGTCGGGCCGACGAAGTTGCCTTGCTCGAAACCCGGCACCTTGATGTCGCGGCCATCCAGCTCCAGCTTGGCGCCTTCTTTCACGCCGCTTTCGATCAGTTCCAGGATACGGGCTTTGGCGCGTTTGGAGATCACCGGGCCGACATCCGTACCGGCTTCGCTACCGGCGTTAACCTTGAGTTTTTGCGCCAGCGCTTTCAAATCCGGCAGCCACTGCTTGGCCGCGCCCACCAGCACCACCACCGAGGTGGCCATGCAACGCTGGCCCGCCGCGCCGAAACCGGCACCGACCAGGGCATTCAAGGTGTGTTCGCGGTTGGCGTCCGGCAGCACCACGGCGTGGTTCTTGGCGCCCATCATCGACTGCACACGCTTGCCGTGTTTGCCGGCCAGGTCGTACACATGGGTGCCGACGGCGGTCGAGCCGACGAAGGAAACCGCCTTGATATCTTTATGGGTACACAGCGCATCCACCACATCCTTGCCGCCGTGCACCACGTTGAGCACGCCAGCCGGTACACCGGCTTCCAGCGCCAGCTCTACCAGCAACATAGTCGACAGCGGGTCTTGCTCGGACGGTTTGAGCACGAAGGTGTTACCGCAGGCAATCGCCATCGGGAACATCCACAGTGGAATCATCGCCGGGAAGTTGAACGGCGTGATGCCTGCACACACGCCGATGGGCTGACGCAGGGTGTAGGTGTCGACGCCACCGGCGACGTTTTCAGCGAACTCGCCCATCTGCAAGGTGCCGATGGAGCACGCGTGCTCGACCACTTCCAGGCCACGGAAAATATCGCCTTCGGCGTCCGCAATGGTCTTACCCTGCTCGGCGCTGAGGACTACGGCGATGCGCTTGGAATGCTCGCGGATCAAGGCCTGCAGCTTGAGCATGATGCGCATGCGTGCACCGATCGGCGTGAGCTTCCAGGTTTGAAAAGCTTGATGGGCAGCGTCGATGGCGGCGTTGACTTCATCGGCGGTGGCGAAAGGGACTTTGGCCAGCACCTCTTGGGTGGCCGGGTTGACGATGTCTTGCCAGTGGGTGGTCTTGGACTCGACCCATTCGCCCTTGATCAGCAACTTGACCTGTTGCACGGAAATATCGGCAGAAGCGTTCATGTGGTCTCCAAATCTTATAGTTGTGCAGAGAACCAAGGCGTTGAATCGCCTTGAAGAATGAGGCGTTCGGACTGTTTTTGGAGTATAGATGTGCAAATCTCTAATAAGAACGCACATAAAAGCCGGTCCAATATGCAAAAAAACATCACCTCGCTTGGCTCCCTGAACTGGGATGACCTGAAGTTTTTCCTCGAAGTGGCCCGCACCCGCAAGGCCAGCGTCGCTGCCAAGCGCCTGGCGGTGGACTACACCACCGTGTCACGGCGCATCAGCTCACTGGAAGTGTCGCTCGGCACATTGTTATTCGAAAAATCCCGGACCAACGGCTTCGTGCTCACCACCGAAGGCCAGCGTTTGCTCGGGTATGCGGAGTCCATCGAAAGCACGTTGCACATGGCCTGCGAACAGGTTTCCGGCTCCGGCGTGGCGCTGTCCGGGCATGTGCGCATGGGCTGCACCGAAGGTTTCGGCAGTTTTTTCGTTACGCCGCAGCTCAGCCACTTTGTCGACACTTACCCGGCAATCTCGGTGGATATCCTGCCACTGCCCCACTTCATCAGCCTGTCCAAGCGCGAAGCCGACATTGTGATCGCCCTGGAGCGCCCGGAACACGGGCCGTACGTGTGCTGCAAACTGTGCGACTACAAACTGCAGCTGTACGCGACCCAGGACTACCTCGACCAGCACCCGCCAATCCGCAAACCGGCGGATTTGGCCGAGCATCCGTTTATCAGTTACGTGGATGACCTGGCGTTCAGCTCGGAGCTGTTGTACCTGGCCAATGTGGTGCCCGGCGCCAGCGCGAGTTTGCGCAGTACCAGCGTGATCGCGCAGTACGTGGCGGCGCAGCAGGGCCGGTCGATGGCGATATTGCCGTGCTTTTTGGCGGCGCAGGACCCACGGTTGTTGCCGGTGCTGGGGGAGCAGATTGCGATTACGCGGCAGTTTTGGATGTATTGCCGGGAGGATTTGCGGAAGCTGAAACGGATTACGTTGTTGTGGGATTACATCAGGGAAGTGACGGAGCAGAATGCGGGGTTGTTGATGGGGACGACAAGGGAGATGAGGTTTTCGGACTGAGGTGCGCAGTTGATCTTGCTCGAAGCAATATATAGATGACACATAACGTGCTTTCTTCTTGTTTACTCAAGAAAGGTTGCTTTATATTCAATATCAAATCACTACAGGATGTATAGCATGACAGATTCATCTGTTTTTTCTCCAAATGGAGAACCAGGCTCCCTAGAACCACAAGGCACCCCAGAAACTTCAGAGTCACTAAATGTCATCCTGCCCAGTAAAAGCGCAACTGCTATTCGCCAATTGTCTAATACCGGCGCACCGTATGCTCGTACATTTGACTATGGTACGACTCCCTTTACGGGAGGCGGTGGCGTAGATTATCAACTGGATCCAACCGACACTGTTTCTGCTGATAATGGAGGAACAATCCTGGTTAATCCAACCGATGGCGGACGGTGGAAAGCGTCGAGTCTTCCTTATTACAATCCACGTCAGTTCGGTTGTAAAGGTGATGGAAAAACAGACGATACAGTTGCATTTCAAAACTGCATTAATGCTGCAATAACAGCCGGTATTGAAATCCGTATCCCTTCCGGCAAATACCTTATTAGCAAAACTCTAAACTTTGATCTTAGTGATTCCACAGAATTCACTGACACCCGCAAAATTGATATGCGCGGAAGCGGCATCCAAACGTGCCGCTTTGAATTTACGGGCACCGACGCTTGTATAAAGGTTACTGGCGGCACAGGTTCTGGAAAAATCCCATCGCAAATGTTTCAAGTATTCTCCGGATTCGCCATTAAGGGCAATCAGGCATCTGGGTCTATTGGCTTTTACCAAGATACTTGCCAGCATATTTTCATGCAAGACATTGAACTCACCCTGCTGGATGTTGGTTTAAAGCTTCTGGATGCGGACTTCTCTTCATTTCAAAAAATTATTATCCATTGGAATAACAGAGGGCTTATTGCTGAACAGCGTAGCCCTAGGCTTATCAATAGCACAGCCCCCAATGGACTTGACTTTATTGGCTGCCAAATTGCTGGCAATAAAACGTATGGTGCCGCCTTTGTTAAAGGTTCTTGCATTAACTTCTACGGCGGAGATATAGAAGGTAATGGAATCGATGGAGACGGTAAAGGTTTCGGCCTATTGTTCCAGGACTGCGGTGTGCAAGGTGGCGTAGGTGCTAACCTTAACGGCGTCTACTTTGAGCAGAACAATGGTATTGCTGATGTGTGGGTAAGCGCGAGCAATGCACCGGATGCCACTTTAAACCCTAACCATTGCGTGCACAATATAGACTCTTGCTCATTCAACCGAGTCAGCAATAAAAACTTCACCATCACTAACATCTTTGCTACGTTCACGTCTTCTGTTGCTGGTAAGCAGAAGCTGAATGTGCGTTCATCTGGCTTTAAAGGGTATGGGAATTACGCTGCATCCAATGGCCGCCCTTATATTAAATTCGGCCTTGACAACATGAACGCTTATAACTTTCACGCTGAAGGAAACCTCTTCCAAGATGATATCGAAGCCATTCCACAACAAGAGCACTTCAGTTGCGTGATAGGTCTAAATACTAAGCAATCAATTACTCAGGGCGTGCTGACCGATGTCGATTTCACTGCGGCCATTTTTGATCCTAGCGCCCTACACGATCCAACACACGCAACTTACATCACCGCCCCTATCACCAATAGGTACACCGTAACCGCCAACGCCAACTTTACTGCCAACTCAATTGGCACAAGATTAATTAGAGTCAACGTGAATGGCGTGGAGGTAATGAATGACTCTAAAAATGCTACCGGAGGTGGAAACAACACTTATCTAGGCTTAACAGTTGAGCTTTCTTTAAATAAAGGAGACAAGGTAAGCATGCAAGTATTCCAAGATACATCCACCGCACTTGATCTACTTGATTCTTCTACTCGATTGAGCTTTAAGAGTGCCTCTCCCACTTAAGGCCAAGTGACAATAGGCTGCCCCTGAAGACCTCGAGGGCTGGCTTGCTTTGTTATAGACATAAGAGCAACTGCTCAAAGATATTCAGGGGCAAGGTGGAACAACCTGATGGCAACCATGCTTATTTAACCATCGACCTATCAGACTTTCTTAGAAAAAATGGACGATGTGTATCTCACTGTCACTGCTTAAAAAGGTGCGGTTATGCCTGTAGTGATACTGCTTGGTGAGAAGAGCAAGCAAAGTAGAAATACGCGTCGCTTAGCAAAGAGACGCGGAGGTTGTGGTCCTGCGGATTAAAAGGCCATCAGCGAAGATTCGCTTTAATTTGCAGGACATTTCCTAGAGACTCTCTACCCTATTGCGCCTTACCGTTTGGGTCACTAGCCTCCTGACTTCGCTGCTCATCAGCGATCGGGTTTAGCGATCCGAGTTTCAGGCGTAACACTGCCCCCAACAGTATCAGCTGGCTCTCGTCAGCTTTTAGCGTTTTATGGCGGCTGTGTGCGGGAGACTTTCGAGTCTACCCGGGATGCGCTCTGGCCCGGATCGCTAACCTGCACACAGCTGCCACCCTCTTCATGTTTAGCGATGTGATGTGGCAGCTCTACTTCAGCAGAGAGCAATCATCATGAGCAAAATCGTCCCCGATCCACCCCTTTCATCCATCACCACCCTCGGCGTCGTCACCTTCGGCGACTACGGCGAAAACCAAAAACCGCTGTTCCGCGTCAACTCCGGCATGCCCATCGAGCAAGCCCTGGAACACGCCTCCACCCTGCTGTTTTACTCCAAGAAACTCGCCATGGAAGCCGCCATGGATGTACGCGGCGAACAATACGCCTGGGCCGCGCACTACCTGTGTGAGATGGGCAAAGCCGTGGTGGATGACCTGACGCAGGCAATGACCCCAACGAGCTAAAGGCTAGATCGCAGATCGTTCCCACGCTCTGCGTGGGAATGCCGCCCTGGACGCTCTGCGTCCGCTCTTGAAGTCGTGACGCGAGCGTCACAGGATGCATTCCCACGCGGAGCGTGGGAACGATCGGAATGTGGGAGGAAGCTTGCTCCTTCCACTTCTAAACCGCACCAGCCCCGGCTATTTGCGGATACCGAGCCCGCACTTCCCGCAAAAACTCACCCGCGGTGCTCTTGAGCCAAGCAATTAACCGAGCGATATCGGGCTCCGACTGTCGTCCGTTTCGGCAAATAATGTAGTAGGCCGCTGGCGACATCATCACTGGGCTATTCAGCGCAACCAACGTGCCGCCTTCCAATTGGTCGTACACCAACGCAGTTCTGCCCAGCGCAATCCCTGTGCCCTTCACCGCCAGACTGATCGCCTGGCTCGAATCCGGAAATCGCGGCCCATGGTGATAAGGCGGCGCCGCCAGCCCCTGAAATGCAAACCAGCTTTCCCACCCCGGACACACCTGATCGTCCACCCGATGGATCAGCGGGTACCGGGCGACATCTTCCAGTGCAATATCACCCTTCAACCGCAGAAACTCCGGCGAACAAACGGGGAACACCGCGTCGCGCATCAGCAGTTCAACATGATGATCCGGGTAGTCGCCGTACCCCATCACCACCGCAACATCGTATTGATGAGCCTCCAGGCTGGCGCCGCTCATGTCAGCGCTGATCAACACCAGGTCAATGTTGAACGAGGCCTCAGTGTGAGAGCCGTGCATTCTGGGAATCAGCCAAGTCGAACAGAGGGAAGAGGTGCATGAGAGGTACAACGGCTGGGATTTACCGGGGTTGAGCGAATGCAGCACCCCGTCCAGCGCCTTGAAAAATCCGTCGGTTACCGGCAATAAGGCCTGCCCCGCTGCCGTCAGCTTCACACCGCGCGAGTGCCGCTCAAACAACTGCACGCCCCACCACTCCTCAAGGCCCGCAATTTGATGGCTGATGGCACTGGCGGTGAGGTTGAGCTCAGATGCAGCACGCGCAAAACTACCCGTTTGAGCTGCGCTGACGAACGCTTGAAGCATGGGTGTGGGAGGCGGACGCTGGGCCATCAGGTGCTCACTTTGATCAAGATGATCCCGCAAACAATGACGAATGCCGACAGCATCCGTCGCCAACCGAACCGTTCATGAAAGAACAGCGCGGCAATAATGGCGCCGATAATAACACTGGTTTCCCGCAGCGCTGAGACCTTGGCGACCGCATCCAGCGATAACGCAAACAACACCAATCCGTAAGACGCCAGGTAAAAAACACCGCCTAACAGGCCTACTCGCCAATGCCCACGTATTGCTTGAGCCAAGGCTGAACGCTCTTTGGAATACGCCAGCACAGGGATCGGAATACTCTGGAACACTGTCAGGTAGATGATGTACTGCATTACCGTCTCACTCGCTCTTACACCTTTGGCATCCACCACCGTGTAAGACGCAATAAACACACCGGCGCACACCGCCATCAGGATCGGTTTGAACATCTGCGCCGTCATCCTGCGCACAAAAGTCAGGCTGATAATCCCCACACAAATCAGCAACACTCCGGTCAACGCCTGAAGTGACAACTGCTCATGCAGCAGAAAGTAGGAAAACAGCGCGACCAATACGGGCGGTACCCCACGCATCACGGGATAAACCTGGCCAAAGTCACCCGTTTCATACGCCTTGATCAGAAATAGCCTATAGACCGTATTGAGCATCACGGAGACGAGGATATAGCTCCCAACCTCCAGGCTCGGCACACTGACAAATGGCAAGGCCAGCAGGCATATCACTAGCGCGGTACCATCAACCATGGCCAAGGTCATGAAGCGACTGCTACCGGCGCGGACTACTGCGTTCCAGGTGGCGTGCATGAAGGCAGAGATCAAGACCAGCGTGATCGCGATATCGGAGTTGTCCATGGGGCTCGGCTTATGGCGGATATTTGAGGACTTACGTTATGAACATCGGGGCATCATTGTTTGCGTAACCACATCCGTAGCATATAGCGATTCAGATCGCTCAAAGGCTCAGTATCATTGATTTCGGAACGTGGGGCGCTCATATCAATGAAGTGTGTCCGGGTATGAAGAAACTTGTTATCGGCCGAAATAAGTACCTGTCCTGGCTCCAGCAGTACTCGATGCTGAACCGATGATTGATCGAGAACGGTATCTAGAAAGTCCAGCGCTTGGGATTGAGCCACTGTTAACGGCACTCCTGCCTTCAAATGAGCCGACTCTATGTAGACTCGAAAGTATCTAATCAGTGGAACACCTTCACTTGAAAAACTCAGGATGGGAGCTTTAAACAACTGCTCTTCATCTGACATGCCGCGATTCTCAAAAAAGAAGTCACATTTGAGTTCTTCCAGTATTTCCGGGAACGCCATCAGTTCCGCATAAACAGAGCTTGCATCAATGAGAATACTCTCCCCGCCTAAAAGCGCTTTCTGTCCGCAAGCTAAGATCAAGTAATCGATAGGCAGTGGGTCGCTCACCCCATCATTGTGTACGTAGGCACCTTGACGGGTTTGATGGTATCTCGCACCTTCCTCAATGCTCTTACCACCTCGGTCATAAACCTCAATCACCTTGTGACCGAGATGGTTCTGCACCATTGGCTTACCTAGTAAAGAACCGAATGTCCACACCAGCGATTTGAAGCTTGCAAGCTCTTCGACCTTAAAGCCATCGAGGATCAAGACATGACTCTCGTGATCAATCATGTTTCGTATTCTATGTAGTTCCTCGCTAAGAACGGGCAATAGCAGTGGATTTATATAGGCAGGCTTCGCATCAAATCGACTATCCTGAATTTCGGATTCGATAATTTTTTTTGCACTTAATAGTTCCTCAAAAGCTTTTTTTGAAAGCCTGACCTTAGAAACCTCTTGGCGAAAATTACTGACGTTTATGTTCATCGCAATCCTTTACGGTAGTTAGAGCGGATATTTAACTAAACTCAGCACTTTCTAAAAAGCGAAACCTCATCAGCCCAGCCATCAAAATTCGTCATGGCAGACCGTTCCTACAGATAAAAACACTGGACGTTTATTGCTGGAATTCGGCTATGGCGCATCAGCCTCAGCGAAGCCTTGAACACGCCTCCACCTTGCTGTTTTACTCCAAGAAACTCGCTATGGAAGCCGCCATGGATGTACGCGGCGAACAATACGCCTGGGCCGCACACTACCTGTGTGAGATGGGCAAAGCCGTGGTGGATGACCTGACGCAAGCAATGACGCCGAGCAGCTAAGCGAACACGCCAGCAAGCACACTTCAAAACAAAATATGGGAGCGGGCTTGCTCGCGAAAGCGGTGGGTCAGTGAGTAAATCCTCAGCTGACCCACCGCCATCGCGGGCAAGCCCGGCTCCCACAGTTGAATGGTGGCGGGCACAAGATTCAGGTCTGGCACAAATAAGTGTGGGAGCTGGCTTGCCTGCGATGGCGGTGGGTCAGGTAGCTTATCTACTGCTGATACACCGCATTCGCGAGCAAGCCCGCTCCCACATTTGGACTGTGGTGGGCACAGGATTCAGGCCTGGCACAAATAAGTGTGGGAGCTGGCTTGCCTGCGATGGCGGTGGGTCAGGCAGCTTATCTACTGCTGATACACCGCCATCGCAGGCAAGCCAGCTCCCACAGTTGACCGCATTGCCACTTTGGAACTGAGTGTGGTGCTTAGTCGGCGATCACGACGATCGACACGCGCCGGTTCTCGGTGCGGCCTGCCACGGTGGTGTTTGACGCCACCGGTTCGCTGCTGCCCAGGCCGCGTAGTTGGATGTTTTCTTCTTTCATGCCCACGCCGGTCAGCACCTTGCCCACGCTTTTGGCGCGGCGCAGGGACAGTTGCTGGTTGTAGGTTTCTTTACCGGAGGCGTCGGTGTGGCCGTCGACGCGCACGCGTTCGATGCCGGCGCCCGTCAGGGCTTTGCCGATGCGTTCGACGATGTCGGTGCTGGCTTTGTTGAGGCTTTCCACATCGCTGCCAAACAGCACTTTGCCGGACAGGCCGAACGCCCAACCCTCGTCGGTCAGCTCAAAGCCTTGTTGTTTGAGGACCGCGATTTGCGCCGGGCTCAGGCCTTTGGGTGGCGGCGTCTGGCAGCCGCCGAGGGCCAGGAAGGCCACCAGCAAAGTAATAAACAGAACACGCGTTTTAGAGAACAAGGGATCAACTCCTGTGTTGAACATTGGCAGCGGTAGGCTCCGCCTCCGCCGTTTGCTGGCCGCCCTGGGACAGCCGCTTGGCTTGGTACATGGCCGCGTCGGCGGCATTGAGCAAGGTGCCGGGAGTGGCGCCATGATCAGGGTAGATGGCGATGCCGATACTGAGGGAGGTCAGCACCTGGGTATTGCCGGGCAACGGGATCGGCTTGTCCATACTGGCAATGATCTTGTCGGCGATGCGCTGGGCATCCTCGGCCTTGTGCAGCGGCGCCAGCAGGATCGCGAATTCATCGCCGCCCAAGCGCGCCACCAAGTCATCCTCCCGCAGTTGCGCACGCACGCGTTCAGCAACGGCGACCAGCACAGCATCGCCGGCGGCGTGGCCAAAGTTGTCGTTGATGTCTTTGAAGCGGTCGCTGTCGAGGAACAGCACCGCCACCTTCTCATTGACCTTGGCGGCGCTGCGCAGCGCACGGATCATGCGGCCCTCGAAAAACGCGCGATTGGGCAAGCCGGTGAGGCTGTCGTGGCTGGCCTGGTGCGCGAGGGTTTCATTTTCACTTTGCAGGTGGCTTTGCCAGGCTTCCATCTCGCCGAGCAGGGCGTTGAAGTCGCTGCCGAGGCTGTCGAGTTCGGCGATCTGCGCCGGTGGCACGCGGCGGTCGAAATCGCGCTCGCTGCGGGCGGCGTGGGCCACGGCGGCGAGGCTTTGCAGCGGTTGGGTGATGCCTTGCAACAGGCGCCGCGCCAGGTACAACGCGACCCAGGCGCTGAGTGCGGTACAAATCAGAATTCCGGCCAGGCCGCTGAGCAAAAAGCGCAGCAGGCTGCCGCCATGGCCGACCAAGTGAATGCTGCCGACGGGTTGGCCCTGGTGCAGGATCGGCTGGCTGATGGGCTGTTCGAGCAGGGTGTGCGCCACCGCCAGTTCAACCCTGGAGAGCATGCCGGTATCGGGCCGTATCCATTGCGCCAGCAGCTTGCCGTTGGCATCGAAGACTTCGGCCTGGGCCACTTCTTCGGTGGAGGCGATCAGGCTCAGGGCCTCGGTGGCGGCGGCACTGTCGTCGAACACCACTGCCGCCTCAACGGTGTAGTTGATGGAGCGCGCGATCAGGTGCAGGTTGTGTTCGGCATACACGCGCAGCGCCAGCACGCCGAGCAGGGTCAGCGACACACTGGCCAGGGTCACGGCCACCAGTGCCAGGATCAAATGCCCACGGCCAATGACCGAACGCAAGGTCGGCCGCACTTTAGCGGTACTCATGGCGCCGGCGCTCGACGGCGGGACAGTTGCAACACGCTGGGGTGAATACGCACGCCACTGCGGGCGACGGAGTCCAGGTTGACCTCGAACGACACTTGCTCATCGCCCACGCGCAGGCAGAACAGGCTGCCCACGGTGCATTGGTCGCCGCCTTCGCTGATGCTGAGCACCGGGTGGCCGATCAATGAGGTGAACAGACGGCTGCGTTCATCGGCGGAGAGTTTGCCGATGTAAATGGCGTCGCAGGCGCTGACGATATTGGGATTATCGGCCAGCAGACGCTGCACCACCACCGGGCGGCCAGTGGCCTGGGTGGTGCCTTTGATCAGGTCGTCGGTGTATTGGGTGGGGCCGACGATGCACAAGCGCAGTTGCGCAGGCTCCACCGGCCAACGGGCATAACTGAGGATGCCGAGTACCACTTGGGTGACGGCCTGGGCGCGGTGATCCGCCAGGCTGGGCGTCTGCGCAAATACGTGCGGGGCGAGCAGGCATAGCACCGCCACCAGTAACATGCGTCTCCAGCTCGAACTGCGCTCTGTGGGCGAGACAGCCACGTTCATGCAGCGATTCTCTCAGCTATTTTACAGGGTGATGCCGCAACGATAGCACAGCGGCGGAAAACCCCACGACTTGGGGGTTTATCAAAGCCCGCTATTTTTTCAGAAAAATCAGACAACTAAACCAGAAATATTTTACGACCGATCAGTCAGTTTCATCGGGCGCAGCCTCCAACTCCAGCATCAACCCACTCAGGCGTTTGACCTTGCGCCGCACCGCTTCTTCAAACACCCCGCCACGCGGTTCGATCAAACTGAACCAGCGTTTGGCGCGGGTGATGCCGGTGTAGATCAGCTCTTTGGTCAGCACCGGGTTCAGCGCATCCGGCAGGATCAGCGCCGTGTGGGTGAATTCCGAGCCCTGGGATTTGTGCACGGTCATGGCGTACACGGTTTCCACATCATTCAGACGGCTGGGCAGTACAAAACGCACGCCACCCTGGCCATCGTTGCGTGGGAAAGCCACACGCAGCACCTGTGGGCCACCGTCGCTTTCGGGCAGCTTGAGGGCGATGCCGATGTCGCCGTTCATCAAGCCCAGGCCGTAGTCGTTGCGCGTCATCAGCACCGGTCGGCCTTCGTACCATTGGTCGTCGCCTTCGATCAGCCGCACTTTGCGCAAGGCGGCGGTGATGCGTTGGTTTAAACCTTCCACGCCCCACGGGCCTTTGCGCACGGCGCAGAGCAGCTGGAAGGCGTCAAAGGCTTGCAACAGTTGTTGCGCCCAGTGAGTCCAGGCGGCGTCTTCACGTGGAGTGTCGAGGGCCGGGCGCGCGCTTTGCAGCAGATTCAGGTAATAGCGATAGCCTTGGGCTTCGTCGCCCTGCCCGTCCAGTACCAGGCGCTCAAGGGCGTGATCGTGTTCGCCCTTGAGGCTGAGGCAGAACAGGTCGCTGTGGCTACGCGCGGCAAGCAGTTTGCGCGCCTCTTCGGCATTTTGCTGGTTGACCCAGCGCGCCAGTTGGCCGATGCCGCTACCTTCGCCGAAGCGTCGCGAGTAGCGCAGCATGACCACTTGCTGGGCGAGCGGATGACCGCCCTCGAGGTCTTCCTGCAGGCCGCTGGCGCTGAGGTCTTCGCCGCTGACCGCTTGCAGCCATTGGCGCGTGTCGGGGCTGTACCAGCCGGCTTCGGCATCACGGCATAGGTCGCCGAGCACCGCGCCGGCTTCTACCGAGGCGAGTTGGTCTTTGTCCCCGAGCAATACCAGGCGTGCGTGAGCCGGCAACGCGTCGAGCAGGTTGGCCATCATTTCCAGGTCGATCATCGAGGCTTCGTCCACCACCAGCACGTCCAATGGCAACGGGTTGCCGAGGTGATGGCGAAAATGTCGCGTGCCGGGGCGGCTGCCGAGCAGGCGGTGAACCGTGGTGACCTGGGTGGGGATTTTTTCCCGCACGCTGTCCAGCACATTCAGCGACAACACTTGCTGGCTTATGGATTCGGTGAGGCGTGCCGCGGCTTTGCCGGTGGGCGCGGCGAGGCGAATGCGCAATGGGTTGCCGGCCTCTACGGCCGGGGCCTGCAGCAGCGCGAGCAAGCGCACTACGGTGGTGGTTTTGCCGGTGCCGGGGCCGCCGGTGACGATGCTGAAGGCCCCGCGTGTGGCCAGGGCGCAGGCGAGTTTTTGCCAGTCGATCACGCCGTCCGGTGGCGGTTGTTCGAACAAGGTGTTCAGGCGTTGCGGCAAATCAGTGGCGACGGTTTCCTGGGTGGCCAGGCGCAGGCGCAACGCCGTGTCGATGCGCCGTTCGTAAGTCCAGTAGCGGCGCAAATACAGGCGTTTGCCGGACAACACCAGCGGGCGGCTTTGAGCCGACTCACTGCCATCCAAAGCCAGCGCGACCAAGTGGCTGGCGGCCAGCGCATGGCACCAGTGGGCGCCATCAAGGCCGCCGAGTAATTGCGAGGGCAGCAGCATGGCGCCGGTTTGCAGGTCGCCTTCGGGGGGCAATGACAGGGCAAAGTCTGGCGCTTTAAGGGTTTCGAACAGGTCCAGGCAGACGTGGCCATGGCCCAGTTGGTGGCTGGTCAATGCGGCGGCCAGTAACACCAGCGGGTCGGCCTGTGGGTCGAGTTCGTGGAGGAAACCGACGAAGGCTTTGTCCAATGCGCGCAGCCAGCCACGGTCAACCCAGCGCTCCAACAGTTGCAGCAGGTCGGCGGCGCGGCTGAGGGGCATCAGCTCCTCTAGCGGTAACGGCGACAGGCTCATAGCAGCACTCCTTGTTCCCAGGCGGGCTCAACCTTGGGCGGTATGGGTTTGCCCTGGAACAGCAGGTCCAAGCCTTCGATCAGCTCCCGTGGCGGCCGGGTGAAATATGCGCCTTGGCTCGTGGCCTGGGTGCCACGCAGGAACAGGTACAGCGCGCCGCCGACATGGCGGTCGTAGTCGTAATCCGGCAGGCGTGCCTTCAGTTGGCGGTGCAGGGCCAGCAGGTAAAGCACGTATTGCAGGTCGTACCGGTGCTCGAGGATCGACTGTTCCATGGCGTCCTGCGTGTAGACCGAATCGTCAGGGCCGAGCCAGTTGGATTTGTAGTCGGCCACGTAATAACGGCCGTCGTGTTCGAACGTCAGGTCGATAAAGCCCTTGAACATACCGTTGAGCAGCACCGGTTCGGCGGCTACTCGGGACACGCCTTTATGGGTGTACTGGCACACCAGCTTGTCGAGGGCCAGCACGTCGACTTTGTGGCTGGCGAACCAGAACTCCATTTCGATCTGGTAGTGCTGCAGGCTGCTGAGGGCGACTAGATCGTTATCTACCGGCAGCGGCGTCTGCAGCAAATGGCCGAGCCAGCCGCTGAGGGTGACGATCCAGCCTTCCCAATTGCGCCGATTACAGCGGGCGCCCACGGCTTTTTCGATGGCCTCGGGTGTCACGTTGAAGCCTTCCTCGCCCGCCCACTCCAACAGGCCGTGAAGGAAGGTGCCGGGGTTAGGGCCACGTGGGAAACGGTGAATGTCGCCGCCAGACGCTGCCACTTCACGCGGTGCGTCGGGGTCGAGGCGTTCGTCGTCAAACAGCTTCTGGGCTTGTGGGTTTTCTGGCGCTTCAAGGCTTGCGGCGCTCATGCTGTCGCCAATTCGTAATGCACTGTAGGAAGCGATCCACCAGTTTTCGGCGGCCTTGCGCTTGGGCAGTAGCGGTGCCAGCAAGGTGGCCTCGTTGCGCGGCGGGTGGAACAGGCTGTCTTGCGCGTCGGGCACGTGGGTGTAGTGGATGGCGGCGCAGCCCTCTTGCAAGTCCAGCAGCCAGCGCGCCAGGCCGGCGGATTCGCCCAACGAGGCACCGGCGCCGAGCAGATAACCCAGCGCGGACAGGTGCAAGACCGAGCTGCTGTTATTGCCCCGTTTGAGGTCGGCAATGCCCAACCAGCACGCGTGTTTGGCACGCGTGAGGGCGACGTAGAACAAACGCAGGTCTTCGGCCAGGCGCTCGTCGTCGGCTTGGGCAATCAGCTCGGCGGTGGGCCGCAGGCTGACTTGGGATTTGCCGTGTTCGTCGTGGTAATGCAGCGGCAAGCGGCTGCCATCCACCGGCTTGGCCGAGCAGATAAACGGCAGGAAGACCAAGTCATATTCCAGGCCCTTGGACTTGTGGATGGTCACCACCTTGACCAATTGTTCGTCGCTTTCCAGGCGCAGAATCTGTTCTTCACCGGCCTGGCCCGACAGTGCCAGGTGTTCGGCGAGGTGGCGGATCAGCGCTTGTTCGCCGTCCAGTTCTGACGCGGCCTGTTGCAGCAGTTCGCTCAGGTGCAACAGGTTAGTCAGTACGCGTTCGCCGTCACTGCGGGCAATCAGGGTTTGCGGCAGCTTGAAATCATGCAGCAGGCGGCGCAGCATCGGCAGCACGCCTTGGGTACGCCAGATCGCGCGATAACCACGGAACTGCATCACGCGGGTTTCCCACGCCAGTTCGTCCTGGTTCAGACGCTCCAGTTCCGCCAGTGACAGGTTCAGGGTGATGCAAGCCAGGGCGGCGCGCAGTGGGCGCTCGACGTCCGGCTCGGCGCAGGCCTTGAGCCAGGCCAGCAGGTCGTGGGCTTCCTGGGCGGCAAACACCGAGTCTTTGTCGGACAGGTACACGCTACGTACACCACGGGCGGCCAGCTCGGCGCGCACGGCTTGGGCTTCCTTGCCGTCACGCACCAGAATCGCGATGTCTGACGGGAGTACGCCTTTTAAGCTGCCATCTTTTACGAATCCGGCCGTGCCTTGCTGCCCGCCATTAAGTAACTCAACAATCTGCGTGGCACAGGCGGCGGCCAGTTGTTGGCGATACACCGCGTTGGAAATAGGTTGGTCGGTAGGCAAGTGCCAGAGGTTCATCGCCGGCAGGGTTTGGCCATCGACCTGCAATTGCTCTTTGCGGCCTTGGGACAACACCGAGTGGAACGGCACCGGGTTGTCGCCATTCGGCTCACGGAACAGGAACGCGCCACGGCCGGTCTCGGCACGCTGGAACACATGGTTAACCGCCTCAACCATCGCATGACTGGAACGGAAGTTGGTGCCCAGGGTGTGATGGCGGCCGGAGGTGGACTGACGGGCGCGCAAGTAGGTGTAGATGTCGGCGCCACGGAAGGCGTAGATCGCCTGCTTGGGGTCGCCGATCAGGAACAGGCCACTGTCGAGGTGGTTTTCTTCGATGCGGTAGATGCTGTCGAAGATGCTGTATTGCACCGGGTCGGTGTCCTGGAACTCGTCGATCAGGGCGACCGGGAACTGCTCACGGATCACACTGGCCAAGCGCTCGCCGCCTTCGGTTTGCAGGGCGGCGTTGAGACGAATGAGCATGTCGTCGAAGCCCATTTCGGCGCGGCGGCGTTTTTCTTCTTCGAAGCGTTTACCGACCCAACCGGCGGCGTGTTGCAACACGGCGGCGTCGGGGGTTGGCAGTGCGTCGAGGCTGGCCTTGAGGCTGGCCATGGCGTCGATGCCAGGGTGACGCGGCGCCTCGCCCTTCCAGGCTTCGGCCATGCCATCGGGCGTAAGGCGGGTGAAGCCGGTGCCGATGTCGAGTTGTTCAAGGGTTTCGTCAGCGGCCCAGGCGCTGATCTTTTCGAACCAGGGTTCGAAGTAACGCGCCTGCATCTTGCGGCCGTCGACGGCTTTGGCGGCGACGGCTTGCAGGCAGATATCGCGCAGTTCGATGGCCCATTGTTGCCAGGGGGCCTTGAGCGCGACCAGCGCTTGGCGGCGCTCTTGCAAGCAAGCGTTGATCAACTCGGCCGGCTCACGGGTTTCATCGGTGGGCCGCTCGCTGCCGAACAACGCGCGCACGCGTGGCATCAGCGCGGCGGGGCCGCTCCAGTTTTTGCGTACCCAATTGAGCGCATCGTCGTGCATCGGGTAGCAGAACAGCCGCCAGTAATCGCGCAGCACTTCGCCGAGCAGGTCGCTGTGGTCGGTTTCCAGGGTCTGGGTGAACAGGCTGCCGCTGTCGAACGCGTGTTCGCGCAGCATGCGCTGGCACCAACTGTGGATGGTCGAGACCGCGGCTTCGTCCATCCATTGGGCGGCGATGTCCAGGCGATTGGCACAGGTCGGCCATTGTTCGGGCAGGTATTGGTCACGCAGGTCGGCAATCAGCGCGTCAGGTTGCTCGATTTCGTCACGAAAAAAACGCGCTGCTTCGGCCAGGCGGATGCGGATGCGTTCGCGCAGCTCTTTGGTGGCGGCGTCGGTGAAGGTCACCACCAGGATTTGCGGTGGCAGCAGTTCGCGGCCAAAGCCGGATTGGTCACCACCGTGGCCAAGCACCAGGCGCAGGTACAGGGCGGAAATGGTGAAGGTCTTGCCGGTGCCGGCGCTGGCTTCAATCAGCTGGCTGCCTTTGAGTGGGAAGGCTAGGGCCAAAGGTTTACCGATCATGCGCCGGCCTCCTCGCTGCTGAGTGATCGCCATGGGGCGTTGATCAAGGGGCGATACAGGGTTTCGGCCCAGCCTTCGAATTCTTCGCTGGCGATGAGCGAGGCGTAATCCGGGAATTGGCGAGTGAGCGCCAGGGTTTCGCGACGTTCGCCGTCGGTGGTCAGGCCGTCGCCTTCGTAGGCTTTGCTGGCGGCGGCCTGGGCCTTGTCCGGATCGGTTTGGCCGAGCCAGGCGAAGGCGGTTTTCACCGCTACGGGCAGTGGTTTGCGCATGCCGGTGTGCCAGGCCAGTAACAGGTTGCCGAGTATGTCTTGGGCGATGGTTTTTTCCAGCGGGGCCAGCAGCAAGGTGTCGTCACTGGCAACCAGCCCGGTACTCAGCGGCAGGCCGCAGGCGCAGGCCACCACATGATTGACCCACGGGCGGATCAGGCGATGCCACTTGCGGGTCTTGATCGAGCCGATGCTGTTGGGGATGGTGGTGACGCTTAACAATCCGCCATCACTGCGCCGATGCAGGCCACTGATCCAGCCTTCGAGTTCGATGCCTTGATGCTCAAAACTGATCGGTTCGGCAGCGGTTTGTGGCGTAGGCCAGAGCGCCAGTAAGTGTTGATAGCGCTGCAGTAGATCGGGCAATGGCTCGACCAATTCATTACGCAGGCATTCGCCGAAACCGACCATGGGCAGCAGGCCACTGCCTTGCAGGCGCAGGGCTTGGGCATTCAGGGCCTGGTCTATGTGATCGGGCTGGGCCAAGGCTGCATTGAGCAGGCTGTCGCTGAGGCTGTAGCGTTGCAAGGCATCGAGAACGAAAGGTTCTTCATCGGCCAGCGGGACTTCGGCGGCTTCGAAGAACACTTTCAGACGCTGGCTGAAGAAGTGTTTGACGGGGTTGCGCACAAAGTCTTGCAACTGGCCGAGGCTTAGAGGTTCTTCCTGGTGGTGCTCTGCCAGTTCGTCTTGCTTGGCTGAGGCTACCGGTGCTTCGTGGAGCAGTTGCCATTCGCGGGCGTAGCTGAACAGCGCATCACCTTCGTGGAAGTAGCGGGCACTGAAGGGTTGGAGTGGGTGCTCCTGGGTCATGGCTTCCAGCAACGGTTCTTGTGTGTCTGCGTTATGCCAGCCGCTGGCGAGGTGGTCACGCAACTGGCCGATCAATACCGAGGCCGGGCGGTCGCTGTTGTCGCGGATGCTGCGGCCTACCCAGCTGATATAGAGCTGATCGCGGGCCGACAGCAGCGCCTCGAGCAGCAGGTAGCGGTCGTCTTCGCGGCGTGAACGGTCGCCGGGGCGGTAGTCGCTGCCCATCAGGTCGAAGTCCAGCGGCGGTTGGGCGCGCGGGTAGTCGCCGTCGTTCATGCCGAGCAGGCAGACCAGCTTGAACGGGATGGCGCGCATGGGCATCAGGGTGCAGAAATTGACAGCCCCCGCGAGGAAGCGCTGGGACAGGCGGCCTTGATCGAGGCCGGCGAGCCAGGCTTCGCGGACGACGGTAAGGGGTAACTCGTCCTGCAGGCCGACGGACTCACAGGTTTCCAGCCAGTCTTCTCGCAACTGTTCGAGTTGGCCAAGCAGATAGTCGTCGTGCTCGCTGCTGGGCAGAAAGAACAGTTGCATCAGGCGTTGCAGGCGCTCGCCCCATTCTTGTGGGCTTGCCGGTTGTGACAAGGCTTGATGGGCGTGGTTTAGCGCATCGAGCAAGGCGACCAATGGGCCAATCAACGCGGCGTCGAGGCCGCCGATTTCATCGTAGGGTTCGATGCCGTCACAGGCCATTCCGGTGCCCACGGCATAACCCAGCAGCATGCGGCGCAGGCCGAATCGCCAGCTGTTTTGCTCAAGCTCCTTGGGCAGGCCGAGGCCGGCGCGCTGTTCGGCGTTGAGGCCCCAGCGGATGCCGGCGCCTTCGATCCAGCGGTGCAGCGTAGGCAGGTCGCGTTCCTTGATGGAAAAACGTTCGCGCAAGGCGGGAACGTCGAGCAGGTCGAGGATTTCGCTGACGGGGAAGCGGCTGTCCGGGAGTTTTAGCAGGTGCTCGACGGCGATCAGCAGTGGGTCGCGGCCACGTTGGCCTTGGTCGGTGAGGGTGAACGGGATAAAACGCGGGTCGTTCCGCTCAAGCTGGCCGAAGACCGCGCGGATGTGCGGCGCGTAGCTGTCGACGTCGGGGACCATGACGATGATGTCACGCGGGCGCAGTGCGGGTTCGGCGCTGAAGCGCTGGAGCAATTGGTCATGGAGGATCTCCACTTCGCGTTGGGCGCTGTGGGCGATGTGGAAACGGATGGAGCTGTCGTGATTCAGATCGACGCCCGGCCACAGTTCGCGGGTTTCATTGAGTGGGCGCAGTTCGAGGATGTCGTCCTGCAATTGGTTGAGCAACGTGGTGGGTTCGTTGTCGCTGAACAGGTCGATGCGGCCATCACGGAAAGCAGCGCGGTAGCTGTTGGGGTCGTCGTAGCTGTCCAGCAGGCTAATGTAGTCGCGGCCCTGTTTACCCCAAGCGGCCAGCAACGGGTGCGCATGCTGGTGCAGGGTTTGCGGGTCGATGGTGACGGGCATGCCGGCTTTGCGCGCCTGACGTTTGTACTCGTTACGCAGCAGGTCTTTGTCGGCAACGATGTCGGACCAGTGGTGGCGGCAAGGGTTGTGTACGCACAGCAAGACTTGGCTGAAGCGTGCCAGGCCGGCGAGTGCTTCCAGCGCTTGGGCGGGCAACGATGAGATGCCGAAAACGATGACTCGGGACGGCAGGCCTTGGGGGGCTTTTTCGAGGGTATTGATCCGCTCGATAAAACGCTGGTGAACACCGGCTCGGCTTTCGGCCATGCCCTCTTCGCCTACATCCAGTAGCAGTGCACGCCAGAGTTCTGCCTGCCAGCAATTCGCCGGGTTCAGGGGCTTTGTTTCGCCTCGGCCGTTGCGCAGTTGGTGGCGACCGGCCGCCCAATCTTCCAGCCAGTCGGCGCGGTAGACCTGGTATTGGTCGAACAAGTCGGCCAAGCGTTCCGCCAGTTGATAGCGTTTGCGCAGGTCGGTGTCGTCGGTGAGAAATCGCTGCAGGGGCTCGAAGTGCGGTTGGCCGATGAGCTCCGGGAGCAGACGCATCAGGCGCCAGGTCAGTGGGGCCTTATCGAGCAAGGATTTGGGCGGGATTTCGTCTTTGCCCAAAACCATGCGATAGAGCTGCCACATAAAGCTGCCGGGGAGTTGCACGTCGATAGCCGCAGCGATGCCGCAGCCACCCATATCATCTTCTTCGGGATCTTCGGCCAAGGCCAGCTTGAGCCATTGGGCAATGCCGTTGCTTTGGACCAGGGCGATTTCGTTTTCCAAAGGAGCCAGCGGATAGCGGCGCATCCAGCTGACTACCAGACTGCGCAGTTCGTCGAGGCGGTTGCCGTGAACCACCATGAATCCAGCGCTGAGGGACGTCGCATCCGGCATAACGGCTTCCTTGGGAAAAGCAAAATCGAGGCATGGACTTTAGCATTGAAGGCGGTCACAGACTGCAAGTGAGAACCGCTTGATACATTGCGTGGCCACACTTTTCGACCGCCCAAAACAAAACCCCTGATTGCGTTAGCAATCAGGGGTTTCGGAATTTAATCTTGACGATGACCTACTCTCACATGGGGAAACCCCACACTACCATCGGCGATGCATCGTTTCACTACTGAGTTCGGGATGGGATCAGGTGGTTCCAATGCTCTATGGTCGTCAAGAAATTCGGGTACTGAGTCGTAGCCAGATGGCTTCGCTTCAGCAAATTGGGTATGTGACAGCTTTCGGTGTTTTGTGAGCGTCGAACTTTCGGTTCATCTCGTCTTCACACACCGCAATCTGATGCTCTTTCGAGTAGTCAAATTGCTTGGGTGTTATATGGTCAAGCCTCACGGGCAATTAGTATTGGTTAGCTCAACGCCTCACAGCGCTTACACACCCAACCTATCAACGTCGTAGTCTTCGACGGCCCTTCAGGGGACTCAAGGTCCCAGTGAGATCTCATCTTGAGGCTAGTTTCCCGCTTAGATGCTTTCAGCGGTTATCTATTCCGAACATAGCTACCCGGCAATGCCACTGGCGTGACAACCGGAACACCAGAGGTTCGTCCACTCCGGTCCTCTCGTACTAGGAGCAGCCCCTCTCAAATCTCAAACGTCCACGGCAGATAGGGACCGAACTGTCTCACGACGTTCTAAACCCAGCTCGCGTACCACTTTAAATGGCGAACAGCCATACCCTTGGGACCGGCTTCAGCCCCAGGATGTGATGAGCCGACATCGAGGTGCCAAACACCGCCGTCGATATGAACTCTTGGGCGGTATCAGCCTGTTATCCCCGGAGTACCTTTTATCCGTTGAGCGATGGCCCTTCCATACAGAACCACCGGATCACTAAGACCTACTTTCGTACCTGCTCGACGTGTCTGTCTCGCAGTCAAGCGCGCTTTTGCCTTTATACTCTACGACCGATTTCCGACCGGTCTGAGCGCACCTTCGTACTCCTCCGTTACTCTTTAGGAGGAGACCGCCCCAGTCAAACTACCCACCATACACTGTCCTCGATCCGGATAACGGACCTGAGTTAGAACCTCAAAGTTGCCAGGGTGGTATTTCAAGGTTGGCTCCACGCAGACTGGCGTCCACGCTTCAAAGCCTCCCACCTATCCTACACAAGCAAATTCAAAGTCCAGTGCAAAGCTATAGTAAAGGTTCACGGGGTCTTTCCGTCTAGCCGCGGATACACTGCATCTTCACAGCGATTTCAATTTCACTGAGTCTCGGGTGGAGACAGCGCCGCCATCGTTACGCCATTCGTGCAGGTCGGAACTTACCCGACAAGGAATTTCGCTACCTTAGGACCGTTATAGTTACGGCCGCCGTTTACCGGGGCTTCGATCAAGAGCTTCGCGTTAGCTAACCCCATCAATTAACCTTCCGGCACCGGGCAGGCGTCACACCCTATACGTCCACTTTCGTGTTTGCAGAGTGCTGTGTTTTTAATAAACAGTCGCAGCGGCCTGGTATCTTCGACCGGCATGAGCTTACGGAGCAAGTCCTTCACCCTCACCGGCGCACCTTCTCCCGAAGTTACGGTGCCATTTTGCCTAGTTCCTTCACCCGAGTTCTCTCAAGCGCCTTGGTATTCTCTACCCAACCACCTGTGTCGGTTTGGGGTACGGTTCCTGGTTACCTGAAGCTTAGAAGCTTTTCTTGGAAGCATGGCATCAACCACTTCGCTAACTAAAAGTTAGCTCGTCATCAGCTCTCGGCCTTAAGATCCCGGATTTACCTAAGATCTCAGCCTACCACCTTAAACTTGGACAACCAACGCCAAGCTGGCCTAGCCTTCTCCGTCCCTCCATCGCAATAACCAGAAGTACAGGAATATTAACCTGTTTTCCATCGACTACGCTTTTCAGCCTCGCCTTAGGGACCGACTAACCCTGCGTCGATTAACGTTGCGCAGGAAACCTTGGTCTTTCGGCGTGGGTGTTTTTCACACCCATTGTCGTTACTCATGTCAGCATTCGCACTTCTGATACCTCCAGCAAGCTTCTCAACTCACCTTCACAGGCTTACAGAACGCTCCTCTACCGCATCACTTACGTGATACCCGTAGCTTCGGTGTATGGTTTGAGCCCCGTTACATCTTCCGCGCAGGCCGACTCGACTAGTGAGCTATTACGCTTTCTTTAAAGGGTGGCTGCTTCTAAGCCAACCTCCTAGCTGTCTAAGCCTTCCCACATCGTTTCCCACTTAACCATAACTTTGGGACCTTAGCTGACGGTCTGGGTTGTTTCCCTTTTCACGACGGACGTTAGCACCCGCCGTGTGTCTCCCATGCTCGGCACTTGTAGGTATTCGGAGTTTGCATCGGTTTGGTAAGTCGGGATGACCCCCTAGCCGAAACAGTGCTCTACCCCCTACAGTGATACATGAGGCGCTACCTAAATAGCTTTCGAGGAGAACCAGCTATCTCCGAGCTTGATTAGCCTTTCACTCCGATCCACAGGTCATCCGCTAACTTTTCAACGGTAGTCGGTTCGGTCCTCCAGTTAGTGTTACCCAACCTTCAACCTGCCCATGGATAGATCGCCCGGTTTCGGGTCTATTCCCAGCGACTAGACGCCCTATTAAGACTCGCTTTCGCTACGCCTCCCCTATTCGGTTAAGCTCGCCACTGAAAATAAGTCGCTGACCCATTATACAAAAGGTACGCAGTCACCCAACAAAGTGGGCTCCCACTGCTTGTACGCATACGGTTTCAGGATCTATTTCACTCCCCTCTCCGGGGTTCTTTTCGCCTTTCCCTCACGGTACTAGTTCACTATCGGTCAGTCAGTAGTATTTAGCCTTGGAGGATGGTCCCCCCATATTCAGACAAAGTTTCTCGTGCTCCGTCCTACTCGATTTCATGACTAAGAGATTTTCGCGTACAGGGCTATCACCCACTATGGCCGCACTTTCCAGAGCGTTCCGCTAATCTCAAAGCCACTTAAGGGCTAGTCCCCGTTCGCTCGCCACTACTAAGGGAATCTCGGTTGATTTCTTTTCCTCAGGGTACTTAGATGTTTCAGTTCCCCTGGTTCGCCTCTTACGCCTATGTATTCAGCGTAAGATAACCATCTTATGATGGCTGGGTTCCCCCATTCAGACATCTCCGGATCAAAGTCTGTTTGCCGACTCCCCGAAGCTTTTCGCAGGCTACCACGTCTTTCATCGCCTCTGACTGCCAAGGCATCCACCGTATGCGCTTCTTCACTTGACCATATAACCCCAAGCAATCTGGTTATACTGTGAAGACAACATTCGCCG
>NZ_CVTT01000031.1:0-2046 GCF_900006605.1 Pseudomonas sp. 58 R 3 | reverse complement strand
AGCCATGCCTTTCAAGGTCTGCGTTTAAGAACTCATTTAAAGCAGTGTTTAAGTCTGTTTATCCGACTTGGCAGCCTTGAGCACCCGAGCTGTTGAGACATGGACCCGTGCAGCCTTACCTTCCAGCCACTCCTTAGGTTTTGCGACCTTAGGACCGCGAGGACTTTTTGCGACGGCCTTGGGTTTGATCAACCTCGCCAGGGCCAACAACCGCTCTGCCAGCCCTTGCGAGGTCTTTTCAAGAGGGAAATTTTCCGTAGGCAATGCGATCTGCATTCCCTGATAATCACTGCGAACATGCACCGCCAAGTGGAAAATCGAAACTTCCCAACCCTGTGGCTGTGTATCTCGGTGCGCCTGCTCAACGCTACGCTTTAGAACCGACAAAACGTTGTAAGCCAGAACCGCCGAGGCGAAGCCCAGTAGCGCGGCTTTCGGGCTACCAAGGCTTGTAATTTCACTGTCCAGTACCGACTCAAGGCGCTGAAACATCCCCTCAATACTCCAGCGACGACGGTATAAATCGGCTATCTGCTGGGCACTAATGGTGTCAGGCAAATTGCTCCAGAACCACATCAGTGATTCACCTGAGTCATTTGCCGTTTGCAGGCTTAACTCAACGCGCCGCCAGCGGCGGCCACCTTTCACTTCGATGATTTGTTCGCGAACGGTGCCGCTATCGACGATTCCTGACTCTTGCCAGTCGCTTTCCTGGATCAAGCGTGGATGCTTGCTGGGTTGGCGAACAATGAACGAAGCCCCTGTGTCCTCGCAGGCTTGTAGGACGGGCAGCGTGCAGTAAAGTCGATCAGCCATCCACAGCTGGCCCGCGCAAGCGCGGGCCAGCAACGGAAGAACACTGACCCGTTCGCTGGCGTAGGCATCTTCCCAGGGCTGGAGATCAACGACTAAATCCAGATCAGGATCGTAGGCCACCACTGAAAACCCTGGGCGCGCTGCGCCGCGCTCAGTGCGCAAAGGGCCGAGGCGTTTTTGTGTGGCTGGCAGGTGATTGCCATCGACAATACGTAACTGCCAGCCGGGGAGAATCGATGAATGGCCGAGTGTTTTGACAGTGGGTTCCAAACGCTCCGCGCTGCCTGAAATCAGGGCCCGAAGCAGCTCGGGTTCGGTTCGATTGATCTTGTCATAGAGCGCTGTAAGGCTGACCGAAAGCCCCTCAGCCTTGCGCGCCGCTGCGTGCAAGGATGGCCTCAAGCCCAATGAAACCAGGGACATCAACTCAACAACAGATGAAAACAGAAGCTCACGGGAGTACTGCCGTTGACGGTGATCATCGAACACCTTATCAACCCATTCGGCAGGTACGGCCTGCTCCAATACCAGCTTGGTCATGACACTGGCTGGTGCTTGTTTTTCGAACCGCTCTAGAACCTTTTCCCACATCGTTTCGTCATCCTGACTGAAGTTTTGGGGGATTTTAAACCAAGACCTTGAAAGGCATGGCTCTTACAGCGGGTCACTTTTGGCAAACGCCCGGAATGCCGGCCCAGCCAAAAGTAACCAAAAGGTCTTCGCCCCACCACTCGGTGCCTCGCCTAGGCTCGGCATGCCAGAACGAAGGCTTGAATCCGTGGGCCGCCGCGATGGGCCATCCTTGGCCCAGCGCGGCTAACCCGGCGTCCTGCCGGGTTACCCACGGATTCAAGCCTGCGTTCGGCCATCGTGGTTAACGGGGCGCCTCAGATCAAAAGCAAGATCAAAAGCAGAGCACGGCGGCCTGAAAGCCGACCTGAGTGGTTGAATCAAAAGCGAAAAGCGAAAAGCAAAAAGCGGATTTGCATACACCTGGGATCTGCTTTTCTGTGGGAGCTGGCTTGCCTGCGATGCAGACACCTTGGTACATCAGGCACACCGAGTTGATGCCATCGCAGGCAAGCCAGCTCCCACAGTTGACCGAGTATGGCTCTGCTGTTGCTGTTGCTCCGGCCCTTACATCCTTTTCGATGACGAAGTCAGCGGTCTTTTGATCTGCGCTTTTGATCTTGATCTTGATCTGAAATCGCCCCGTCAAACACGATGGCC
>NZ_CVTT01000042.1:0-804 GCF_900006605.1 Pseudomonas sp. 58 R 3 | reverse complement strand
AACTGACCCAGCCAGGCGGCGCAACGCGCGAATACAGCTACAACGCCTACGGAAAAATCACCGCCGAACACGACGAACTCGGCCACGTCACCCGCTACGAATACGCCGACGGCCTGCACCTGATCAGCCGCCGAATCAACGCCGACGGCACCCATGTTAAGTACCGCTACGACAATGCGCGCCTGCTGCTGACCTCCATCGAAAACGAGGCAGGCGAAACCTACCGGCTCGATTACCACCCCAATGGCCTGATCCAGCAGGAAATCGGCTTTGATGGCCAGCGCACGGCCTATGTGTATGACCTCAACGGCAACCTTGCGGAAAAAACCGAACACGGCGACGACGGCAGTCAGCTCGTTACCCGCTACGAGCGAGACCACGCCGGGCGCCTCGTAAGAAAAACCCTGCCGGACGGCAATGTTGTCGACTATGCCTACGACCGCCAGGGCAATCTCCTCAGCGCCGACGACGGCCACTGGGCGCTGGCCTACGAATACGACCCACAAAACCGCCTCACCGCCGAACACCAAGGCTGGGGCACCTTGCGCTATGGCTACGATGCCTGCGGCCAACTTAAGAACCTCCGCCTGCCGGACAACAACCGGTTGGTGTTCAACCACGACAAAGGCGGTCACCTTTCCACCGTCGAACTGAACGGTGAAACCCTCACCTCCCACCTGTTCAAAACCGGCCGCGAACACCAACGCCAACAAGGCCAGCTCCTCAGCCACTACCACTACGACGACCAGAACCGCCTGCACGCCCACGCCGTCAGCCAACAGCAACACACGCTTTACCAACGCC
>NZ_CVTT01000029.1:0-46627 GCF_900006605.1 Pseudomonas sp. 58 R 3 | reverse complement strand
TGTCCCGTCCTGAATAAGGTTTACACCTTCTGACCCAATCTCAGGAAGGCGTAATGAATTCAGGAAAAAGGCGCAGTCAGCGTGACTACTCGCTGACCTTTAAATTGTCAGTCGTCGATCAGGTCGAAAAAGGCGAGTTGAGTTATAAAGAGGCTCAAGAGCGCTACGGCATCCAGGGCAAATCTACGGTGTTGAACTGGCTACGCAGGCATGGTCGACAGAACTGGAGTCAAAGCGCGTCCATTCGTACCAAGAGATCCCGTTCCATGGATGAGCCCGACAAGCCGCTGACGCCCGAACAGCGAATCAAAGAGCTTGAAGAGCAACTCGCTCAAGCCAATCAGAAAGCTCAGTTTTTCGAAGCCGTTGTTGATGTACTCAAGAATGACTTTGGTGTCTCTGTCGTAAAAAAGCGATCCGGCAAGCCCTCTCCCAAAGGAAAGTCCAAGACCTGAGTATCAGCCGGGCTTGCCAGTTCATCGGGATATCCCGCCAGGCATATTACAAACGCATTCGAGCATGTAATGCTCGAGCCCTCCAGGCTCAGAAGGTTATGGGGTTCGTGCACGAAAAGCGCCTCAGACAACCTAGGCTTGGAACCCGAAAGCTTCATAACCTCATGCATAGCGAGCCCGAAGCCCCGGTAAAGGTTGGTCGAGACTGCCTTTTCGACATTTTGCGGGATCGCAGAGAGTTGGTTCCTCGAAAGCGGGCCTATCACAAAACGACAAACAGTCATCATCGCTTTCACAGGCACCCCAACCTGCTCAAAGAAGGGCCATCACAGGTAGTTGCTACGGCGCCAGAACAAGTTTGGGTAGCCGATATCACCTACTTGCCCACTCAAACGGGCGTGGCCTATCTGAGCTTGGTGACTGACGCCTACTCTCGGAAGATCGTGGGGCATCATGTTCACGAAAGCTTGCACACGGAGTCTGTGATTCAGGCATTCAGTAAAGCCCTCAAGTGCAGAAAAACAGAGCAAAACCTTGTTCATCACTCAGATCGAGGCATCCAATACTGCTCCGAGCTTTATCAGCGGCTGCATGTAAAGCACGGTATCCGGTGTTCTATGACCGATGGTTACGACTGCTACCAAAATGCTTTGGCCGAACGAGTGAACGGGATTTTGAAAACCGAGTTTCTCTTGCATCGGCCCAAAGATGCGGCTGAAGCCGCGCGAATGGTGGATCAATCCGTGCATATCTATAACAGTGAGCGGCCACATCTATCGCTGAAATACAAAACGCCCGATGCGGTGCATCGGGCGTTTTGAGGCTGAAATAGGTGTAAACCTATGTCAGGACTGGACACTGAAATTCGTTGAATCAACAAGTTAGAACCAAGGCGTGCAGCCCAGTGTCAGAGCTGACTATAGTTCTTAACAAATGCTCCGCCGTGTTGTTGTTTCAATAAGGATTTGAATGAACAGGCTTATCGTTTTATTCGCAGTGGTGCTGCTGGCCGGCTGCACTGCCACCAATGCCAAAACCCACGCCAAACGCGGCGTCAGCGGCATCGAGATCGATTGCTCGGGCCTAGGCAGCAATTGGGACAAGTGTGAGAAGCGCGCTGCCCGAGAGTGCAAGATGCAGGGCTACAAGGTCATCACCCGATCCAGTGACGCCAAGGACGAAGAGGGTGACTATCTGTTCGGCTGGAACCCTGCCGGCGCTGTCACTCGTACCATGTTGGTGATCTGTAATTGAGGGGGTCAAGCATGAGTTCCGGGTATCCGTTGATGCTGCAGATAAGTTGGCAGGTGGGCTGTTCAAATTCACCAAGTCATGCTAAAACCTTCGAAGCGCTTTTCCTAGCTGCTTGAAAAAGAAGGGAAAAATATGACGAAGTCGGAGTTGATCGAACGAATTGTCACCCATCAAGGGCTGCTTTCATCCAAGGATGTAGAGCTGGCTATCAAGACGATGCTTGAACAGATGTCCCAGTGCCTGGCTACCGGGGACCGCATTGAGATCCGTGGTTTTGGCAGTTTCTCCCTGCACTACCGCGCACCGCGAGTAGGTCGCAACCCGAAAACCGGGCAATCCGTCAGCCTTGACGGCAAGTTTGTGCCTCACTTCAAGCCGGGCAAGGAATTGCGCGATCGAGTTAATGAGGATGAAGACGAGGTTTGATACTCGTGAGGGAGGCGGCATGAGTAGATTCAAGCGTGTTATTGCACTGCTGGTAGTGTTGGTGCTGCTGCTGTGCATCGTGGCATTTGTGCTGGAAAATCAACAGTCGGTTTCCCTGCAGTTCCTGAGTTGGGCAGCCCCGCAGTTGCCAATTTCTGTTTTCGTAGTGCTCGCTTTACTGGTTGGAATGCTTATTGGCCCACTGATGGCGTGGGTTGCCAGGGCGCGGCGCAAGACTCGGGTTTGATCCTGGCCACTGTTCATGTGCGGCAGGAAGGGGAGGCGATCGCCGCCCCTGTGGACGTATTCAATTCGGCTCTTTCTCTCCGGCCCTGAACTTTACGGCCAGCGCGATCAGCGGCAGATAGGCCACCAGCAGTCCCAAAAAGCCATCCACCGTGCCGTTGCCCACGAGCAGCGCCACAGGCAACAGCCATCCAATGTTGATTGCCGCTACCGCCAGGGTGACAGGCGCATGTTTGCCGAACTGGCGAGAAGCAAACTGGTAGGCGTGGCTGCGGTGGGCCTCATAGACTTTGTCGCCTCTGAGCAGGCGGCGCAGCAAGGTCCATGTCGCGTCAGTGATAAACACACCCAGCAGGATCAGCCAGCTCCACAGCAGCTGCGGCGTGACCCAGGCCGCCTGTAGTGACAACACCCCCAGCGTGATGCCCAGGAACCCGCTGCCCGCATCGCCCATGAAAATACGGGCTTTTGGGAAGTTCCAATACAGGAAGCCAACGACTGCAAACGCCAGTAACAACGGCGTAAACGCGATCAGCTCGTGACCTGTAAGCCAATAGAGCAGCGCACTGCCAAGACAGACGCAAATAGCCTCGACGCTGGCTATTCCATCAATTCCATCCATGAAGTTATACAAGTTCAGCAGCCATACCAGGTAGACGGCTGCCAGCATATGGCCGATCCAGCTCAAGTCGACGGCGAATCCCGCCACCACCAGCGGCGGCAGGCCACCGATCCAGAACAGTGCCCATGCCGCGGCTATAAAGTGCCCTAGCAGGCGCCAACGTGCGCTGATATGACCATGGTCGTCTAAAAAGCCCAATACCGCGATGCCGGTACCGGCGCCCAACAATGCGTACGTGAGTGGCCATGCAATCAGGCCAAGGCTGGCGGTCAGCAATAGCGCTAACAAAAAGCTGACGACGATCGAGACACCGCCGCCCCTGGGCGTAGGCACGACGTGCGAGCTGCGCGCATTCGGGATGTCGATCAGGCTTCGCGCCAGGGCGTAATGACGCAAGGCCCCGGTTAAAAGGAGTGCGACAATCGTCACAGCCGGTAATAGCCACCACATATTCATTTAGTTTGCCGTTCCAAAAAGTGTTTACCTGTTTTACTCAGTGCCTGGTCAACGCTGCTCGGCGGTGTCCAGCCCAGCAGTTCGCGGGTCTTGCCAATATCGACCTGCAGGGAGCCGCATAGCCTTTGAGCGAGTGCCCGGCGACCCAGCGCCGTGGCGCCGGTTTGCAGCAACCAGCTCGGCACAGGTAGCAAGCGTGCGGGCTTGTTCAGTGCCGTTCCCATTCGACGCAAAAGCGCGGTGGTCGAGAGGTCCTCGCCGTCACTGACCAGGAAGGTTTGATTGGCGGCAGCGGGGTGCTCGGTGCACGTCACAATCAAATCAACCAGGTTGTCCAGGGCAACCAGGCTGCGTCGATTGTTCACGGCCCCGAAGGGCAAGGGCAGGCCTTTATGCAACCAGCGCATCATGCTCAGGAAGTTCGCTTGAACGCCGGGTCCGTAAACCAATACGGGACGAATGATCACCACCTCCATGCCGGTTTCAGAAGCCAGTGTTCGCAGGCCTTGTTCTGCTTCCTGTTTGGAGATGCCGTAGGGGTCGGTAGGGGCTGTGGGACCGTCAGCCGTATACGGCGCGCCGGTCGCCGTGCCCTCGCCATTGACCTTGATCGAGCTGATGAATATAAAGCGTTTAACCCCGGCAGCCGCCGCCTGGCGGGCCAGGTTCAGGGTGCCTTCGACGTTGACCCGCCGATATTCGGCAAGTGGATCGGTGGATGCGTCACTCATGACATGGACCCGGGCGGCCAGGTGGATCACCGTATCCTGGTGCTTGAGCAACACCTGCCAATCCTGATCGTCGGATAGCCCGCCGATAAGGCGCTGGTTGACGCGCGGATCGAGGTCGGCCTTGAGCCCGCGTACAGCAGCGGTAATCGAGTGCTGGCGTTGTAGCAGTGGCGCGATTAACCCGCTACCGACAAAGCCGCTCGCTCCCGTCAGGAGGATTTGCATAATCAACGAGTTCCTGTGAGTGAAAGAACATCATTCGCCATTTCGCGCATGATGCGCCCGCGTGCGAAACGCTCGACGAAGGCATGGCGCGGGCGCGTCTTAATATTGAGCGTCTCGAAGGACTGGATCCCTGCGGCAGCGTCACACGGCGCAAACACGGCAGCGTTTTCAATATGTTCAGAGACAAAGCCGGCTGCGTAACCCGAGATGCCCGCCCAGATCGGTTTGCCCAGTGCCGCGTATTCAAACACTTTCGATGGCAAGACCTTGCGGAAGGCGTCGTGGTCGTTCAAATGCAGAAAAAGCACATCCGCCGCCTGATAAGCCTCGATCAATTGTTCGCGCTTGACCGGTTTCAAGAGTTCAACGTTAGTACAGGCGTGAGTGACAAGGGCTTGTTTTAACAGCCCGATCCGGCCTCCGTCGCCGATCACTCGGAATCGCACCTTCCCCTCAAGCTGTTTGGCCAGTTGGGGGATAATGTTGTGCAGCCCCTGGCCTTCACCGATATTTCCCGCATAGACAATGTCCAGAATCGGGTTGGGCACCTTTTCTTCAGCCACCGGTTGCGCATCCAGAAATTCGCCATCGATGCCATTTGTATAGGTGGAGTAGCGCTGATCGGGATAGCGTGATTTGAAGTAAGGAAGAAAACCTTCAGAGACCAGGTTGACCTTTTGCGCCGAGTGAATGGTAAAGCGTTCAACCAGCGATAATAAGGGTTTAAGCAACCAGACTTTTTCTTTGGACAGCACATCCTTGATGGTGTCGACAAAGATATCGCGTATGTCCAGGTAGAGCGGCGTTCGTTTTGTGCGTGCGATCACCGCTCCCAGCGTAGCGGTCATCAGGCGTGAAGAAGTCGCATAGACAAGATCGTAGTCCTGGTTTCGCACAATCTTGCGTGCAGCGTTGGCATACACCAGAAACGCTCTTGCTTGATCGACCATCCCGCTCTTGTGGCCAGGCAGGGCCACTCGGCGGATGGTGAGCCTGGGGTGCGTCTCCAGTTCCGGGGCTTGACTGCTGAAGGAGCTGTAGCGATTCGGCAGGGTTGTGATCAACTCGATATGGGCGTCTGCGGGCAGTTGTTCCAGAAGTGCATCCACCAGTGCCGTCGTGCGGAATGAACCGGCTGACAGATCAGGCTGGTAGTAAAAGCTCAAAATCAAAAGTTTCACGTAAGCCTCACCAGGTTATGCGGGTGGTCAGTTTGTCTGTCGACATTTCAGCGACGATGCACTGATTGGGAACAGACTTGCCGAATTCCGGATGCCATGTGGAAGACACCACATTGATCCGGGTTGCGCCCTCTAGTGTCGCGACAGCGACCTGACCGCCGGGCAGGGTGATCGTTACCTTGTTGCCATGTTGAGTGGTGCGGATATCAGGGTGTAAAAATAGCCTTGAGACAGCGTGATCGAATGTGCCGGATACGCAATCGATCACCTGTAATTCACCAACCATCGCAACCCACTCGCGAACGTGCAGGTTTTTCCCCGGTAGGCGCAGGTAGCCGTCATGGCTGCCACTGACCCGTACGGTATCGACCGTTTGTTCCAGCTCACCCACGGTGGTGCGTGCGCGTCGTGCGACCCTGAATCCGGCCCAGACTTCAGATGAGTTTTCACCGTTCACTTCTATTGTGTTGTGCGCTGCCGTGCTGCGTTGCCGTTGACGCTCTGCGTCTTCGCCGTATTGAGACGTGCCGGAGTTGACGAACACGCGCTGTCCAAACAGGCTGAGTTCGAAGCTCAGGGTGTCCGCATGGGTGTGACCTGGCTGGTAATCAGGCGCAACCTGCGCAAGGTTCAACAAGGCTTTGCACCGATCGCCAAAATTGATCGCCACGTAGCCACTTTCAGTTTGGTGTACAGCTGCAATCGTAGTGGTGGACGTGTCATTGCGCGCACGGCACCCCAATTCAAACGCGTAGGCCTCTATATCCAGCAGTGTGGGGGCGATGCCGAATGCCGAGTCATTGAAGAATGGAATGCCACCATCCGGGTGCTGGAGGCTGCGCAACCAGACCAGGCCTTGCTCAATCTGCTGCTTCCATTGGTTTTTGCGAGTGTTAAGTTCCGGCAGCTCGGAGTGAGTGGCCAGGTTCAGCAGGTCGCAGATGTCCCAAAGAAGAGACGCGTGGTACATGGGGGACAGTTCGAAGTGCGCACCGTCCGCAAGAAACTGCTCCTCGATTTCCTCATCAAGGATCTTTAACCCCTTGGACAGCCAGCTGTCTGCCCGATCGCCGTTCAGAAAGCTCCCGGCAAACACCAGCGCCTTGCCATTCACGAACAAATGGTTGGCGAGAATGTGATATTCGATCTGTTCGGACAGCGCGTGGGCCTGTGTCGCCAGGCTGTCCAGCCAGTGAGGTTCCAGGGTCGGTTGTTGTTCAAACCACTTGACCAGATTTACGATGCGCAGAGATAGCGTATACGGTTCCCAGCCGCATCCATGGAAGGGTGGATTGTTTGCTATCCAACTGTTGACCAGGCGCCTGTCGAAGTCTCTTCGGTCCTCGCCTGAAGAGGCCAGGTGATCCAGATAATGCAGGTTGTACTGCCAAATTTTCGGTCGTGTCTGATCGTGCCAGTCAATCGGCGCCGTCAGCCCCATGAATTCAAACTGTTCGTCGGCACCGAAGCGCGAGGCACACCAATGGGGAGCCTTCGCCAGGTCAACTCCAGGGCGCCGGGTAAAGCCTTGCGCCGAAAAAGGCCGGACTTTAGCGAAGCGATAGTAAAGACGGTAAACGATCTGCTTCAATCGCAGCATTTTAACGGTGTGGTAGAGCTTGATTATTCGTTGCATCAACGTCCTGCTTGGGTCAATCACTTGAAAGTTAAAGTAGTGAGTACTGCCTGACGCCCGTTAAGGGAAATTGATTTTCAGCCAACGCTCGAAGTACACCATCTGCCAGAGTTTGTAGGTGTTGTTTGCACTGCCTGAAAAATGATTGTTCACTAACTTTTCCACTTCCTCTCGGGCTACGTAGGTGTAAATACGCTCGAACTCGGTGAGCAGGCGTTGTTGGCCTATGCGTTGGATAATGCCATCCAGAGGTGGGTTGAAGCCTGTTTTGGGACGATCAACCAATGAGGCGGGAAGCAGACTTTTCAGCAGCTTCTTGAGTGGGGCCTTTGGCGCTCCGCCTTTAAGCAAATCTGCACTTGAGGTTGCAAGACCGCTGGCCACCACGCGCTCGTCCAGCAAGGGGACGCGCAGTTCGATACTGGCCAGCATACTGGCCTTGTCCGAGACACTCAGGTTATGGCTCAAGAAGCCTGTCTGGTCAAAATGCTGTGCACATTTGACTTTGTCTTCAATGGCGCCGGTGTACTGATCCATTACGCCGGACAGGCGTTGCTTGTAGTGTCGTTCAAGCTCGCTGTAATCACGAAAAAAGCCCTGCAACTCTTGGCGGGAGAAGTACCCCAGCATGCGCGAATACGCCAGCGGCCAATAGCTTTCCTGAGCGTAGGACACCAACCGTTCAAACTTTTTATCGAGCCGCTTTGGAAATAACTTGAGCGTTAGCAGTGCACTTAATACGGGATACAGCCACCTGATGAGTGTGTGATGCTTGAGGACTGTGTAGCGTGGGTAACCTGCAAACGCCTCATCTCCACCCATGCCACTGAGCATGACGGTATACCCACTTTTCCTGGCTTCGGTGGACAAGCGGTAGGTTGCCCAGAACGTATAGTCGGATACCAGTTCTTCGGTGTTGGCCGCGACGAAGTCGATGGACTCGAACGGGTCCGTATTTGAGTCGAGAATCTCGGTGACCACCAGCTTTTTGCCAAGGTGTTCGGCGATCCTGGCGGAAAACTTCGTATCGACAGTGGCGTCGTCCGTTGCGTCGTACTGTGCAAAAAATAAGTCGGCATCACCGGTGAAACTTGCCAGGATGCTGGAGTCTGCGCCACCACTGAAAAACACCCCGACCGGTACGTCCGCTTCCAATTGGCGCGTCACGGCAGAGCGCACATCCTGCGCGAGGCTTTGCTCGGTCTTGAAGTTCATCGCGCTCTGGTAACGCTGGGTTGTGGTCTTGCCGGTTGCCAGGTCGAACGCCAGGTAACTGCCGGGCATCAGTTTCTTGATGGATGTGTAGCCGGTGTTGGGTTCGTAAAGAAAGCCGTTGTTGAAAAACTCAAAGACATCATCCGGGTCTATGTCGGTGTTTACCTGCGAGAAACATTTGAGGCCGCGGATTTCCGAGCAGGCGTAGAAGCCGTCGGTGCCGGTGTAGCAATACACCGGCTTGATGCCAACGACGTCCCTGACCAGAAACGTTTTTTTGCGCGGCTCATCCAATATGACAAATGTGAACATGCCTTCAAGCCGTGCAAAGGCCTGTTCTTGATACTCTACGTACAATTGCAGGATAACTTCGGTATCGGAGGTGCCTTTGAAGGTATAGCCTTTTTCGATCAGTTGTCGGCGCAACTCGTGATGGTTAAACACCTCGCCATTGAACACGATGCTTACACCATGATTGTCGGCAAACATCGGCTGGCTGCCAGTGGGTGACAAATCCAGAATGCTCAGCCTGTTGTGTCCCAGGCCTACCTGATAGCCCGCGACACTGGCGAAATAGGTGCCGGATGCATCCGGGCCACGGTGCCGTGTAACCGCCAGGCTTTTTTCCATTTGGGCCTGGGTCTCGGGTACGCCATCTTTGACTGCAAAAAAGCTGAGGCCGCACATTATACCGACGTCTCCCTGGTGTCTTTGACGACCATTACCGGCCGGGTGTTGGAGAGTGACGCTGGATGCCCGTCAGGCAAGGCGGTACCCATGATTTGATTTGAATGCTTATGCGCCAGCATTACGCCCCAAGCTGCTGCGAGCAGTAAGTTGAAGGAAATCAGGCGAAACACCGCGAAGAACAACCCGTAGATCGCCAGCGTTATGACCGCCGTGCGAATCACTGTGAGGTGAACGGGGTCGGATTTCAGAGTGGTGAACCGATACAAAACGGGAGCGCCGAGGACAGTGATGTACATCAGCAGCCCCAGGATGCCGCCGACCATCAGCATGTACAGTGGCCAGTTATGGATATAGCCAACTGACTCCGTGAATGAATCACCGCCGGGTCTCTCCCAGCGCATCTCGTGTTTGATCCCGATACCGTTACCCAGCGCGGGGTGATCCTGAAACATGCTCCAGGCGATTTTATATTCCTGTACCCGGGAAGAGACGTTGAAGTCCTGCTTCTCGTTGGCAGCAGGCTTGGACTCCGAGACTACTGGCGCCGCAGCGTCAGGTTGCGTGCGATTCTCTCCCATGGACGCAATGGAAGAGGTTGCGATAGGCAGTGCCGTATTCGCCAGGGAGTTCATGCGCCCCAGCCATACGTCTTGCATGCCGGTGGCAAAAATAAACACAAGGCTAAACAGCGCTTGAATGACAATGCCGGATACTACTTTCAGCCGTAAATGCTTGTGCGCGAAAAAGGTATAGAGCGCGAACAAGCCAATGACCAGAAGCGCACTGATCAGCATGCTTCGTGTGAATGTGATCAGCACTGCGGCCGTGCAAAGCAGCGATATCAGGCCACTGATCCATGCAACCCTTCGGTCAGGCGTCAACGTGCCGACGACATACCCGAGCACCATGCCCAGCGGCAGGATCGCGTCTGTTGCTTGCGCCAGCACCATGGTGATGCGATCACGCATGGGGCCCTGTGCGTTAACGTTGCGCAGCGCTTCTTCATAAGGGATTTTTACCATCTCCCCGTTGACCTGAAGGGTCCAGTACGGCTGCCACAAGCCGTGATAGAAGTAATAGAAAACGATGTAGCCTGCGGTCAGTAAAATCAGGGTTCCCACCGAAGCGCCGAGCCAACGATTGTTATTTTCTTCGCGGCCTACCAATGCGCAGATCGGGATCAGTGCATAGATAAACAGAAAGGGCACCACCCCTCTGATCCAATCAGCCATCGGAACATGGTGGTACATCGCTACAACCAGGTTCAGCACTAGAAACCCCAGGCCTATTAGCAAGGGGGCGGCGAACAGACGCAGGACCGATTTGAAACCCAGAGTACGGAGCAATTTGATCAACGCGCTGAGAAATACCGCCATCAGCAGGGCGGCAAACGCTATTTCCTGGGCGCCCAACGAAGTGGGCGCGGGGTGAAGAGCAAAGGCCATTGGGAACAGCGCCAATAAACCCAGCCAAGGCGACAGGATGGCCGTCAATACCAGTAAAGCGCTGCCGATAATGGCCGTGTAAAAAAGCACGCCAGGATCCAGCATAAATAAAATGGCAATGAGCGCTGCTGCCGTGATCGCCATAGAATTTTTTACGCAGACAGGTTGACTCATTGCGGTACTCCATTGTTCAAGGGCGTATGGCTTTATAGTCGCTGGCTGTTTGTCCAATCACTTTTGCGGGTATTCCCACAACGATTGAATTATCAGGCACGTCTTTCAATACGACCGCCGAAGCGCCAATTTGACAGTTGTTTCCGATGACGATGTCGCCAATGATTTTTGCCCCGGCCCCTATGTAGCAGTTGTCACCGATGACGGGGCAGCGATTGATCTCGCTGGTGACATAGCCCTCAGCGGCGCCGATGGTGATGCCTTGGCCCAGCACGCAGCCGTCGCCAACCTTGGCATTCGCGTGCAGTACGACGCCGATCGCACCATAGGCGAATATCGTGCCCCTTCCGATCGTCGCGGTGATTGGAATGTAAGAGTTGAACAATAGGAAAATCACATTTCGAACAAGGCCTGGTAATAACGGCACTCGATGCCGGTGCAGCCAGTTTCCAACTCGATAAAGTTTTACTGCATTCACGGTTAAAACCTCAGCGTGCGAAGATCGGCGGGTCGAAGCTGGAGTGCTCCCACTGCGATGATCATGAGCGAGCCCATATACAGCACGGCCCAGACCAAGCTCATGTGTGTCAAAAAGATAGCCAGGGGTGAAAGTAACGCGACCCAAAAAACCACCGGCAAGCGAATGCCAGGACGGCAGCTTATGTGCAGGAACAGCAAATAGGCCGAGAACCCGATAGCGTAGAACAACTGCGCCTGGTTCAAGTCTTTGACAAATAGAATCATGCTGGTTATGGCCAGTGGGGCAATGACCAGGTTTGCCACGATGACTTTGCGGTGCAGGCCGGAGGCGACCAGATAGCGCTCTGTCACCACTGCCCAGTACAGCACTGGCAGGCAGGGCAGCATCACCAGATAGTTCGAGTACTGAGGGAACAGCCAAACCGCCGCGTACCCCGACAAGCCCACCAACGCGAAGTAGAAAATCGCCACTGACGTGATGATTCTATAGTGCGCTTGACGTTGCCCGCCCGAGACGAAGGCGACAAAGACTGCCCTGACGTTGATGGGGAACAGGCTGGTGGCTGATTGAATGATCGAGACGATGACCCTGAACAATCCAAGGTCGCGGACGGGCAGGCTCTTGGAAAGAATGAAGGGCAAGATGTTGGTGAACAGGTTGAACACCAGGGTGATGGATATCATTCTGGGTAATAACAACAGCACACCTTGGCAGGTCTGCAACAGCTGTTTGCCGACCGGCAGTTTCGCACCTTTGAAAAACAGCACCGCTACGGCAAATACGCACGGAATCAAGTTGGTCAGAATCAGTATGTCGACGATAGTCAGCGGCACTAGCTGTTGGTAGCTGATAAACAGGAGCGTGAAAAACACGCCAAGAAATAGCACCAGGTAGGCCACGATCCAGCGTTGCAGGCGCAGCCCGAACAGCGATAACAGGCATGCCGAGCTTAAAAGCATCACCCCAAGCAGGAGGGGGTTGCCGATGTGATCAATCAGGTTCACAGCGCTGAACAGTACAAAAATCAGTACGGCCATAAATAATGAAGTCACCAGAATGTACTCGGCCTCCACGGTGGCAATCAGTTGCTCATTGACGATATCCAAGAGTTTTTGAAATAAAAATACCAGCACGTTGGCCTTGATGAATGCGCCATACGCTTCCAATCCGTAAAGTCCGGGAATCACAAAGTTAACAACCAGGCCACTTATCAGTGTCAGCACCTGGATCAATAGGTTGACCATGCCAGAACCTCTTGAACCTCATCATGACAAATGCAATGGCATGATCATTTAACAAACATGCCCAACGCGGTGCTCGGAAACCGACGCAATACTAACGGCTTGCGTCGGTTTCCAGGCGGGATTTATCAGGCGTTATCAAGCCCACACACCGCGTGTGTCGATGACTTTGAGCGAGGACAGGCGTGAGCCCGGGATCTTCTTGAATGCGCTGTGATCGACCAGCAGGACAATCACCTGCGCAGATGACAGCGCCTGATCGATTCCGCTCAGCGTTGCAATACCTTCAAGGCGAGCCGGTAAGTGCGCGATGTTCGGTTCAACCGCCAGCACAGTACCGGGATGGGACTGGGCAATGTGCGCGGTGATCTCCACAGATGGGCTCTCACGCAAGTCGTCGATGTCCGGCTTGAAGGCCAGCCCGAGGCAGGCAACCGTGACGTCCTTGGCCGTTTTCGACGGGTGTTCCTGCAGGAATTGACCGATGGCCAGTTGAACCTGCTCCAATACCCACTTTGGCTTGCTGTCATTGACTTCCCTTGCGGTGCGGATCAGGCGCGCCCGGGCGGGTGTTTTGCTGACAATGAACCAGGGGTCGACAGCGATGCAGTGGCCGCCCACACCGGGGCCAGGTTGCAGGATATTAACGCGAGGGTGGTGATTCGCGAGGCGGATCAGCTCCCATACATTGATGTTGAGTTCGTCGCAGATCATCGACAATTCATTGGCAAACGCGATATTCACGTCGCGAAAGCTGTTTTCTGTGAGTTTGCACATTTCGGCAGTGCGGGCGTCGGTGATGATGCATTCACCCTCAACGAATGTTTTATACAGAGACCGCGCAGCCTCTGAACATTTGCTGGTAAGCCCGCCGATGATGCGATCGTTTTCAATCAGCTCGCGCAGAACATGACCCGGCAGCACGCGCTCCGGGCAATGCGCTATGCAGATGTCTGACGCTGCGCCATGGGTTTGCGGGAAGGTCAGGTCCGGACGGGCTTCGGCCAGCCATGCAGATATTTGCTCGGTAGCGCCCACTGGAGAGGTTGATTCCAGCACGACCAAATCCCCTTTTTTCAGGACGGGGGCAATGGCTCGACTGGCTGATTCGATGTAGGAAAGATCAGGTTCGTGATCGCCCTTGAAGGGGGTCGGGACGGCAATCAGGAAGGCGTCGGCCGGCTCTGCGGTTACAGTTGCTCGCAAATACCCTTCGGTGACGGCGGCGCGCACGACGATGTCCAGATCCGGTTCAATAATATGGATTTCGCCGCGGTTGATGGTTGCCACTGTGTTCGGGTTTACGTCGACGCCGATGACTTTTTTCTTGCGTGCAGCGAAAACGGCTGCCGTTGGAAGCCCGATATAGCCGAGGCCGACTACAGAAACAGTTTCAAAGCTCATGAATTGGCCTTTTTAATTCGTGAAAGTGCATCGAGAATTCGTGCGGATGCTTTTCCGTCACCATAGGGGTTATGAGCGAAGCTCATCTGGCCATAGGCTTCAACATCCGTCAGCAGGACTCTCAAGTTAGAGGTAATGGCCTCAATTTCGGTGCCGACAAGTTTTACTGTGCCTGCGTCGACCGCCTCTGGACGCTCAGTGGTGTCACGCATCACCAGCACAGGTTTGCCTAAAGAAGGGGCTTCTTCCTGAATGCCACCTGAATCACTCAAAATCAGATAAGACCGATCCATCAAATACACGAAGGGCAGATAATCCAGGGGTTCAATCAGATGGATATTCTGGATGTCGCTGAGCAATCGATTGACTGGCTCGCGTACATTCGGATTCAGGTGAACGGGGTACACAATCTCGACATCGGGAAACTCCCTGGCGATAGTGATCAAGGCCTGGCAGATATTCTCAAAGCCGCCGCCGAAACTCTCGCGGCGATGCCCCGTGACCAGGATCACTCGCCGGCAATCACCCAGGAATGAGAACTGCTGGTGAAATTGCTGCTGCAGGGCCGGACGGGTCTTGATTCGGCCCACCACATCCAGCAATGCGTCAATGACAGTGTTGCCGGTCACATGGACGCTTTGGCTTGCGACCCCCTCTCTCAGCAAGTTCTGCCTGGACGTTTCAGTCGGCGCGAAGTGCAATGCCGCAAGAGCGCCAGTCAGCTTGCGGTTTGCCTCTTCAGGCCACGGAGAATAGAGATTTCCGGTGCGCAGGCCGGCTTCGACGTGAGCCACGGGAATTTGGTGATAGTAAGCGGCCAATGTGGTGGCGAACGTCGTCGCTGTGTCGCCATGGACCAGGACGATATCCGGTTTGAATGTTGCGAAGACAGTTTTCATTCCCTGCAAGATGGCACTCGTGACATCGGTCAGATCCTGGCCGGACTTCATGATGTTCAAATCGAAATCAGGCTTGATTTCAAAGAGATTGAGCACCTGGTCGAGCATTTCTCGGTGCTGTCCAGTCACGCAGACCTTGGCATTGAAGCGCTCATCGGCTGCAAGGCTCAACGCCAAGGGAGCCATTTTGATTGCTTCAGGTCGTGTGCCGAATACACACAGGGTTCTTAAAGTCATCGCAACACCGCTACTTAAAGTAAAAATCAATGCACGCTTACGTCATAATCCGCGGATTAGGTGCCGTCAGTTGTGATACGTTTTTGCACACGCTATGCCAGGGCACAGGGCCGCGGGACAGCACAATCAGATAGTGGGAACATGACATCTGAGAGTTGTGCATGCGTTATTTTCTGGAATTCCACTCGCCGGCATTTGCATGCCCGTGTGTTGAGGTTCGTGAGAATTCCAAGCCATATGCCTGGGTCTAGTGACGATTCTCGGGCGGCCTCCTTTCGTCCAGTTTGGCAGTGCGTATGTACACCTGCGATGGTCACTCAGCAAGTAGTGCGCATACTCTAAAGTATCCTTGTCATTCGGCTCCAAGACACAATTTGCTCGCGTTGGGGCTGTTTGGTTTCTTTAAAACATGATGGCTGATTAGCATTTTTATCATTAAGGTCAACCATCAAGTGCTGTTGATCCGGTTATTTTTGTCATGGCGGATTCTTACGGACTTTTCCTACAATGCTTTCCGCTGTAGTGGCACAGGTGAACGCGTTGCCGAGTATAGCCTCTTTAGGCGTTTTTTTTCCAAGACTGGAATGGAACAGCTGTTCGACTTGGCTCTCCAAGGGCCTTTGCCGGACGTTCTAGAGGGCGGGACTTAGAATCCAGCTATGCCTTATGGTGAACATAGACAGTGATATCAGCCTCTCTTGCATTGTTTTAAAGGTGACCACTTTTGTTACATTTTGCTATACGGGACTGTTGCTATGCTAGCTAATGATGCGACTGCAACTCAACGTCTCGGGCCAAGCCTAGCAGCTTGTCAGGTGTTCGCCATTTTTTGTTGGTGAGCGCTCGAACCCCTCGGTTTCGTGGGGGCCAACGCTCACTCGCCTTGGTTTTTTTGGGACGGACAAAGGATTTCAAAGGATTTCCCACACAACAAGGGTATCATCCGATCTATGGTGTTTACTGTAGGTGTCGGGTAACGCCGTGGTGTTTTCAGTACAGAATAGGGGTTATTAACCCAGGGAAAGGTCGTCAAAGGAGTGCGATTTTTCTGAAGGGAGATTTTGATGCGGTTGCCGTGCTTGTACGATTTTTGTTCAGTGCTGGTTATTCATTATGGATCGCTATTTTCGTCTATTCGCGGGCACGGTTTTGATTCTAGGAGCGTGGAAAAGTGTTGGAGAAGGGCATGGATAAGATGAGAGTTTTTTTATTAAATCTCCCGCGCCGCCACAAGCGCATTCTTCAGGTGCTTGTCGATATTGTACTGGTGTGGATTTCATTATGGATGGCCTTCGTCGTACGACTTGGGATTGCCGAGATGGAACAGCCGATCCAGCGATACTTATGGCTGTTCTTGAGCGCTCCGGTGATCGCCATTCCCCTGTTTGTTCGCTTTGGCATGTACCGCGCCGTCATGCGTTACTTTGGTAACGATGCACTTATTACTATTATCAAAGCGGTGAGCCTTTCTTCACTTGTTCTCGGCTTGGCTGTCTATCTTTACAGCAACCATCAATACGTTGTTCCACGCTCGGTTATTTTCAATTATTGGTGGTTGTGCCTGGTGACCGTGGGCGGATTGAGACTAGCGATGCGCCAGTACTTCATGGGCGATTGGTTCTCTGCAGCGCAGCATGTTCCCTTTACCAATCGTGATGATGGATTAACGAAAGTTGCCATTTACGGAGCCGGCTCGGCGGGTAATCAATTGGTCGCTGCGTTGCGCATGGGGCGTGTCATGCGGCCGGTCGCCTTTATCGATGACGACGGGAGTATCGCAGGTCGTGTCATCTCCGGGCTGCAGGTGTTCAAGCCCAAGCATATTCAGCAGATGATCGACACGACGGGCGCTCAGCAGATATTGCTTGCAGTGCCTTCTGCGGGCCGCGGGCGCAGGCGTGAGATTCTCTCTAACCTTGAGCGTTTTCCGCTGCATGTGCGCAGCGTGCCTGATTTTATGGACCTGGCCAGTGGTCGCGTCAAGGTCGACGATATTCAAGAAGTCGATATTGCCGACTTGTTGGGGCGTGATGCAGTGCCAGCCCAGGAAGACCTGCTTGCACGTTGTATCGTGGGCCAGTCTGTCCTGGTCACTGGAGCAGGGGGATCGATTGGGTCTGAGCTATGCCGGCAGATTTTGACGCAGAAACCCAAGACCTTACTCTTGTTCGAACACAGCGAATTCAACCTCTACAGTATCCTGTCCGAACTTGAGCACCGCGTTGCGCATGAGTCGATGCCCATTAAGTTATTGCCTATCCTGGGGTCGGTACGCGACGAAAATAAATTACTTGATGTCATGAAAAGCTGGCACGTCGACACGGTTTATCATGCGGCTGCCTATAAACATGTGCCGATTGTCGAGCACAACATCGCCGAAGGTGTCCTGAATAACATCATCGGTACTTTGAATACCGCCCAGGCAGCCTTGAAGGCCGGCGTGGTGAACTTTGTGCTGATTTCCACCGACAAGGCTGTTCGACCCACCAATGTGATGGGGAGTACCAAGCGCCTTGCAGAATTAGCCCTGCAAGCCCTGAGCGTTGAAAAAGCACCGGTGATGTTTGGCGACAAGTCTGGCGTGGCGCGCGTCAACAAAACACGCTTCACGATGGTCAGGTTCGGCAATGTTCTGGGTTCTTCCGGCTCAGTGATTCCGCTGTTTCACCGGCAGATCAAGGCAGGCGGTCCGTTGACCGTCACACACCCAAAAATTACGCGTTATTTCATGACCATACCCGAAGCGGCCCAGCTGGTGATCCAGGCCGGTTCCATGGGGCAAGGCGGGGACGTGTTCGTTCTGGACATGGGTGAACCCGTAAAAATTGTAGAGCTTGCGGAAAAGATGATTCATTTATCCGGGCTGAGCGTGCGCACGGATAAAAACCCTCACGGGGATATCGCGATCGAGTTCACCGGATTGCGCCCAGGCGAAAAGCTTTACGAGGAATTGCTGATCGGCAACAACGTCGTCGCTACCCAGCACCCGATGATTATGAGCGCCAACGAGGACCACCTGGCGTGGGACGTACTCAAAAGCAAACTGAGCGAATTGCTGGGCGCGGTGAGTGAGGACGACTACACCCGCGTGCGTCAGATCCTGCGCGAAACAGTCAGTGGCTACTCGCCCGACGGCGAAATCGTCGATTGGATCTACCAGCAGCGCCGTTTGGAGCCGTGAGTTAACACCCTGTTACTCACCCGTTTTTGACTCTCTCGCCACATCGCCTAAGTTAGAAAAGCAGCTTTTGGAAAGCTGCTTTTCTTTTACCGATGTCATGGAGTGTCACCAATGCAAAATGCCTATATCTCTTCCCTGATCTTTGCCGTCCTCACCAGCCTCTCCGTAGCAACCACCGCAGCCCCTTCCATCAAAGCCGAAGCCCCAGCGCCTATCACGGCTCAAATGGCCAACGTCGAGCAATCCACCAAGGTCAATCTCAACACCGCCGACGCTGAAGTTCTGCGCCGCGACCTGTTCGGGATTGGCGCCGCCAAGGCCAAGGCGATCATCGCCTATCGTGACAGTAACGGGCCTTTCACGGCGGTCGACGAGTTGCTGGAAGTCAAAGGCATCGGCAAGGCGTTGCTGGAGAAAAACCGCGACAGGCTGGCGATCAACTAAGGGTGTGAGCCCTGGACAGAAGGCCGGTCACTGACCGGCCTTCTGTTTGTCCGAGACCTGTTCTTTCAAACACCCGCTTACCACCTCCATGATGCGGGCTGCCATTTCCTGGCTTTCGACGCTTCTGGCCAGCACCAGGGCGCCCACCAACGTCGACATCAGTACCAGGCTCTCGTGGTCACCCTTCGGGTGCTCCAATGCCGAGTCGATCTGGGTCAGCCTGGCTTCAAGTACCGCATCCGTTACCGGGCTATGTTGCCCTCGCAGGCCCAACTCCGACGACATCGTGGGCAGCGGGCAGCCTTCACCCGGCGAGGTCTGGTGCCATGGCGACAGGTAGCTGTCGATAAACGCATCCAGTGGCCGTTCCTGGCTGAACAACGTTGCGCAATGGGCATCGAGTTCCGCAGCGGCGGCCAACAGGGCCTTGTCCACCAGCTCATTCTTGGACTTGAAATGCGCATAGAACCCGCCGTGTGTCAGGTTCAACGCTTTCATCAAGGGCTGCAGGCCAGTGGCGCCAATACCGTCGCGGCGAAACCGTACGGAGGCTTCCTTGATGATGCGCTGGTGAGTCTGAGCTTTGTGATCGGTTGAATAACGCATAGGGCGGCCTCTGGAACGAGTGCGCATTTTAACGAAGTTAAATCCTTTTTACCCATAGCGACAGCCTTGAGCGGGCCTGGCATGAAAAGTGATTACATCTGGCTCAGACATTGTTCAACAATCGAGGCGCGGTGATGACGCTCAGTTTGTCTTTAGCCGATCAGATTGCCCTTGAGCTGCGCGCCGACATCATGGGTGGGCGGCTGTTACCGGGGATGGCGCTGGTCGAAGTGGACCTGGTCAAACGCTATAACGCCTCGCGCAATACCATTCGCGAAGCGTTACACCGCTTGGGGCAGGAGGGGCTCACCCGCTATGTGCGCAACAAAGGCGTGATGGTCCGGCGCGTGGCACGCGATGAAGTGCGTGACCTGTTCGTGGTACGCCGTACCCTTGAACTGCAGGCCATCGCCCAGAGCGGCACGCTGGCGGGCGACCATGACGTGCGCATGCAACATGCCATCGAAGCCACCACGCTGGCGCGCGAGCGTGAAGATTGGCGCGCCGTGGCCACTCACAGCCTGGTGTTCCACCAGCACATTGTCGGGTTGATGCGCAGCCCATTATTCGACGAGTTCTTCGCCCAAGTGATCGCTCAATTGCGCCTGGTGTTTTGCGCGGCGCCCGATGAACAACGCTTCCAGTCGCCCTGGCTGGAGCGTGATCGTGAGATCTACACCTTGCTGGCAAACGGCAATAAATCGGCTGCGCAGGAGGCGATGAGCCTTTACCTGCACGATTCCGAACGCCTGTCCCTGGCGCTGTTTGATTACCCTTGATGGAGGATTGCACCCATGTACAAAGACTATCCGGCCGCCTATCAGGTCAGCAAAGGCTCGGCGCTGCAAGTGGACACCGCCTTCTACGCGCGTATTCGCGACCAGGGGGATAAACGTACCTTGATCGAGCAGTTTGAAGTACCGATTCGCACGGGCAGGGCGTGGAAAGTGCCGGCTGGGCATGTGTTTCGCGTGACGACGCCGGTAGGCCCGCAGGTCGGCGATTTTAACGTGTGGAACGCCAATGACCCGCGCGAACGCCTATGGGCGGCACGCACGCGGCAGTTGCAGGGCGCCCATGTCAGCACCCATGACCGGTTGTGGTCGAACCTGCCGTTCCTGCGCCCCCTGGTGACCATCACCGATGACAGCCTGGCGAGCTATGGCATCGATGAACACGGCGGACGCCTGCACGATTTGCTCGGCACCCGCTGTGACCCATATGTGAACCGCATGCTCACCGGCGAAGACTTCCACCACCACTGCCATTCCAACTTGACCCGCGCCGTGCTGCCCCATGGCTTGACTGAATTTGATGTGCACGACGTGCTGAATATTTTCCAGTGCACCGGCCTTAATCATGACGACATGTACTTCATGAAAGCCTGCCCGGCGCAGAAGGGCGATTACCTGGAGTTTTTTGCCGAGATTGATTTGCTCTGCGCCTTGTCGACATGCCCGGGAGGGGACCTGTCGCTACCGATGTGGGGGCCGGACGCACAAGACCCTTTGACCGTGTGCCGCCCGCTGGGCGTAGAGATCTATCGTTTGGAGGAGGCGTTGCTCAACGGCTGGAGCCAGCCTGAGCGTGCTGCCTACAAGGGGCAGCACGGCTTGCATATTGCCAAGGCAGACTGGGAGTAACCCGCTTCAGCGGTCCTGTGCGTCCTTGGCGTCCGCCTGGGCGTTGCGCTCGGCCACGCGTTTGCGTTGGTCGTCGGTGAGTTCCACCTTGTTGGCGCTGTCACGCAGCATCAGCAGCCCACCGACGATCGACCCGATCGCTACCACTAAAATCAACCACGCATACCACGGCATAAGGCTCTCCTTGAGGCGGACCAGCGTCGGAGGATGTTCCCACGCTAATAACGGCTTTGAGTCACAGGCTTTCTGAGTAGTTCATTGTAGGCCTGTTCCGCCTCGTTAACCCTAGAGCCCGGTCAACATCGCGTCGGCCGGTGCATCGGCGCGGTCTTGGGCGGTCAGTTGGAAGTAGATGAACCCCGCCAGCATAAAGCCCAGAAATATCAGGCCGATCAGCGCATTGAACCAGGCCATGGCCACCAGGCACACCAGCGCCAGTACCAGCGCAATAGCGGGCACGATCGGATAACCCGGCGCGCGGAATGTGCGCTCCAGCAGCGGTTCGGTCTTACGCAGCTTGAACAGGCTGAGCATGCTCATGATGTACATCACGATGGCGCCGAACACCGCCATCGTGATCATCGCTGCGGTCAGCGTCATGCCACCCAGGTTGATCAGGCCATCGCTGTAGATCGCAGCGATACCGACCACACCGCCGGCGATGATTGCCCGGTGCGGTGTCTGAAAACGCGAGAGTTTGGCCAGGAACGGCGGCAAGTAACCGGCGCGGGCCAGGGCAAAGAACTGGCGCGAATAGCCAAGGATGATGCCGTGAAAGCTCGCTACCAGGCCAAACAGGCCGATCCACACCAACATGTGCAGCCAGCCGGAGCCGGTGCCCACCACGCTTTTCATCGCCTGCGGCAACGGGTCGTTGATGTTCGACAGGGTGCGCCAGTCGCCCACGCCACCGGCGAAGAACATCACGCCCATGGCCAGGATCACCAAGGTCAGGATGCCGCTGATATAGGCTTTTGGAATGGTGCGCTTGGGGTCTTTCGCTTCTTCAGCCGCCATGGCTGCGCCTTCGATGGCGAGGAAGAACCAGATGGCGAAAGGAATGGCCGCAAACATCCCGGCAATCGCCGGCGCGCCGAAGGTGTCGGAACCCGCCCAGCCGTTCAGGGCGAAGTTGCTGAAGCTGAACGCCGGCGCAACCACGCCCATAAATACCAGCAATTCAGCGACGGCGAGTACGCACACCACCAGCTCAAAGGTCGCGGCGAGCTTCACTCCGAGGATATTCAGGCCCATGAACACGATGTAGGCCCCCACGGCGGCGTGCTTCGGGTCGAGTGCCGGGAACTGCACGTTCAGGTAAGCGCCGATGGCCAAGGCAATCGCGGGCGGTGCGAAGACAAATTCGATCAATGTCGCCAGGCCCGCGATCAAGCCGCCTTTTTCGCCGAAGGCGCGACGGCTGTAGGCAAACGGCCCGCCCGCGTGAGGAATCGCGGTGGTCAGTTCGGTAAAACTGAATATAAAGCAGGTGTACATGGCGGCGACCATCAACGAGGTCACCAGAAAACCCAGCGTACCGGCCACGCCCCAGCCATAGCTCCAGCCGAAGTATTCGCCGGAAATCACCAGCCCGACGGCAATGCCCCATAAATGCAGGGTGCCCAAGGTGGGTTTGAGTTGTGTGTTCATCGTGTGGCGCTCCCTGAACGGTTTGGAATGATTACTGGGTGTTGCAGTGGCCATGCCAGCCCATAGAAGCGTGTCGTAAAGCGCAGACAGTGTCGTGAGGGGAACGGTTTTGCGTTTGAATGCTTCATTTGGTGCACCAGAATAAAGCGGCGGTGCCCGGCCTGACGCTTTCGCGAGCAAGCCCGCTCCCACACTCGACTGCGTTTGAGCAGGAGGTACGCGGTTAAGTGTGGGAGCGGGCTTGCTCGCGAAGAGGCCCGCAAAGCCACCACTAATCCCTCTGTAAACCCCGCATAAAGCCACTCTTTACGCCGTCTTTACGCCCCGCCCATACCCTCGCTCTCGTTCCTTTACGCCACTCCTGCCGACAATTGCTCCACACGCGGCAATCGCCGCAAAACGGAGAAACTTCCATGAGCGTTCTGGACGGGGTGTCACTGCTATTGGCCGTGGCGCTGTTCATTTATCTGCTGGTTGCGCTGTTACGCGCGGATCGGAACTAGGAGCAGGCTATGCACAGTTATGACTATTGGCTGATCATCGCCTTCTTTGCCGTGGTGCTGGTGCCGGCACCTTTCCTGGGGCGGTTCTACTACAAAGTGATGGAAGGTCAGCGCACCTGGCTCTCGCCGGTGCTCGGCCCCGTCGAGCGCGCCTGTTATCGCCTGTCCGGCGTGGACGAGCATCAGGAACAGAGCTGGCAGAAATACACGCTGGCGCTGCTGGCGTTCAACCTGGCCGGTTTTGTGTTGCTGTTTGCTGTGCTGTTGTTCCAGGAATATCTGCCACTCAACCCGCAGAAATTGCCGGGGCAGGAATGGACCCTGGCGTTCAACACGGCGATCAGTTTCATGACCAACACCAACTGGCAGAACTACAGCGGTGAAGCCTCCCTGAGCTACCTCAGCCAGATGATCGGCCTGACCGTGCAGAACTTCGTCAGCGCCGCCACCGGCCTGGCTGTGCTGGTCGCGCTGTGCCGGGGGATCGGGCGCAAGTCCACCAAAACCCTGGGCAACTTCTGGGTCGACATGACCCGCGCCACCCTCTACGGCTTGCTGCCGCTGTGCCTGGTGTTTGCGTTGTTCCTGGTGTGGCAGGGCGTGCCGCAAACCTTCGCGCACTATGTGAATGCCGTGACGATGCAGGGCGTGGACCAAGTGATTCCACTCGGCCCGGCTGCCAGCCAGATTGCGATCAAGCAACTGGGCACCAATGGTGGCGGCTTCTTTGGCGTCAACTCGGCGCACCCGTTTGAAGACCCGACCGCCTGGGCCAACCTGTTCGAGGTGTCGGCAATCATCCTGATTCCGGTGGCGCTGGTGTTCACCTTCGGTCACTACGTGAAGGACCTGCGTCAGAGCCGCGCGATTCTCGGCTGCATGCTGGCGCTGTTCCTGATCGGCGGCGCGACGTCGCTGTGGGCCGAATACCAGCCCAACCCGACCCTGAACAACCCGGCGGTCGAGCAAACCGCACCGCTGGAAGGCAAGGAAGCGCGCTTTGGCACCACCGGCACGGTGTTGTGGTCGGTGACCACCACGGCGGCGTCCAACGGTTCGGTCAATGGCATGCAAGACAGCCTCAACCCGCTGACCGGGATGGTCTCGCTGGTCAACATGATGGTCGGCGAAGTGATCTTCGGCGGCGTCGGCGCCGGTATGTACGGCATGTTGCTCAACGTGTTGATCGCGGTGTTCCTCGCCGGCCTGATGATCGGCCGTACCCCGGAATACCTGGGCAAAAAGCTGCAGGCCAAGGAAGTGCAATTACTGGTCGTGACGCTCTTGGTGATGCCGGTTGGCGTGCTGGTGCTCGGCGCCATTGCCGCCAGCCTGCCCGGCCCGGCCGGTGCCATCAGTAACCCTGGCCCCCACGGTTTCAGCCAGTTGCTCTACGCCTACACCTCAGCCAGTGCCAACAACGGCTCGGCATTCGGCGGTTTCAGCGCCAACACGCCGTTCCACAACCTGATGCTGGGCCTGGGCATGTTGATCGGCCGCTTCGGATACATCCTTCCGGTACTGGCCCTGGCCGGCAGCCTGGCGATGAAGAAAACCGCACCCATAGGCCAGAACAGCTTCCCCACCCATGGCCCGCTGTTCGTGACCCTGTTGACCGTGACCATTTTGCTGGTGGGCGGCCTGACGTTCCTGCCGACACTGGCGCTGGGCCCAATTGCTGAACACCTGAGCATGGCTGCTCCTAAATAAAGAGCTAGAGGGGATATGAAAATGAATATGCCTGCAAAAAATGCGGCCCCTGTGACTACTCAGGAACCGGCCAAAACCGCCATCTCCGCTCTTTGGCGCCCGGCGCTGGTCCAGGCGTTCGTCAAGCTCGACCCTCGCCAACTGCAGCGCTCGCCGGTGATGCTGGTGGTCGAGCTGACCGCCATCCTCACCACCGTGCTGTGCCTGGTGCCGGACACTAACGTGCCGACCTTTGTCGCCGTGCAAATCGCCGTGTGGCTGTGGTTCACCGTGCTGTTCGCCAATTTCGCCGAAGCCTTGGCCGAAGGTCGCGGCAAAGCCCGCGCCGACAGCCTCAAAGCTGGCAGCGAAGGCCTCAGTGCACGCCGCAAAGAGGCCGACGGCAGCTTCAAAGTCGTGCCGGCCACCAGCCTGCGTAAAGGTGATGTGGTGCGCGTCGCCGCCGGGGAAATGATCCCCGGTGACGGCGAGGTCATCGAAGGTATTGCGGCGGTCAACGAGGCGGCGATCACTGGCGAATCCGCGCCGGTCATCCGTGAATCCGGCGGCGACCGCTCGGCTGTTACCGGCAACACGCGGCTGGTGTCGGACTGGTTACTGGTGCGCATCACCGTCAACCCCGGTGAGTCCACCCTGGACCGCATGATCGCACTGGTGGAAGGCGCCAAACGCCAGAAAACCCCCAACGAAGTGGCGCTGGATATCCTGCTGATCGGCCTTACGCTGATCTTCCTGCTGGTGGTGGTCACCCTGCAGCCGTTCGCCCATTTCGCCAATGGCAGCTTGCCGCTGGTGTTCCTGGTGGCGCTGCTGGTGACGCTCATCCCGACCACCATCGGCGGCCTGTTGTCGGCCATCGGTATCGCCGGTATGGACCGTCTGGTACGCCTCAACGTCATCGCCAAATCCGGGCGTGCGGTGGAAGCGGCGGGTGACGTGCATGTGTTGCTGCTGGACAAGACCGGCACCATCACCTTCGGCAACCGTCGCTGTGCCGCCGTGATCGCCGCGCCAGGCGTCAGCGGTCGCGACCTGGCCGAAGGCGCGCTGCTGGCGTCCCTGGCGGACGACACGGCGGAAGGCAAATCCATCGTCGAATACCTGCGCACGCTGCACCCTCAGGCCGAGCCAACCCTGGAGGAGCTGACCTCCGTGCCGTTCAGTGCCGAAACGCGCTTGTCCGGTGTCGACTACCAAGGGCGTGTGTTCCGCAAAGGCGCGGTCGATTCACTGCTGGCGTTTATCGGCCAACAACGCGGTGACCTGCAACCGGCACTCTCGCGGGAAATCGACAAGATCGCCCAAAGCGGCGGCACGCCATTGCTGGTATGCGCCGACGGCAAACTGCTCGGCGCGATCCACCTCAAGGACGTGGTCAAGCCCGGCATCCGCGAACGTTTTGCCGAACTGCGCAAGCTCGGGATCCGCACCGTGATGGTCACCGGCGATAACCCGTTGACCGCCGCCGCAATTGCCGCAGAAGCCGGTGTGGACGACGTGCTGGCCGAAGCCACGCCAGAGAAAAAACTCGCCCGCATCCGCCACGAGCAGAACGACGGTCGCCTGGTTGCCATGTGCGGCGACGGCGCCAACGACGCCCCGGCGCTGGCCCAGGCCGATGTCGGCATGGCGATGAACGACGGCACCCAGGCTGCCCGCGAAGCCGCCAATATGGTCGATCTCGACAGCGACCCGACCAAGCTGCTGGACGTGGTGCAGATCGGCAAGGAACTGCTGGTGACACGCGGCGCGTTGACGACCTTTTCCATCGCCAACGACGTGGCCAAATACTTCGCGATTTTGCCGGCCCTGTTCGCCTCGATCTACCCGCAACTGGGCGTACTCAACGTGATGCACCTGCAGAGCCCGCAGAGCGCGATTCTCTCGGCCATCGTCTTCAACGCGCTGATCATTGTGGTGCTGATTCCCCTGGCACTGCGCGGTGTGCGCGTACAGGCGGCGAGTGCGGCGGCGTTGCTGCGCCGCAACCTGCTGATCTACGGGCTGGGCGGGATTGTGGTGCCGTTCGTGGGCATCAAGGCGATCGACATGCTCCTGACCGCGCTGCACCTGGTGTAACTGGATCGCACTTTTTGGATCGTTCCCATGCTCAGCGTGGGAACGCCGCCCCGGACGCTCCGCGTCCTGCGCTGATAACGAATCGAGGAATTTGAAATGTCCACCCTGATCCGCCCGGCCCTGAGCCTGCTGGTCCTCATGACCCTGATTACCGGCGTTGCCTACCCGCTGGTGGTCACCGGCGTCGCCCAAGTTGCGTTCCCCGACCAGGCCAACGGCAGCCTGGTGCGTGACGCCGACGGCAAAGTGCGCGGCTCGCGCCTGATCGCCCAGGATTTTACCGGTGACAGCTGGTTCCACCCACGGCCATCGGCCGGCGCGTTTGCCACGGTCTCCAGCAGTGCCAGCAACCTGGCCCCAAGCAACCCGGCGTTGGCCACACGCATTTTTGACGACGCCAATAAACAGCGGGTGCCAGGCCAGGGGCCGGTGCCGTTGGCCTCCCTGACGACCTCCGGCAGCGGCCTTGATCCACACTTGCCACCGGCGGCGATTGCCTATCAACTGGCGCGAGTGGCGGCGGCGCGAAATGTGCCGGTGTCTACACTGCAGCGCTTGCTCGATGAGCACATCGAAAGCCCGCTGGTGGGGCCGCCGGTGGTGAATGTGATGGCGCTGAACATGGCGCTGGAAAAACTCTGATCCCCTTGTGGGAGCGGGCTTGCTCGCGAATGCGGTCTGTCAGTAACAGATTAGTTGACTGTTACACCGCATTCGCGAGCAAGCCCGCTCCCACATTGGATCTTCAGTGACCTGAATACCTGAAGGAACTCCAAAGCATGAGCGACTCCGGCCGCGCCGATGCCCTGTTAGCCGATCTGCCACGGGACGGCCGTGGCCGGCTCAAAGTCTTCCTCGGTGCGGCGCCCGGCGTGGGCAAGACCTACGCCATGCTCCAGGCCGCCCACACCCAACTGCGCCAGGGCGTGCGCCTGATCGCGGGCGTGGTGGAAACCCACGGCCGCGCCGAGACCGAAGCCTTGCTCAGCGGCCTGCCGCAGCAACCCTTGCTGCGCAGCGAATACCGTGGCGTGATGCTCGAAGAAATGGACCTCGACGGCCTGCTCGCCGCCAAGCCCAAGCTGGTGCTGGTGGATGAGCTGGCCCATAGCAACGCTCCCGGCAGCCGCCATGAAAAACGCTGGCAAGACATCCAGGAACTGCTTGCCGCCGGCATCAACGTGTTCACCACGGTCAACGTCCAGCACCTGGAAAGTTTGAACGATCAGGTGCGCGGTATCACCGGCGTGCACGTGCGTGAAACTCTGCCCGACTGGGTGCTGCAAGAAGCCGACGAACTGCTGCTGATCGACCTGCCGTCCCGCGAGCTGCTGGAGCGCCTGCGCGACGGCAAGGTGTATGTGCCGGAACAGGCCCGCGCCGCCATCGACGCATTCTTCACCCAGACCAACCTGATGGCCCTGCGCGAGCTGGCCATGCAAACCGCCGCTGCCCATGTCGATGACGATTTGGCCCAAGGCTACCGCCAGCTTGGCCAGGCTGCCCCGGCGGTGCGCGGGCGTTTACTGGTGGGTGTGGACGGTGATGCGCAGGCCGAGCGCCTGGTGCGTCACGCCAGCCGCGTGGCCCAGCGCCGGCATTTGCCGTGGAGCCTGGTGCATATCGATAACGGCCGCGCACGCGATGAGCAATCGCGTCTGCGCCTGCAAAATGCCCAGCAACTGGCCGAACGGCTGGGCGGCGAAGTGGTGTTGCTGCGCGCCGGTGAAGTGGCCAAGACGCTGATCCAGCATGCCGCCGAACGTCGCGCCAGCCTGGTATTGGTAGGACAGTCGCGGATGCGCTGGCGGCGCCGGTTGTTCGGGGGTGGCTTGGCGGCACGCTTGCTGCGCAATGCCCGGGGTCTGGAGATCAACGTGCTCGACAGCGACGACATGCCCGCGCCGCCGCGCCTGCCGGATGTACGCGGGCTGGTGTGGTTCGACTATGGCCTGGCGGTGGTGGCGACCATCGTCGCAGCTGCGTTGGCCTGGGCGGTAGCCAGTGTGTTGCCGCTGCCGAATATCTCGTTGGTGTTTCTCGCCGCAGTGCTGCTGGTCGGCGTGCGCAGCAGCCTGGGACCGTCGCTGGTGTGCGCGGCGCTGTCGTTCCTGACTTATGATTTCCTGTTTATCCCGCCGAATTTCTCCTTTTCCATCCAGCGCGAAGAAGACGTGCTGACCCTGTTGTTTTTCTTGCTGATGGCGGCGTTGACCGGCAACCTCGCGGCGCGTCAGCGTCGGCAGTTGCAGGCCTTGCGCGACACCCAGGAAGAAACCAGCGAACTGCTCGACCTGTCGCGCAAGCTCACGGCGGCTACTGATCGCCAGGCGGTGGTCAGTGCGGCGGCCCATCATCTGCAAGGCTGGAGTGATCTGGACCTGTGTCTGCTGAACCGCGACGGCCAGGGCGGCTGGAAAGTTGAAACCGGCGCCGCGCTTAACCTTACCGAAGCCGAACGCGCTGCCGCCGATTGGGCCTGGCAGCATGATCAACCGGCCGGCATGGGCACCGGCACCTTGCCGTTTGGGCGTTGGTGGTGGTGGCCGCTGTCGGGGGAGGAGGGCCCGTTGGGCTTGCTTGGTGTAAGCCCGAAACCCGGCCTGGAACTGAGCGGCCAACGCCGTCGTCTGCTCACCGCATTGAGCCAGCCATTGGCCCAGGCGCTGGCGCGCGCGCAACTGGCGCAGGAGCTGGAATCAGCGCGCCTGCACGGCGAAACCGAACAGCTGCGCAGCGCCTTGCTGGCCTCGGTGTCCCACGATTTGCGCACGCCGTTGACCTCGATGCGCGGCAGCATCGACAGCCTGCTGGCGCTCGGCGAAGCCATCCCGCTGGAAGACCGCCGCGAATTGCTGGAAGGCACCCGCGATGAAGCCGAGCGCCTGGACCGCTATATCCAGAACCTGCTGGACATGACACGCCTGGGCCACGGCGCGCTGAAACTGGCGCGTGACTGGGTGTCGCCGGGTGATATCGTCGGCAGCGCCCTGGGCCGCTTGCGCGCAGTGCTGGCGCCGTTGCAGGTACACACCGACGTGCCGGCGCAGCTGCCGCTGCTGTATGTACACGCGGCGTTGATCGAGCAGGCCTTGGTCAATGTGCTGGAAAACGCCGCGCGGTTTTCACCGCCCCACGGCCGTTTGCAGGTGAGTGCCGGCGTGGCGGATGAGCAGCTGTTTTTTGCAGTGGCCGACGAGGGGCCGGGGATCCCCGAGGACGAGCGTGCGAAGATTTTCGATATGTTCTACACCGCCGCCCGTGGTGATCGCGGCGGGCAGGGCACAGGCCTTGGCCTGGCGATCTGCCAGGGCATGGTGGGCGCTCACGGCGGGCATATCCGCGTCGAGGATGGTATAGAAGGGCGCGGCACCTGCATCAGCTTGTTCCTGCCGTTACCGACGCAACCTGGCCCGGAGCGCGAGCCTTGAGCTACCCTCTTTTCTCCACGGATTTTGATTGGACACCATGAGCCAGACCGCGACGATTCTAGTCATTGATGACGAACCGCAGATCCGCAAATTCCTGCGTATCAGCCTGGCCTCCCAGGGCTACAAGGTGATCGAGGCCGGCACCGGCAACGAAGGCCTGGCCCAAGCGGCATTGAGCAAACCGGACTTGCTGGTGCTCGACCTTGGCTTGCCTGACATGGACGGCCAGCAAGTGTTGCGTGAGTTTCGCGAGTGGTCGACGGTGCCGGTATTGGTGCTGTCGGTGCGCGCCAGTGAAGTGCAAAAAGTCGAAGCCCTGGACAGCGGCGCCAATGACTACGTGACCAAGCCCTTTGGCATCCAGGAATTTCTTGCCCGCGTACGCGCCTTGCTGCGCCAGGCGCCAGCCGGAGAGGCTCAGGAAGCGGCGCTGAGTTTCGGCCCGTTGACGGTGGACCTGGCCTATCGCCGGGTACTGCTGGACGGTGTCGAGGTGGCCCTGACCCGCAAGGAATACGCGGTGCTGGCGCAACTGGCGCGGCATCCTGGGCGGGTGATCACCCAGCAGCAATTGCTCAAGGATATCTGGGGGCCGACCCATACTGAAGACAGCCATTACCTACGCATTGTGGTGGGCCATCTGCGTCAGAAGTTGGCGGATGATCCGACGCAGCCACGGTTTATCGTGACCGAGGCGGGTGTGGGGTATCGGTTGTTGAATGCCTGAATGTTGCAGTGCCTGAACGGGCCTCATCGCAGGCAAGCCAGCTCCCACCTTTTGATTTGTGAATACATTCAAAGGTGGGAGCTGGCTTGCCTGCGATAGGGCCATCAACCACACCGCCTATCTCAGTGTTGCTCACTCTCATACCGATCCAACGTATCACTGGCAATTTCCCGCCCCAACGCGATCAACTCCGGCGCCTTGTAGAACTCGAAAAACCGACACACCCGCTTCGGCACGTTGATCAGTACGTCCGGCGGGTAACCGGCGATCTTGTATTGCGCCAGCGAGGTCTGCATCACTTCGAAACTCTGGTTGATCAGGTCCAGCAGTGACGCCGGGCCGACGTTATCGATGATGAACGAACCGGTCGCAGACTTCGGCGCACCTTGTTTTTCCGGGGCCGCCGCAGGTTGCTGGGCTTCGGGTTCGGCCGACTCCAGCCACGGGTTGATTTCGGCGGCCTGGGACTGCAAGGCTTCCTGCTCCAGCTTCATCAGTTGCTCGGCCTGCTTGCGCCGAAACGGCAGGTGCGAACCCAGTGATTTGGCCAGGCTGTTGAAGCGGCTTTTGAACGCCGGCGGGCGCTGGATCACCGGCAGGTGGTAGTGCTTCTGGTTGGTGGCGTTGAGGTTGACCGCGATGATCAAGTCGCAATGGCTCGACACCACCGGCACGATCGGCAGCGGGTTGAGCAGGCCGCCGTCCACCAGCATGCGGTTGCCTTGCATCACCGGCGTGAACAGGCTGGGAATCGCCGCCGAAGCGCGCATGGCCTGGTGCAGGCAGCCTTCCTGGAACCAGATTTCCTGTTGGTTGGTCAGGTCGGTGGCCACGGCGGTGTAGGGAATACGCAGCTCTTCGATATTGATCTCACCGACGATTTTGCGGATTTGCCCGAAGACTTTTTCGCCACGTATCGCCCCCAGGCGAAAGCTCACGTCCACCAGGCGCAGCACGTCCAGGTAGTCGAGGCTCTCGATCCAGTTGCGGTATTCGTCGAGCTTGCCGGCGGCGTAGATCCCGCCCACCACGGCGCCCATGGAGCAGCCGGCGATACAGGCGATGTCGTAGCCGCGCCGTTCGATTTCCTCGATCACGCCGATGTGGGCGTAACCGCGGGCGCCGCCGGAACCGAGCACCAAGGCAACACGTTTTTTCATGAGCAGATCCTTCGTAAAACAGTGGCCCACAATGCGCTTACCGGCCGAGGGCATCAAAATATTTTTCCAGAATAGCCATAACGCTCGGGTATGCTCTGGCGGTAGGCATTTCTGAGCAGGCACTTCTGAAAGCACGTTTGAATGGACACTTCTGATTTCAGGCGGCCCACAAGGCACTTTTCCTTGGAGGCAACGTCTACAGCCTACGACTGTTTTTCTATATTTGAGGTGTCATTGATGAAAGCCTGGATGTGTGTGCCTGTGATCGTGTTGGCCCTGGCCGGTTGTGCCGGCAAAACCGCATACCGCGACAGCTGTGGCACGCAATTGGATGCGGCCTGGCACGAGTTGGATTTGGCCAAGGCCGAAGGCTTTGCCGGCACCGTGAGCTATTCTAAGGCTTTGTCGCTGTTGACCGGCGCCAAGACCCAGCAGCAATTCGAAGCGTTTGAAGGCTGTTCCAACAAGGCCGAGAAAGCGCGCTTCTACATTCGTGAGTCGCGCGCCGGGCGTTGATCGGTGAGCGGTGCCTAGGGTTTCATGGTTAAGGGGGAAGGGATGTCAGCGCTGGTTGATCAGTTAGTCGCTCAGGTCATTGGCCTGGAAGTAGGGTTACTGAGCTGCCAGGCTCGCCTTGCCGCCGTCACCGACGATGAAGCCTTGCACGACCTGCGCACTACCGTGCGACGCCTGCGCAGTTTGTTGCGGCCCTTGCGCGGGCTGCCGGGTGTCGAGCAGCTTGAACTGGCCGCCAGCACGGTCGGCCAATTGACCACGCCGCTGCGCGACCGCGAGGTGCTGGCGGCCTACCTGCACCAGCACGGCCATCACGCGGCGGCCGATCGGCGCCTGCGCTTGCAGGCCGATGCTTATCGCCAGGTGGCGCAAAGCCCGGAACTCGCGCATTTGCTGCTGATACTGGATGCCTTCCCGCGGTTTATCCGCGCCTCCCAACACCAGAAACTGCTCAAAGGCCTGCGCCCGCGCATCGAAAAGCGCTTGGCCAAGCAATGGCAGAAGCTCGATGACGCCCTCAAAGACCCGGATCATGACCGCCACCGTCTGCGCCTTCTGATCAAGCGCGTGCGTTACGCGGCCGAAGCCTACCCCGAACTGGACAAACTGCCTGCCAAGGCGATGCAACGCCTCAAGCAAGCGCAAGGCGCCCTCGGCGATTGGCACGATTGCTGGCAATGGCTGGCCCAGGCTGAACATCAACCCGACCTGCAGCCGTGCGTTGCGGTTTGGCAGCGCACCATGGCCAAGGCTGAAGGCCAGGCGGATCGGGTGCTGGACAAGCTCAGCGCGGATTGTTTCTGAACCGGTCCGGCTTTTGGCCGGAATAGGCGCTGTGCCTGGCCAGCCTGCTGGGTAAGATCCCGGCATCGGTTTTCTGGATGTGAGGTTGCCATGCGCTTTAGTGATTTGCTCGATGCCGCCCGTAACAACCCGCTGGAAGTGACCATCCCCGCCGAATGGGCCCAGGGCCGCGCGACGTTTGGTGGCCTGGTGGCTGCGTTGCAATACGAAGCCTTGCGCGCCAAAGTGCCGGCGGATCGCCCTTTGCGTTCACTGGCTATCACCTTTGTCGGCCCGGTCGCTCCGGATGTACCTGCCAGTTACCAGGTCGAAGTGCTGCGCGAAGGCAAGGCGGTCAGCCAGTTACTCGGCCGTGTGGTGCAAAACGGCGAAGTGGCGACCTTGGTACAAGCCAGCTTTGGCGCAGCCCGCGAGTCGGTCATTGAGGTGGAGAGCGAGGCGCCGCCGCTGTTCAAACACTGGGATGAGTGCCAGGAGCTGCCCTATATCAAGGGCGTTACCCCAGAATTCATGCGCCACTTGGCGATGCGCTGGAGTGTCGGCGGCCTGCCGTTTACCGGTACTAAATCCCGCGACATGGGCGGTTGGGTGCGTTTGCGTGGGGACGTGAAGGAAGAACCGCTGACCGAGTCGCATATTCTTGCTCTGGTCGACGCCTGGCCACCGGCCTTGCTGCCGCACCTGACCAAGCCCGCGCCGGGCAGCACCCTGACCTGGACCATCGAGTTTATCCAGCCGCTGCAAAACCTGACCACCCTCGACTGGTGCCAGTACTACGTCAACATCGAGCACGCCCGCGACGGCTACGGCCATGCCGCTGCCGCGCTGTGGAGTCCGAGCGGCGAGTTGATCGCCATCAGCCGCCAGACGGTAGTGGTCTTCGCCTGAGCCTCAGAAGTGCTGGCTGCCCTGGGCTTCCAGCGTGCGGCCGTGGCGTTGCAGCGCCACGCCTGCCAACAAGCCGACGACGCCGATGGCAACACTGGCCAGGCTGAAGCTGAACACGCCTGACACCAACAACAGAAAACCAATGATCAGCAAAGGCACGGCAAGCAGTTGCAGGCCCAGGTTGGTGGGGTGCTGATGAGCCTGTGGCTGAGTGCGCCATTGCCAGGCGGGGAAGTTGGGGTGACGTTTGCCCATGATGATCAATCCTCTGTCCGTTGAAACAACATGGACAAAGTTTAGGTCGCAGGCAGGTGCGGCGGCGAATCAAGGCTCGCTATGGAGGCCATAGCCAGCCTTGTTTGGCTTATAGCTTCAACTGCCCGATCGCCTTGCTCAATTCCCCGGCCAAGGTCGCCAGCTGATTGCTGGTGGTGGCCGACTCCACCGTCTGCTGCACGGTGTTCTCGGTCACATCGCGAATGCTCACCACCGCGCGGTTCATCTCCTCGGCAACATGGCTCTGCTGTTCGGCGGCCACGGCAATCTGGGTGTTGCTCTCGCGCATCTGTGCCACGGCACTGGTGATTTCGGCCAGTGCGGCACCGGCATCCTGGGCCTGTTGCACGCAGTCGTCGGCCTTGAACGAGCTTTCCTGCATAAAGTCCACCGCATCGCGGGTGCCGGCTTGCAGCGCCGAGACCATGCGGGTGATTTCATCGGTGGAGCTTTGCACACGCTTGGCCAGGTTGCGTACTTCGTCGGCCACCACGGCAAAACCACGGCCCATTTCGCCGGCGCGGGCGGCCTCGATGGCGGCGTTGAGGGCAAGCAGGTTGGTTTGTTCGGCGATGCTGTGGATCACGCCGACCACACCGTTGATTTTCTGACTGTCTTCAGCGAGTTTCTGGATCATTTCGGCCGTCTGCTGCACGCCGGTGGACAGGCCTGCGATCGAACGCTGTACCCGGGTGACCACTTCCTGGCCGCTGCCGGCGAGGGTGTCGGCGGTCTGGGACAGGTCGCGGGTTGCGCCGGCATGCTGGGCGATATGGTAGACGGTGGCGGTCATTTCATTGATGGCGGTGGCGGCCTGGTCGGTTTCGCTTTGCTGGCCGAGCATGCCGTGCTGCACCTCGTTCATGCTGCTGGCCAGGCGTGCGGCGCCATCGTCGAGTTGCTGGGCGGTGCGCGCCACGGTGCTGACCACGCGCTGATAACCGGCTTGCATGGCGTTGAAGGCGCTGGCCATCTGGCCCACCTCGTCCTTGCACGCCAGGGGCACGCGAGCCGACAGGTCACCGGTCTTCTCCACGTGCAGCATCACGTCCTTGAGGGTGTTGAGTTGGCTGAGCAGGAAGCGGATCAGCAACTGCGAGGCCCCGAGCATCGCTAGCATGAGGATCAACACGGCCACGGCATAGTTGGCAAAGCGTTCGCCGAAGACTTGGCTGAGGCTGCGGCCGTAGGCCAGCACGGCAATCTGTTGGCCATCGGCCCGTGTGAGGACTTCGGCGCCGATCAGTGGGTTTTCCCCGAACAAGGGCATGTGATTGAGTTCAACCCAACCGCTGGCAGTGCTCAAGGCGGACAGATCCTGATCAGCCAACGATGGGGTTTGGCCGCGGGCAAAGGTCAGCCAATGTTCATCTTTGGGTAATGGGGTGTCGGCCGGCCAGGCACCGAGTAGTCGCGCCTGGGCCTGCGCCGAGGACCGGGACGCATCGCTGCGGGCCTGTTGCTCAAGCTGCACGGCATACAGCACCAGCAGCAGGGTGGTGATGAAAGCGACCGCATTCACGGCCCAGAATTTGTATTTCAGCGAGATATTGCTAAGCCAGGCACCCATGGAAGGTTTTCTCTGATAGCGGAAACAGCATTGGCAAGGTGCCATTATTGTGCCGCTACTCAGGAAAGCGTTTTTGACATGGGTCAATGCGCCGCATCAATCCACTGGGGGCAGCCCAAAAAACCCACGGGCGCAGGCGGTGCTGTGTTCGGCCAGGTCCTCCAGCGTTTCATTGCGATGCAGGGCCACTTCACGCAGCACTTCCGGCAAATAAGCCGGTTCATTACGGCCATTTTTCGGCTTGGGCCGCAAGGTGCGCGGTAGCAAGTACGGCGCATCGCTTTCCAGCATCAGGCGGCCACGGGGAATTTCCCTGACCAGCGGATGCAGGTGCGTCCCACGGCGCTCGTCGCAGATCCAGCCAGTGATGCCGATGTGCAAGTCGAGGTCGAGGTAGCTGAACAGCGCCTGTTGCTCGCCGGTAAAGCAATGCACCACGGCGGCGGTCAGGTGATCGCGGTAATCCTTGAGAATCTCCAGCAGGCGCTGGTTGGCGTCACGTTCGTGCAGGAACACCGGCAGTTTCAGCTCGACCGCCAGTGCCAGGTGCGCTTCGAGGACTTTTTCCTGCTGCGGGCGCGGGGAAAAGTCCCGGTTGAAGTCCAGCCCGCATTCGCCCACCGCACGCACGCGGCTTTCGCTGAGCAACCCGCGCAAACGCTGGGCGCTGTCGCCGTTCCAGTCACTGGCCGAGTGCGGGTGAATGCCGGCGGTGCTGAACAGGCGTTGGCCGCTTTCATCGAGTTTTACGCACAATTCCAGAGCCTGTTCGCTGCCGTCGACGCTGGTGCCGGTGAGCACCAATTGTTGCACGCCGGCGGCATAGGCTCGGTCGAGAACGGCCTGGTGCCTCTCGTCGAAACTGGGGTTGGTCAGGTTGACGCCGATATCAATGAGTTGCATGGTGCTAGCTCCGCCTGCGGCCGGAAAGCATATCAGAGCTGTAGATTTATAAGAAAAACTAAGAACTACAACGCGTTATAGCTGTCTTTGAACGTCGCAAGTGACATTGTGGCTGGCCCATCGCCTGCCCCGACGCCACCGTTGCGTGCCTTGCCAGCGCTTGAAGCGCTCTGTTTCTGACCTCCAGCTTCTCGTCTTTCACGAGATGGCTGGCCAGTATTCTTTCCGGAGAGCGGATGATCCGACCCTCGGCGTTGCTTATGTTGTGCCTCACGTTACTGCTGCCCACGGCGGCGGTCGCGCGTCTCGACGGGCCGCTGGAGGTGACCAAGCCCGGCAAGGTCCGTGATTTGGCGCAGATCCGTTCCAGCCGCACCCTGCGTGTGCTGGTCAACCAGAGCCGTAACAGTTCCGGTGAGGTCCAGGGCCAGGCCATCGGCGTCGAATATCATCGTCTGCGCGCCTTCGAGCAATACCTGAACGGCCACGCCCGGGATGGAGAAGCCATCAACCTCAAGATCATTCCCAAGGCCAAGGACCAATTGCTTGGCGCGTTGGCCCGTGGCGAAGGCGACTTGGTGGCGCCGGGTGAACTGCTCGATGTAAAGGCCACGCACAAGATCAGCACCAGCGACCCGATTGCCAGTGGTGTGCCGCTGTGGCTGGTGGGCGTGAAGGGGGAGCGACGGTTTACCAGGCTGGAGCAATTGTCCGGGCGCACCCTGGCGTTGACCACCGGCAGTGCGGCGGCGGATGCGATCAGTCAGGTCAACCAGCAACTGGCGCTGCACAAGCGTGCGCCCGTGAAGGTGGAGTGGGTGGACCCTACGCTGGCCGTGGAGGACGTATTGGAGATGGTCCAGGCCGGGATCTTCCACCTCACCATTGTCGAAAAACCGATTGCCGAGCGCTGGTCGAAAATCCTGCCCAAGTTACGTTTTGATCGGCAGGTGGTCATCAGCGCACCGGGTGATGAATACTGGTTTGTGCGCCAGGATGCCTCGATGCTGCGGGCCAGTATCGATCGCTTTCTCAAGACTTATCGCACGCCGTCCGACCAGGACGTGGCGTTCCAGCGTATTTATCGACGTCTTTACCAGGTGCGTAATCCGCTGGCCCGCGCCGACCGTCAGCGTCTGGAGAAATTGCGTCCGGTGCTGCAAAAGCACGCCCGTGAGCAGGGCATGGACTGGCTGAACCTGGCCGCGCTGGCGTTCAAGGAATCCGCTCTGGACCCTGGCGCGCGTAACAGCGGCGGGCCTACCGGCCTGATGCAGATCACGCCCTCGGCGGCGCAGCGGGTGGGGGTGAACAATATCGAGAGCCTGGACAGCAATGTGCAGGCCGGTGCGCGCTACCTGGCGATGATCCGTCGCAAGTTCTTCGCCAGCCCCAAACTCAACGAGCGCGAGCGCATGGCCTTTGTGCTGGCGGCTTACAACATGGGGCCGGAGCGGGTCCAGGGTATGCGTGCAGAGGCTCGCCGGCGGGGCTTGAACCCCAATCAGTGGTTTTTCCAGGTCGAGCGTATTGCCATGGAGCAGGTGGGAATGGGCGGCGTCAGCTATGTTAATAGCGTGAACAAGTATTACTTGGCGTTTGATCGGGAGCGTGAATCCCTGGAGCCGTCGGCGCCGAAAATTGCCTCACGAAAATAATCGGTTTTATCGATAAGTATTAGGCGATTTTTGCGCTTTTATCATTGCATGATCCGATTAATATAGCGGCCAACCAACCCCTACTTTGAAAAGGATTATCACCATGAGCCCACTGATCACTCGCATTCTGTCCACTCGCGCCGGTTACGGCCTGACCATCCTGCGAATCTTTGTCGGCATCGTTTTCGCCGCCCACGGTTCGCAAAAGCTGTTTGGCTGGTTTGGCGGCGGCGGTTTGGCCGGTACTGCGCAGTACATGGAAAGCCTCGGCCTGACCCCAGGCACGCTGATGGCGGTGTTGTCCGGCGGTACGGAGTTCTTCGCCGGGCTGGCCTTGATCATCGGCTTGCTGGCGCGCCCGGCGGCATTGGGCCTGGCCTTCCTGTCGCTGGTGGCGATCTTCTCGGTGCATATCCATAACGGCCTGTTCATGGCCAACAACGGTTATGAGTTCGCCTTGGCCTTGCTTGGCGGTGCGCTGGCGGTGTTGTTCGAAGGCGCCGGCAAACTGTCCGTCGACCGTGCCATCGCCCACTGATCGGTCGCGTAACGCCCTGAAAAAGCCCGCCATGAGCGGGCTTTTTCATTGCTCGGGATTCTTGACATCGCCCCACCGGCTTCTCTAGGATGCTGCTCATGCGCCGATTTAAACAGCTAATTGCGGGGCGCCACTGGGACTCAATGCAGCCCGACAGAAGCATGCACTCATCATGAGTCAGGTTTCGAAATACCGCTAAAGCGCTGGTTCGGTGTTGCCTCTCACCTGCCCGCAGACTTTTGAGGCAGAGACACGACACGATGAATGCACTACGCCCCCTCATACGCCTGGCCCCGATCACTGCGGACCTGACTCAACGCAACCCCAAGATCCTGCTGGGTGGCAAACATCAGCCGACCTTGTTGCGTTACCTGGACGGCTGGCCGCGCCGCACAGGGCGCCCTTCAGCGTTTCTGATCCAGTTTGTGGAAGATGGCGATTCCCTGAGACGTTTTGCCAGCAACAGTTTTGATCTTGCCGTTATCCAGGCGCCCAGCGCCGGCGATGCCGAGGAAGTGATCCGCCAACTGACGCGCATCGCCCGGCAAGGGCTGATTGCGCGTCGTTGACGGCTGATCAGTGAACGACAGCCGCCGATCGACGACGCCGGTGGTAGAGGAACACTGCACAGGCGATCAGGCATAACGGCAACGGCACCGCGCCGATCATCAACAACTTGAGATTGCGCTCCACTTGATTCACAGATGCATACGCCTGGACCTTGAGTGCCTGCAACTCCATGGGCAGGCGCAGGCGTTCCTTGTTGAGCGCCTGCAATTGGATAGTCGTATCCACCGCGCGGGTGCCGAAGCCGATACTCGGTGGATTCAAGCGCTGCCATTCCTGCTCGGTGTGCTCAAGCCGCCTTTGCAGTTCGCCGGCCTTTTGCGCATAAGCCCGCTCTGCAGCCTCGCGCAGTTGCTCCAGTGCGTGGGGAGAATGGCTGACCTTTGTACGCGGTTGAATGTTTGCGAGCACGTCGGGAGCCGCAAGGTTATCCAGGGTATTCAAGACAAACATCACGTTGCTATTGGGCGCAGAGTCAATCACAGCGTCCATCAGCAAATCGGTATCGGCGACTACCACCACCTCGATATGCGCAGCCTTTTGCAGACCGGCACGTTGTTCGCCAACGCCATCCGGAAAGGCCGAGTAGGCGGGGCCTTCGAGGCGCGCCGCGATCATGTGGGGTTGCGTGGCAGCCGGTATCCCTTCAGCCAGTAAGTCGGCTGCAGACGTTGCTGCAAAGCGGCCTGAGTCCAGCAGGGTGGAGCGCCGGGAACTCTGCAACAGGGGCGTGAGCGTGGTGCGGCTTTTTCTCACGCGCGACAGCGCACCGCTGCTCGAGACGATGACCGTATCCAGTTTCCAGACACTCACGTCGTTGGCGGCCATCGCGTGCCGAGGCAGGTTCAGCCTGGCCGGGTGCCGTACCGCCGGCGCGCCTGAACCAAAAGCGTGATCGATCAACAGTTTGTCCGCCGGCATCTGAATGCCCCAAGCCGCCAATAGCCCGTCCAGCCTTGTGTCGGTGGGCTTGGCGTTTGTCTCGGCCTCGCTCACCGGGTCAATAAAGAGCATCAGTTTGCCACCCCTCAATACAAACTGGTCAATCGCATACAGGGTTTGTTCCGGCAGGGCGCGCGGGTGTACAACCATCAGGGTTTGGATCGATTCGGGCACGGTCGGGGTGCTTGATGCCAGGCCGACCAAATTGAAATGCCGATGCATCTGGGCCAGCACTTGTTCCCCAGACGCGTTCAATGCCAACCCCGTCAATACGCCGACGGTGGGGAGCTCGGGGTGCATCAGTTGGTGGATCAGATGGCTGATTTCGTACTCAAGCAAGGGCTCGTCAGCCGGGCGCAGTACTTTGATACGTTGTGCGGGCTGGCCTGCGCGGGTGCCGATGAGGCCAAGAAAGCCTTGCTTGTCATCCAATCCGAACAGGCCGGCCTTGTAGGCATCCTCTGAATAAGGTGTCGGATCTATAACATGTAGGTTAATCATGCCCTTTGACGCTTTTTCGAACTCTTTGAGTAAATCTTCCACTCGTTCGCCATAGCGGTTTATTGCCTGGCTTCTTCTCGGGTCATTACTTGAGTTGAAGTAATACAGATCCAGTGGGTGTTCCAGAGTGGCAAGCAGTTGTCGCGCAGGGGACGATAAAGTGTGGATTTTCTGCTGTGAGAAGTCCCAGCGGATATTCGGTAGTTTGCCGACCCAGGCGAGATTAAATGCAAGGAAAAGCAGCAATATGACCAGCAGCGTCATACCTGTACTCAGAGTGGAACGCATCGTTTGCTTTCCTTCTCAACGGGTTTTGTAATTGAGCATGACTGTGGATGCCGAGAGAAAGGCAAGGATCATGCTGATGTAGTACAAGCCGTCATGCAGTGTCAGTTTGCCGTTGTCGATAGCACCGAAGCGCGAGATAGGATTAATCGAGACCAGGCTGTCTATGACCCAGATCGGCGCCTGATGCTCAAGTGCGTCGAGAACCGATGAAAGTCCGCTGGCTGCCAGTAACATCACCACCGTTATAAGGAACACAGCCAAACGTTGATGGGTCAGGGTAGAAGTAAAACATCCGACAGAAAGATAGGCGCCGGCCAGCAACCAACTGGCTAGAAACTGTGAAGAGATAACACGGTTATCGGCGGTGCCGAGGTAGTTGGCGAGGATCACCAGTGGGAACGTCAGCAACAATGCGATACCGCACACGACCCACGCAGCCAGAAACTTTCCGATAACCCGCTCTGCGCCGGTGATAGGCAGGGTCTTCAGCGTGTCGCGCATGCCGGCGTGGTGTTCGTCCGACCACAATTGTGTCGACAACATGGGAATCAGCAGCAGGTAGAGCCAAGGGTGCAATTGGAAAAATACCTGCAGGTCGCCGCTGTCCTGTTCCAGCCACTTGCTTGTATACAACCCCAGGGTGGCGCACGAAACCAGAAACGCGGCAATACCCAGGTACGTGCTGGGTGTACAGGCATAACTGGCGAGTTGGCGTTTGAAAATGACAGGCAGCAGTTTCAAAGGGTGACCTCGTGGCTCAGATGCTGAACGACTTCGTTCAGGCGACCTGGCTCCAGATTCAGTGACGTTATGTTCCAGCCGCGGCTGGCGATAAGTGCGTTGATATGGGGGTAGATGGCGTGCCCGGGCATGGCCAGAACGGTCACGGTGCCGGGTGCATGCCGGTCCTCTTCTATACCTGCCACGCCGGGTAATACGGCAAGGGCGAGTAAATCCAGGGGTGTTTCTGCGGCCAGCGTGACGGCTCGGTAATGCCGCGAGTTGCGCTGCAAGTCGGGCAGTGGGGTATCTGCCACAAGGTGCCCGCCGGCGATAACCAGGGCGCGCGTGCAAAGCCCGGACAGGTGGTCGCAGTGCCGGGAGGCAATGATGACGGCCATGTCTTCGGTCAGCGCCTGGATAAGTGTCTTGAACCTGAGCAGTTGATCCGGTGTGAGCCCCTCGGTCGGCTCATCCAGCAACAGCAGGCCGGGGCCGTGCAGGATCGCCTGGGCGATGGCTACTCTGCGTTTCAAGCCGATCGAAAGCGCCGCAATCGGTGTATCGAGCACCCGTGACAGCTCCAGGCGCATGGCGGCCCGATCGACACGGCTACGTTTTTCGGCACCGCTGAAGCCGCGAACGGCGGCAATGAAATTGAGCACGCCTTTGACCGACAGTGTCTGATGGCTGAGGCCGCCCTGGAGCTGATAACCGAGGTTTTTTTGCGCCTGCACTGGCTGCGTCTGAGTGTCGAAGCCTTGGACAGTCACATGCCCCGCAGAAGGTTTGGCGAACCCGGCTATCACGTTCAGTAGAGTGGTCTTGCCTGCGCCATTCTCCCCGAACAGGCCGATGCATTCCTGGCGTTGGGCACAAAATGAGACATTAGTGATGATGTTTCTTTTGCCCAAACGCTTTGTCAGGCTGCTTATCTCGAGCATCTTTTTACCGAATAAGTTTTGCGAGGCGTAGGAACATTTACCGTCATGCACGGTAAGCGCCGAGAAAGATACGTTTAATCATTGGACTTGGGAACAAGGGGACATGTTTATCAGATAAGTCCTACGCCGAATCAGATAACTTGCTGAAACAATTGCGTTGTTCCGAGGCTTGTTAACGGCCAGGTGTTTATCTGGCGTTCAAATAAGTTTTACTCTTTCGCAATAAGGCCTGAATATCATGATGCTTCTTCGCACGCTTGTTCTTGAACGCAGCGGTCAGGACACACCGATCAACGGTGCATTACTTTGCGGATTTGCCGTTGCACAGACCGATTCAAACTTTCTGGTCTATAGCCTGGATGAAGAGACCGAACCTGGTAACTCCAGGGTCTACATCGCGGCGCTCCGCAAGAAACTCGATCGGTATTTTCTGGGTGGGGTCGAGTCCAAGGAAGACCTGCAAGTTGCCATGCAAGTGTTCAAGCAAATCCTCGTGGCAGCGGCAGCATCCGGATCCAAGACCGGCACTGTTAGCGAATCCTCGATCCCTTTCCATTTTATTGATTTGAAGGGCTGCAAGTTGCCGCCCGCCAGACCGGAAGATCATCATTCAATGATCATCAAGAAGGCCCTGGTCATGAAGGTTATTACTCTGGGCATGTCCGCGCCCGCACTGCCGGCCATCGAAAGTGCTTCGTTGATCGTGCCTTCGATTCGCTTCTCATCGCAGATGATTTCCCCGCCCAGGCCCACGAACCCAGCCAACTCCGCTGAGCCTCCGGTTTCCGAGCCGCTCAAGGCACAACCGCTGGAGGCACCCGTCGCGATAGCTCAGGAGCAGGCATTGGAGCCAGAACCAAAGCCGGAACCAGAACCGGAACCAAAGCCGGAACCACAACCAAAGGCGGAACCGGAACCGGTCGAGCTCAGTGTGCCCCCGGTTCAGGTTGAGCCGGCCGCGCCTGCACCGCGCCCACCTGCCCCCCAGATGGAGCATGCCTCGTTGCTCGAGGTCGACAGCACGCTGACCCGCCTGGCCAAGGTCGCCCAAGAGCTGTCGCAGCAACAGCAAGCGACAATCGAGCGAGAGCAGATGCTTGAGCAGTGGCAAACCCGACTCGAACAGGAGCAATCTGAGCTGGAGGACAAGAGCCGAGAGTTGCAGCAGCAAACAATGCAGTTGCAGGCGCGAAACCTTGAAGTTGGCCAGAAGGCTGAGAAGTTGACGCTGGCGCTGTCGCAGGTGGCCGGAATACGCCAGCGCCTGCAGAGTGTGCTTCTGGAACTGGATCAAACCCTGGATGGCCAGGCTTGAAGCTGATGTGTTCTGCGGTCTGGCTACTTTTCAGGGTTCATTTATCATCAACCCCAGCCGGCCGGCGCCAGGGCATGCTGCCTTGGCATCGGCACCATTGGACATTGTCTGGGGATGCACGCGTTTGAGTACCAAGCTGATTACCAAAGAAGGTCATGAGGCGCTGAAAAAAGAGCTGGATTACCTGTGGCGTGAAAAACGCCCGGATACCACGCGCAAGGTGACCTGGGCGGCGTCTCTCGGAGATCGCAGCGAGAACGCGGATTACCAGTACAACAAGAAACTGCTGCGTGAGATTGATCGGCGGGTGCGTTACCTGCGCAAGCGCCTGGAAGATATGCGGGTGGTGGAGTACATGCCCGAGCAGGAGGGCAAGGTGTTTTTCGGCGCCTGGGTCGATATCGAAAATGAGCAGGGCGAGACCAAGCGGTTTCGTATCGTCGGCTATGACGAAATTTATGAGCGCATGGATTACATCTCCATCGACTCACCCATGGCCCGGGCGCTGCTGCGCAAGGAGGTCGACGATGAGGCCATGGTGCAGACGCCGACCGGCGAGGTGTGCTGGTGGATTACCGGTATCGAGTATGTGAAATAAACGCTGGCCGGCACGCCGTCGGGCGTGCAGGCCATCGCTGGTTTCAACCTTCGCGCAACACCGTCAATGGGCTGGCATTCAACGCCCGACGCGTACCGAAGACACCGGCGCCGCCGATGAGCACGGCGCCGATCACCGGCAGTAGCAGCAGCCACGCATGCGGATGCCAGGCCAGGTCGAAGGCGTAGCGGTACAGCACCCAGGTCACCAACTCGGTGCCCAGGGCCGCCAGCAGGCCACTGACCGCGCCGAGCAAGCCGAACTCGATGCGCCGCGCCTTGACCAGCAACTTGCGCTCGGCCCCCAGGGCACGCAATAGCGCGCCCTGGCGAATCCGCTCATCCAGGGTGGCTTGCAGGCCCGAAAACAACACCGCCATGCCCGCCGCCAGCACAAACAGCAACACGTACTCCACCGCCAGGGTCACTTGGGCGAGAATGCTGCGCAACTGCTCCAGCAAGGCTTCGACCTGCAGGATGGTGACGGCCGGGAAGGCCCGGGACAGGTCGACGATCTGCTGGTCATGCCCTGGCGCCAGGTAGAAGCTGGTCAGGTAAGTGGCGGGGAGGTCCTTCAAGGTGCCGGGCTGGAAAATCATGAAAAAGTTGGGCTGGAAGTTGTCCCAGTTGATGGTCCGCAGGCTCGTCACCCGTGCTTCACGGTTCTCGCCACCGACGGTGAACACCAGATGATCATTGAGCTTGAGCTTCAGGCTTTCAGCGACCTTGGCTTCTACCGATACGCCTGGGATGCCGTCGCCCGGTTGCTGTGACCACCAAGCGCCTGCGGTGAGGACGTTGCCCGGTGGCAGGTCGGTTGCCCAGGTCAGGCTCAGGTCGCGCTGCACAGCGCGGTCACCACTGGAATCTTTGCTGACAATCTCCTGCACCGGCTCGCCGTTGATGCTGATCAAGCGGCCCGGCACCACCGGGTACAGCGGCGCCGCTTGCGCTTGCAATTCCAGCAGGCGGGCGCCAAAGGCGTCTTTGTCGGCCGGCAGGATGTTCAGGGCGAAATAGTTGGGGGCGTCCTTGGGTAGCTGGTTTTGCCAGGTGTCGAGCAATTCGCCGCGCAGCAGGGCGATCAAGCCCATGGACAACAGGATCAAGCCAAACGCCAGGGACTGCCCGGCCGCCGCCAATGGATGGCGCAGCAACTGGCCCAGGCCCAGGCGCCAGGGCAGGGAAGCGCGGGCCAATAAACGACGCAGGCTTTGCAATAACAACAGCAGTAAACCACCCAGAATCAGTGCCGCCATCACGCCACCGCCGAGCAACGCGAAGGTCAGCACCAGGTCGAGGCTCAGGCGCCACATGATCAGGCCAAGGGCGAACAACGCAGCGCCATAGACCATCCAGGTGCTGGAAGGGATCGGCAGCATGTCGCGTCGCAATACCCGCAGCGGCGGCACCCGGCCCAAGGCTGCCAGTGGCGGCAACGCGAAGCC